>NZ_JBSGDT010000020.1:0-160188 GCF_053602515.1 Amycolatopsis sp. NPDC004368 | reverse complement strand
ACACGACGCTCTTCCGCACTCCCGCGACGCCGCCGCCAGGCAAGCCGCCATCCCGGCCGCGGCCCCGCCCGCCCCGGGCAGCGCCGACCCCACCGCCGCCCCCACGAACAACGCCGGCCCGATCGTCCCCACCACCCCGCCCGCCCCGACGGTCACCCCCGTCGCGACGACCTTCCCGGCTGCCAGCGCCAGCAACGCCGCCGTACTGCCGATCGCCACTCCAGGTTGCCCGACACCGGCCACGGCGGGGGCTGCGAGCACCAGCAGCCCGACGGCGACTCCACCGATGACCGCACGAACCCCGTCCGACGCGGCCCACCCCACGACCCGCCGAAACCGGCCGACGCGAGGGGCAGCAGAGCCGTCCATGCCGGGCCCAGCACGAAACCAGGCCGAACCAGCGAGCCCCGCGTCCCCCTGAACCTGACCATCGGCAACCGCATCCGAGTGATCCGCAACCGCACGAGCACGACCCGACAGGGCCCGTCGAGCCGAACCCGAACCAGCCGCCCCACGGACCCACCCCGCCCACGCACCACCGAAATACAGCACCCACGCCAGCGCCACCCCGAACAACCCCGCCACCACCGCACCCCACGGCAACCCACCCACCGCGGCGTCCGGCAGCCGCAACGGCGAACCCGGCAGTGCCCACCCCGTCACGGCGCCCGCGGCCGACCCCACCACCACGGCGAGCAGCTCGACGCAGGTCGGCCCGTCCACCAGCACCTCCGCTACGAGCACCACGCCCGCCAGCGGCGCCCCGAACGAAGCGGCCACCCCGCCGGCCACGGCGGCCGCCGCGACGGGACGAAAGAAAACCCCCGGCAACCGGACCGCGGTGGCCACGGCGGTGCCCAGCGCGGCCGAGATGTGCACCACGGGACCTTCAGCCCCACCGGACCCACCGGAGCCCAGCACTGCGGACGCCGCCGCAGCCTTGGCCCCAGCCACCCGGCCGCGCACCGGGGACCCGGCAAACGCCCGCCGCACCTGGGGAATCCCGCCACCGCCGGCGTCGGGCACGAGGCGGAGCACGGCGGCGCACACCAGCACCCCCACGACCGGCGCGACGACGACCACCACCGCCGGAGCAGAGGACACCAGGGTCCGCAGCAAAGCCACGGTCTGTCCGAACGCGACAGCCGCCACGCCGGCCACCGCGCCCGCCCCGCCGGCCGCGAGGAGCAACGAGCCGCAGCGCACCGCGATCAGGCCGCGGTCAGGCGCTGGTACAGCTCATGCGAAGCGCGCTCCACGTGGTTGCTCACGAGCTTGCCGTCCCGAACCTCCCAGACGGCGGTGCCGCTGAAGGAGATGGGCCGCCCGTCGGGAGCGGAGCCGAGCACGCCGTTGTTGCGCCCGTGCACGTTCCAGCGCGAGGCGACGCGGCTGCCGTCGTGGTTCTCGAAGGTTTCGACGGTCTCCAGCTCCAGGTCGTGCACCTGCTCGAGGAACGCGCCGATCCACGCCTTGAAGTTCTCGCGGCCCTCGATCCGCACGCCCGCGTTGACGATCACGAAATCCTCGACCACGAAATCGTCCGCAGCGTCGGGGTTGTGGGCGTTCCAGACCTCGTTCCAGAACGATTCGACGAGCTCTGCCGAGTTCGACAAGGTGACCTCCGGAGTCATGTTTGACATTGCTGTCAAAGATAGCTCCGTCGGCAGCCGCGCCGAACCCGTTTGCGAGCAGTGCCACACCCCCACCTGCGGACCGATCTCCGTCGGTACCCAGTACTACTACTTCTTCTGCCGTCGGCTCCCGCCGTGCCAGTCCTCCTGCTTGCCGGCCTCGTCGGCGCTGACGCCGAAGGCCGGCAGCTGCGGCCGCTCGCGCAGGCTGCGCTTGAGCTCGGCGAACCCGGGAAAGCGCGAGAGCGCCACGACGTGGTCCCACAGCTCCACGGCCGAGTCGTCGTCGGGCAGCCGGCTGATCACCGGGCCGAACAACGCGGTGCCGCGCGGCGGCTCGAAGTGCAGGATCGGGGTGCCGACGTCCTTGCCGGTGAGGGTGAGGGCCACGTCGGTCTCGGCCTGGATCACCGCGTCCCAGGCGTCGTCCTCGAGGGCGTCGGCGTAGGCGTGCGGCAGGTCGCAGGTGTCGAGCGCCGTGGTCGCGAGCTCGCGCACACCCTGGTGCACGGCCGCGGCGGTACCACCGGGCACGACGTCCTTCTCGAACGTGTGCTGCCCGAGCGTCTCGTAGAAGCGGCCGATCGGGCCGGGGCCGTGGTCGCGGCGGATGCGCGCGGCGACCCGCAGCAGCTTCAGGCCGGACGTGTGCGACTCCTCGTACTCCGGCGGGAAGTGCGCGGCGTAGTCGATGTGGGAGTTGAGCAGGCGCAGGGAGATGAAGCGCCACTCGACGTCGTACTGCTTGAGCCGCGCGACGGTGCGCACCCACTTGCTCGTCATCCAGGCGAAGGGACAGACCGGATCGAAGTAGAAGTGCAGGTCGGGCTCGCTCATGAGGTGAGCGTACCAGCCCTCGCTCATGTTCTCGTACCGATCGATCCCTGATCACCACCGAACTGTCCACATGAGACGAACAAGACCGACACCAAGGCTTCAGCCGTTCCGCCAGCCTTCACGCAATCCTTCCCGGTCCACCCGAACGCCTTCCAGATACACCTCGGAAATCCGGCGCGTCGCCGTGATGTCCCGCAGCGGATCCTCATCCAGCACCACGAAGTCGGCCCGCTTGCCGACCGCCAGCGAGCCCCGGTCGGCCAGGCCCAGCAGTTCGGCGGAGGTCTCCGTGGCCAGCCGCAACGCCGTCAGCGGCGACAGCCCCGCCGCCACCAGGGCTTCCAGCTCACGGTGCTCGGCGAACCCGATGATCTGCGCGAGCAGCCCCGTGTCGGCGGAGAACACCAGGCGCACGCCCGCGTCGGCGAGCGTCACGAGGGTCTTTTCCATGCCGCGGTAGGCGTCGGCGGTGTCGAACAGGGGTTGCGGTGCCTTCGCGCGGATCGTGGCGCGCAGCGTCTCCACGGCCTCGCGCGGCAGGATGTCCGCGAACGCCGGCTCGTCGAGCCAGCTCTCGCCCGGCGGTCGCTGGATGGCCATCGACGTGAACACCGCGACGTCGTGGTCCTTGAGCAGCGCGACGAGCTCGTCGTCGGCACCGGTGCGAGGCAGGTGCGCGATGATGTCGGCGCCCGCGCGGATCACGGCTTTCGCCTCTTCGAGCGTGTAGATGTGCGCGGCCACGGTGATGCCGTGGGCGTGCGCCTCGTCGATCACGGCCTCGTAGATCTCCGGGGCGAGCTTCTCCTTGGTGCCGTGGCGGCTGTCGAGCCAGAACTTCACGGCGTCGACCCGTTTCGCGGCCAGCCCGCGCACGAACGCGCGGACCTCGTCGGGCCCGGTGGCCTCGTGCACGGCGTCGGCGGCGAAGAAGGGGCCGCCGTTGGTGTCGCCCGGCGTCGGCGCGACGATGCCGGCGCCGGCGGTGAACAGCTGCGCCACGTCGCGCTCGCCGAGGGTGCCGGCGCGCTGGGCGTCGCGCACCGCGAGCTCAGTGTCGGCGCGGTCGGTGCCGAGCGACTGGAACGTGCTCACACCGTAGTAGGCGAGCCGGTGCAGGTGGTCGATCACGTTGGCACGGGAGTAGAAGCTCGCGTCCGACGTGGTCCCGCGCAGGTACCCGATGTGGCCGTGGGGGTTCACGATCGCGGGGATCACCGCCTTGCCGCGCAGGGAAACCACGGCGCCGTCCGACGTGACTCCGGCCGCCGGGCCGACCTCGCGGATCACGCCGTCACGCACGACCAGCGCCGCGTCGTCGAGCACCTGCTCGCCGGTGATCAGGCGCGCTCCCGTGTAGACGGTCTCCTCGCTCACGCCGGGGCCTGCTGTCCGCTCGCGTACCGCGCACTGCGCTTTTCGTACTCGTCGTACCCCATCGCGGCCTCGAACGCGTGCTGCTCGGTCACGTACTGCTTCACCGCGGCCACATCGGCGCCTTCGCGCAGCGCGTCGAGCACCGCCGTCACGTTCTTCGACGCGGCACCGATCACCGTGTACCACAACAGGATCACGTCGGCGCCGGCCGCGCCGTACTGCTCGATCGTGCTGGAGGGCTCATCGGACCCCGGCACGTCGAGCAGGTCGCCGGCCACCATCACCGGCACCGGGATGCGGTCGCGCACGCGCGCGAGATCGGTGGCCGGGATGGCGGGGGCGAACACCATGTCGGCGCCAGCCGCGGCGTAGCTCTCCAGCCGGCGCACGCAGCCTTCGAGGTCGTGCTCGACCCACGCCGCGTCGGAACGGGCGATCACGAGGAAATCGGGGTCGGTGCGGGCGTCGACCGCCGCGCGGACCTTGTTCGCCATCTTGTCGGCCGGCAGCAGCCCCGCCGGCTTCGAGGTGTGCTTGCCGCCGAGGTTGTCCTCGATGTGCACGCCGGCGACCCCGGCGTCTTCGAAGACCTTGACGGCACGCCAGACGTTGGCGACGTCGTAGAACCCGTTCTCCGCGTCGGCGAGCACGGGCACGCCGACGGCGTCGGCGACGCGGCGCGCCTGCTCGGCGATCTCGTTGAGCGTGAGCAGCCCGACGTCGGGCAGCCCGAACGCCGACGCGGCGGCGGCGAAGCTGCCCAGGTAGGTCGCCGGGTATCCGGCCTTTTCGACGAGGCGGGCGCTGAACGCGTCGTACGCGCCGGGCAGCACCAGCGGATCCGGCCCGGCGAGGAGCGTCTTCAACGCCTTCCTGCGCTCGTTCGGGGTGTTCGGCATGGCAGTCCTTCTCGGTCAGACGAGAAAATCGCGGTAGCGGCGCAACCGCTTGCGCGCGGTTTTCATGTTGTGGCGCTTGAGTTCTTCGGCCCGAGCGGCGTCACCGGCCACGAGCGCGCCGATGATCTCGCGGTGCTCGGCGAGGCTTTCCTCCATGCGGCCCGGGGTCATCAGGATCCGGCGGCGCAACAGGTGTGCCTGGTCCTGCACGCCGGCGAGGGTCTCGGCGAGGAAAACCTGGTCCGCCAGGCGGATCACGGTGTCGCGGTAGCGGTCGATGGCGGCGAGGAACGTCTCGAGGTCACCGCTCGCGGCGGCCTCGTCGAGCCGGCCCGGCGCGAAGAGCTCCTGCAGCTGCCCCCAGTCGCCCGGTTCGGCGTTCTCCGCCGCGAGCCGCGCGGCCAGACCTTCCAGCACTTCGAGGACGTCGTAGATCTCCTCGACGCGGTCGAAATCGACCTTCGCCACGACCGTGCCGACGTTGGGGATCCGCTCCACCAGCTTGCGCGCCTCGAGCGCCAGCAGGGCCGACCGGACGGCGTTGCGCGTGGTGCCGAGCTCGGCGGCCAGCTTCACCTCCGGCAGCCGGCTGCCCGGCGTGAAGTCCCCGCGCAACAGCCGCTCCCGCAGGTGCAGCTCCACCTCTTCGCTCTTCATGGCCGTCCCTTCGTGATGACACCAGGGTACGAAGGTGTCGCTTGGATTGTCAACAATGCAAGCGACACTGTTGTCGCGTGGTCCTGGTCACGCCTTCCTCGCTAGGGTGAGGACGTGACGATCTCGGTACGCAGATCCGGCCCTGCCGACCGCCCCGCCGTCCTCGCGCTGCTCAACGGCGCCCGCGGGCTCGACCTCTCCCCCGCCGAACGCGCCGCGCAGGGCTTCGTGCAGGGCAGCTTCACCGAGGAACGACTCGGCGCCTTCGACACGACCACCGGCATCTACCTCGCGGAAGCCGACGGAGACGCGGCCGGCGTCGCTCTCACCTCCCCGTCCGGGTCGGGCTTCGGTGGCCCGCCCGGGCGCACGGTCGAGGTCGCGCGCGCCGCGGGCCTGACCGACGGCGTGTTCCTGTACGGCCCCGTCACCGTCGCACCGTCCCACCGCGGCCAGGGCGTGGTGCGGCTGCTGCTGGCCGCCGTGGCCGAGCACCTCGCCGACCACACCGCGGGCGTGCTGTTCGTCGAGCGCGCCAACGAGAAATCGCTGGCCGTGCACACCCATCTCGGGATGACGCACATCGGCGACTTCACGCACGCCGAGCGGGAGTACGCGGTGTTCTCGTTCAGCCCGAAGCAGTTCCTGTCCTGACGGACCGGGCGACGCACCGTCCACACTCGACCACCCACCGTCTCCGGGTGAACCGAGCAGGAATCGAGAAGCGCGCGCCCCGGCGCCGCGATTAGCGTCGGGGACAACGCACTCGAAGCCACGACAGGAGCCACCATGTCCCCCCACCCAGGGTGTCAAGACCGTCCTGCACTCCGTCTCCGACCTCGGCAAGGCCAAGGAGGTCTACACCGCGCTGCTCGGCGTCGCACCGCAGGTCGACAGCGAGTACTACGTCGGGTTCGACACCGCCGGCCAGCACATCGGACTCGTGCCGAACGGCGGCCCGCAGGCCACGCCCTCGCCGGTGGCCTACTGGCACGTCGACGACATCGTGGCGAAGCTGGCGGAGGTCACCGCGGCCGGTGGCGTGGTGCGCGAGGAGCCGAAGAACGTCGGCGGCGGCCGCCTGGTCGCGACCGTCGCCGACCCGGACGGCAACGTCCTCGGCGTGCTCCAGGACCGCTGAACCCACCACCCGATCCCGTCCGGCTGGTTCAATCGACGCCAGCGATCCGACCCAGCGACAGTGCCGCTTCAGCAGAGGGAGACCCGATGACCAAGGCCACGGCGAAGGGCCGGCCCTCGGCCGCACCGCAGGGCGCCGACAGCCACGACGTGATCCGTGTGCACGGTGCACGCGTGAACAACCTCAAGGACGTGAGCGTCGAGCTCCCCAAGCGGCGCCTGACCGTGTTCACCGGCGTCTCGGGGTCAGGCAAGAGCTCGCTCGTCTTCGGCACGATCGCCGCGGAGTCGCAGCGGCTGATCAACGAGACCTACAGCGCGTTCGTGCAGGGCTTCATGCCCACGCTCGCCCGGCCCGACGTCGACGTGCTCGAAGGCCTCACCACGGCCATCATCGTGGACCAGGAACGGATGGGCGCCGACCCGAGGTCCACTGTGGGCACCGCGACCGACGCCAACGCCATGCTCCGCATCCTCTTCAGCCGGCTCGGCAAGCCGCACATCGGGTCGCCCCAGGCGTTCTCGTTCAACGTCGCCTCCATCAGCGGCGGCGGCGCGGTCACGTTCGAGCGCGCCGGGCGTACGGTGAAGGAGCGCCGCACGTTCAGCATCACCGGCGGCATGTGCCCGCGCTGCGAGGGCCGGGGCCGGGTCAACGACATCGATCTCACCGCGCTGTTCGACGAGAACAAGTCGCTCAACGAAGGCGCCATCACCATCCCCGGCTACAGCATGGAGGGCTGGTACGGCCGCATCTTCCGCGGCAGCGGCTTCTTCGATCCCGACAAGCCGATCAAGAAGTTCACCAAGCGGCAGTTCGAGGACCTCGTCTACAAGGAACCGACGAAGATCAAGGTCGAGGGCATCAACCTCACCTACTCGGGCCTCGTGCCGGCGATCCAGAAGTCGTTCCTGTCCAAGGACGTCGAAGCGATGCAGCCGCACATCCGCGCGTTCGTGGAGCGCGCCGTCACCTTCACCACCTGCCCCGACTGCGAAGGCACGCGCCTGTCGGCGGAGGCGCGCTCGTCGAAGATCGGCAAGCTGTCGATCGCCGACGCGTGCGCGATGCAGATCAGCGACCTCGCCGAGTGGGTCAGCGGGCTGAAGGAACCTTCGGTGGCTCCGCTGCTGGCGTCGCTGCGGCACACGCTCGACTCGTTCGTCGAGATCGGGCTCGGGTACCTCTCGCTCGACCGGCCGTCGGGCACGCTCTCGGGCGGCGAGGCGCAGCGCACCAAGATGATCCGGCACCTGGGCTCGTCGCTCACCGATGTGACGTACGTGTTCGACGAGCCGAGCATCGGCCTGCACCCCCACGACATCCAGCGCATGAACGGCCTGCTGCGGCAGCTGCGGGACAAGGGCAACACGGTGCTCGTCGTGGAGCACAAGCCGGAGACGATCGCGATCGGCGACCACGTCGTCGACCTGGGTCCCGACGCGGGCAGCGGCGGCGGCGAGGTCGTGTACGAGGGCAGTGTCGAAGGGCTGCGCACGTCCGGCACGCGCACCGGACGGCACCTCGACGACCGCGCGAAGCTGAAGCCGCAGGTGCGCACGCCGGCGGGCGGGCTGGAGGTGCGCGGCGCGAACACGCACAACCTGCAGGACGTGGACGTCGACATCCCGCTCGGCGTTCTCGTGGTCGTCACGGGCGTGGCGGGCTCGGGCAAGAGCTCGCTGATCCACGGCTCGGTCTCCGGCCGCGACGGCGTGGTGACGGTGGACCAGGGAGCGATCCGCGGCTCGCGGCGCAGCAACCCGGCCACCTACACCGGCCTGCTCGACCCGATCCGCAAGGCGTTCGCCAAGGCCAACGGCGTGAAGCCGGCCCTGTTCAGCGCCAACTCCGAGGGCGCGTGCCCGAACTGCAACGGCGCGGGGGTCGTGTACACGGACCTCGCGATGATGGCGGGCGTGGCCACGCCGTGCGAGGTGTGCGAGGGCAAGCGGTTCCAGGCCTCGGTGCTCGAGTACCGCCTCGGCGGGCGCGACATCAGCGAGGTCCTCACGATGCCGGTGGCCGAGGCCGTGGACTTCTTCGCCGACGGCGAGGCCAAGATCCCCGCGGCGCACAAGATCCTGCAACGCCTGGCCGACGTCGGCCTCGGCTACCTCACCCTCGGCCAGCCGCTGACCACCCTCTCGGGCGGCGAGCGCCAGCGCGTCAAGCTGGCCACGCACATGGGCACCGACGGCGGCGTGTACGTGCTCGACGAGCCCACCGCGGGCCTGCACCTCGCGGACGTGGAGCAGCTGCTGAGCCTGCTGGACCGTCTGGTGGACGCCGGGAAGTCGGTGATCGTCATCGAGCACCACCAGGCCGTGATGGCCCATGCGGACTGGATCATCGACCTGGGCCCGGGCGCCGGCCACGACGGCGGGCGGGTGGTGTTCGAGGGGACGCCGGGTGATCTGGTGGCGAAGCGGGCGACGTTGACTGGGGAGCATTTGGCGGATTACGTCGGGGGGTGAGGTGTAGGGCTCAGGATCCTTGGTGGTGCTCAGGGTTCTCGGGCAGGTTCGGGGCGGCTGCGTTTGGCGAGGGCGCCTTCGGCGAGCGCGGCCTCGAGAGTCTGCGGCGCGCCACGCCGGTGAGTGCCGGATCGACGCCAGAACCCCGTCGAGGATCCAGCGGCGGGCGGCAGTGAGCTGGGTCTGCACGTCGGCCCAGGGCACCGGTCAGCCCGTGGGCAGGGCGGCGGTGAGCTTGCCCGGGTTCAGCATCCACAGGATCTGGTCGATCCCGTCGTCCGTCGTGGTCAAGGTGAGCACGCCGAACACCGTGCCGTCGCGGGTGAGGACCGCGGACAGGGCGCCGTTGACGTGGGTGTAGACGATCTCCGCGCCCGTCCAGAAGAACGGCTGGTACGCGCGGATGACCTTCGCCAACGTGGCGCCGCCGTGGATGGCCGAGCGGGCGGCGCGGGCGACGCCGCCGCCGTCGGAGTAGCTGACCACGTCGGCGGCGAAGAGTTGTTCCAGCGCGGGCAGGTCGCCGGCTTGCGCGGCGGCCAGGAAGGCGTCGAGGAGTTTCTTGCGTTCGGCGTCGTCCACCGGCTTGCGCTTCTGCGCGGCCAGGTGCTTGCGGGCGCGGCTGACGTACTGGCGCGCCGTGACCTCGGTGGTCTGGATGATGTCGGCAATCTGCGCGTGCGGGTAGTCGAACGCTTCACGCAGCACGTACGCCGCACGCTCGGTCGGCGTGAGTTTCTCCAGCAGCATCAGCACGGCGACCTCCAGCGCGGCCGCGCGCTCGGCGCCCAGCTGCGGATCGGCGGTCGTGTCGACGGGCTCGGGCAGCCACGGCCCGATGTAGGTCTCGCGACGCGCGTACGCGGTGCGGGTGGCGTTGATGGCCAGGCGGGTGGTCGTCGTCGCGAGGTAGGCCGCCGGGTTCTCGACCACCGAGCGGTCGGCCTTCTGCCAGCGCAGCCACACCTCCTGCAGCACGTCCTCGGCGTCGGCCGCACTGCCCAGCATGCGGTAGGCGATGCCGAACAGCCGCGGGCGGACCTCGGCGAAGACCCGGGCCGCGTCGTCGAGAGTGGCGCTCCCGCTCTCTTCCATACTGCCCTTCCGCCGCCGGGGTGCGAGTGACGGGGCCAGCTTACTCCCGGCCGCCGCTGACTCCGTCTACAGTGGAGCCTTCCACGATCGAGTGACACAAGGCTCGCGAAGTGTCCACACCGCAGGCACGATGATCACGGACCTGCCCGTGACAGGATCGGAGCCGGAATGCGGACACAGCCGGGAAACGACCGTGGCGGCCGGTGGCGGAAGGGCCTCCTGATCGCCGCCGGGGCCATGCTGGCGGGACCACTGCTCACCGCGGCGCCTGCCCGGGCCGCCGACTACTCGCTGGCCGGGCAGAACTACGCCGGATCGCAGATCGCCGCCCACGAAGGGGTCCACGGCAGCCCTGACCTGGCCCGGGTCGACGTGGACCAGACGCTCGGCCACGACGTGAGCGGTCACCAGGGCGTGGTCGACTGGGCGGCCGCGAGCGGCGGCGGCGCGCGGTTCACCTATGTCAAGGCGACGGAGGGCACGGGATTCGTCAACCCCCAGTTCGGCGCCCAGTACGACGGCGCGCACGCCGCCGGCATCATCCGCGGCGCCTACCACTTCGCGCGCCCGGACGTGTCCGGCGGCGCCGAGCAGGCCGAGTACTTCCTCGCCCACGGCGGCGCCTGGCGCGGCGACGGCAAAACCCTGCCGGGCGCGCTCGACATCGAGTACAACCCCTACGGCGACGCCTGTTACGGCAAGAACGCCGCCGACATGACGAACTGGATCGCCGACTTCACCCGCACCTACCTCGCGAAAGCCGGGCGCAGCGCGCTGATCTACACGTCGACGTCGTGGTGGAAGCTCTGCACCGGCAACACCAACCGGTTCGGCGACACCGACCCGCTGTGGCTCGCGCGCTACGCCCCGCAGGTCGGCGAGCTGCCCGCGGGCTGGGACAAGCAGAGCATCTGGCAGTTCTCCCGCACCGGCGGCCTGCCGGGCGACCAGAACTACTACAACGGCCCGTTCAACCGCGTCCAGGCCCTGGCGAGCGGACCGGCCGCCGCGGCGTGAGGCGGCCGGCGGCCGGTTCCTGACCGCTATTGCTGCGACGCTGGCGGCATGACCACCCTGGACGCCCGCGCGCTCAACCGCGCGACGCTCGCCCGCCAGCTGCTGCTGGAGCGCGCCGACCTGCCCGCGCTCGACGCCGTCGCGCACCTGTGCGGCCTGCAAGCACAGGAGCCGCAGGAACCGTTCACCGGCCTGTGGTCGCGAGTGCGGGCGTTCGATCCGGCGGAGCTGTCGACGCGGCTCGTCGAGCGCCGGGTGGTCCGGACCCACCTCATGCGCCGCACCGTCCACCTCGTCACCGCGGACGACGCCCTCGCCTGGCGCACCCGCCACGACGCGATGCTGCGCCGGCGCGTCCTCGGCGTCTACCGGCGCGACCTGGCCGACGTCGACCTCACCGAACTCGCCGAGGCCGGCCACGCCGTGCTGGCCGACGGCGCGCCGCGGACGATGCCGGAGCTCGCCCAGGCCGTGGCGGACCGCTGGCCGGAGCCGCCGCCACGAGCGTTGGGCGAGATGCTGGTGGCCGCGCTCGTGCCCGTGGTGCAACTTCCGCCGCGCGGCGTCTGGCGGCAGCGGGCCGGTGCGCGCTACCTACCGTTGTCCGCCTGGCTGGGTCGCGAAATCCCGGCACAACCCGACGACGTCGTGGGCGCTTCGCTGGTCCGCCGCTATCTCGCGGCCTACGGCCCCGCCCTCACCGCCGACCTGCGCGCGTGGTCCGGCCTCGCCGGGCTGCCCGCCGCTGTCGCCGCCCTGCGGCCCGAACTCGTGTCCTTCCGCGACGAGAGCGGCCGCGAACTGCTCGACCTTCCCGGCGCCCCGCGCCCCACCCCGGACACCCCGGCGCCCGTTCGCTTCCTCCCCGCGTTCGACAACGCCCTCCTCGGCTACGCCGACCGCACCCGCATCGTCGACGACGCCCACCGCGCCCTGTCCGTCGCGGGCACCCGCGTGGCCCTCCTCGACGGCCGCGTCTCGGCGGCGTGGACCTTCGAAGCGGATACGGTGGTGGTGACGCCGCTGCGCTGCCTCAGCCGAACGGAACGGACTGCGGTCGGCACGGAGGGCGAGGCACTGGCGCGATTCCTGTCCGACGGCGAGCACGGCGGCGTCCGGATCGAAGGCTGATCGCCGGTGGCCCGGGGAAGGCGTGACCATGGTGCCGGGTCACCCGGCTTGACCGGCCGACCACCGTAACCATCCACACAGGACGGTGCCACCACCGAACCCTCCGGCAGTGGCACCCGTTCCCCGCGTCAGCGCCGCTTCAACCCCGTCAGATCACGTTTGACCACCGTGTTGCGGTCGGCCACCGTGTTGCCGAACGCGAACTGCGGCCAGTACCCCATGATCTCCTGCCGGCTGCGCTCACTCCACTCCCGCGCGAGCGCGCCGCGGGACTTGGAGAAGTTCAGCGCATAGCCGTGGGTGTGCAGGCGCAGGATCGAGAACCCGCCCGGGTACTCCTTGGCCGCGGCCACTTCCTGCAGCGTCACGCGCGGGGCCGTCGGGCTGGTCGAGCGGTGGTTGCGGTGGGTGTGGCCCGCGTGGTGCAGGAACACGCCCGGCGTCTGCGAGTACCAGTCGAGGATCTGGACGGCCTGCGTCGCCTCGACGGAGCTGCTCGGGGTGATCGGGAAGGCCGAGTTCTCCACCACGAGCGGGTGGTGGCCGAACACGAGCGTCGGCTGGTCGCGGTGCGTGCGCAGGTCCGTGTGGAACCAGTCGAGCTGCTCGGGCGACAGACCGCCGGCGTCACCGCCGTTGCCGGGCTTGTCGTAGGTGTCGAGGCCGACCACGTGCAGGCCCGACAGATCGCGCGAGAAATACGTGCGCTCGGTGTGGGGGAAGTACGCATCGTGGAAGCAGTCGTTGCCCTGCCACTGCCCGACGCGGCACGTCGAGTACGCGTCGCCGATGTGCACGCGGTCGTGGTTGCCGCGCGTGACGAAGTAGTCCTCCTGGTAGCGGCCGAAGCGCGAGAGCAGGTGCCCCGCGCGGCTGAGGTCCGTCGGCACGGCCTCGGCGGAGATGTCGCCCGCGGCGAGCAGGTAGCGCGGGTCGAAGCGCTTCACGTCCTGCACCAGCGATTCCAGCATCACCTCGGGGTACGGCGGCAAGCCGGGCACCTGCTCGATCCCGATGTACTGCGGCTGGCCGCCGACGAGCCCTGCCTGTGTCTCGCCCATGTGCAGGTCGTTGCACAGCACCATCGAGAACACGTGACTGCCCTCGGGCGGCTGCGGCGTCTTGAACTCGAACGGTCCCGTCGTGCCGAGGCCCCGGTTCGTCGTGCCCACGGCGTTGCCGGCGATGAGCGTGAACGCGGTGGGTGCGGCGAGCTTGCCGTGGGAACGGGCCTGGTAGTAGTACGTCTGGCCCGGCTCGAGGTCGTGCAGCTCGACGTAGTGGTACGGCGTGTGGCCGGAGATGTCGTGGGCGACGCGGTCGAGGCGGTTCGGGTTGGTGCCGTAGCGGACCTCGCCGTCGGCGGCGGCGGGTACCATGCGGCCGAGCCCGTCGTCGGTGCCGGCGTGGCCGGTGTACCACGTGATCACGGCGCGGTCTTCCGCGAGCGTCACGAGTTCGAGGTTGACCGGCGTGACCGTGCCGGAGCCGGAGGTGTCGGTGGCGGCCAGGGCGCGAGCGGGATCGAGCAGGGTCGCCGAACCCGCCGCGGCGGCGGCGTAAGCGGTCCAGCGCAACATGTCCCGGCGGGTGAAATCGCAAGCAGGCATGTGCAGCAAGCTAAAGCCGGTCGTTGAACGGAACCTCGCGCGCGGGCGAAGCCGAAGTGGCGACACCCGGAACCTGCCGCCGGTTCCGCCCGCCGGAACACCGTGCGGGCGGAACCGGACGAGTCAGGCGAGCAGCCGCAGGGGCTTTTCGAGAGCGTCGACGAGCGCCGCGAGCCACTGCGCCGCCAGCGCTCCGTCGATCGCGCGGTGGTCGACGGCCAGTGTCAGCGCCAGCTGCGTCGCCACGGTCAGCTCGCCGTCGACGACGACCGCACCGGGTTTTCCGGCGCCCACCGCGAGGATCGACGATTGCGGCGGGTTGATGATCGCCGTGAAGTCGTCGACGCCGAACATCCCGAGGTTGCTCACCGAGATCGAGCCGCCTTCGAGGTCGTGCTGCTTGAGCTTGCCCTCGTCGGCCTGGCGCGCGAACGCCTTGATCTGACCCGAAATCCCGCTCGGCGCCAGCTTTTCGACCCCGCGCACGACCGGGGTGACGAGACCCCGCTCGGACGCGATCGCGACGCCCACGTCGACCGAGTCGTACTTGCGCAGCGCGTCTTCGGTCCAGGTCACGTTGGCGTCGGGCACTTCGGTGTGCGCGACGGCCACGGCCCGGATGATCAGGTCGTTGACCGAGATCCGCGCCGGTGACACCGCGTTGAGTTCCTTGCGCAACGCCAGCAACGCGTCGATCCGCGCGGTGCGCCGCACGGTGAAGTGCGGCACGGTCTGCTTGCTCATCGTCAGCCGGCTCGCGATCGCGCGGCGGATACGTGAGTGCACGACCTCGGTGAACGACGCGCCGGCCGCCGGTTCCCGACGTGCCGGCGCGGCCGCCGATTCGGCCTGCGGTGCCGGTTTCGAGGGCTGCGCAACGGAGTGCGCGGCCGGTTGCGCCGCCGGTTGCGCCGCCGCTCGTGCCACTCGGGTGATCGCGGCCTCGACGTCCTTGCGCACGATCCGCCCGTTCGGCCCGGTCCCGGTGACCTCGTCGAGTCCCAGGCCGGCTTCCTTCAACAGCTTGCGCGCCAGCGGACTCGCGAAGATCCGCGCACCGGAACCATTCGACGCGGCCGGAGCCGGACTCTGCGCCGCGCCACTCGGCACAGACTCGGGAGCAGCAGCTTCCACCACCTGGCCGATTCCGGTCCCGGTGTGCGAAGCCGGCTCGCCCAGCTCCGCGAGCAGCCCGCTCACGTCCTCCCCCGCGACACCCAGCACGGCGATCGGCGTACCGACCTCCACCGTGGTGCCGCGTTCCACCAGTTGCCGCAGCACGGTCGCGCCGGCTTCGGCCTCGACCTCCACGGCCGCCTTGTCCGTCTCCAGCACGGCCAGTGCCGTGCCGGCGTCGAACGCCTCGTTCTCGGGCACCAGCCAGTCACTCAGCACGGCCTCGGTCGAGCCCGTGGCGACCTCGGGCACCCGCAACAGCGTTGCCATCGTCGGAAACTCCTCGCTGCCAGTGCGTCAGTCGGAAAGGCGCCGCAGCGCCGCGGTCACTTCCTCGGTCCGCGCGATCGCCGCGCGTTCGAGGACCTTGCTGATGCTGGGCGACGCCTCGCCGCCGGTGACGCGCTCGATCGGCGCGTCGAGCCAGTCGAACAGCCGCCGCTGGATCTCGTCGGCGAGCCGGCCGCCGTAGGAGGTGCCGATCGCGCCCTGTTCCACGATCAGCACGCGGTTCGTCTTGCGGACACTGGCTTCGATCGTGTCCCAGTCGAGGCTCGCGCGGTCGAGCCAGCGCAGGTCGATGAGGTCGGCGCTCACGCCGGTCTCGTCGAGGGCTTCGAGGCAGTGCCCGACCATGGACAGGTAGCTGATCACGGTGAGGTCGTCGCCGGTGCGGCGCACCGCGGCCTTCCCGACCGGGATGCGGTAGTCGAAGTCGTCGACCGGCGCGGTGCCGGTGGTGGCGTAGAGGTCCACGTGTTCGAGGACGACCACCGGGTCGTCGCAGGCCAGCGCGGTGTTCAGCAGGCCGACGTAGTCGAACGGGTTCGACGGCGCCACCACCCGCAGCCCGGGCGCCGTGGTGAGAACGCCGGCCGGGTCCATCGAGTGCTGGGAGCCGTAGCCGGTGCCCGCGGCGAGCTTGCTGCGCAGCACGAACGGCACGCTGCCGCTGCCGCCGAACATGTGCCGCGCCTTGGCGACCTGGTTGAACAGCTGGTCGGCGGCGACCCACATGAAGTCGGCGTACATGAACTCGACGATCGGGCGCGTCCGGCCGTCGATGGCCATGCCGCCGGCCAGGCCGGTGAACGCGTTCTCGCTGATCGGCGTGCCGAGCACGCGCTCGGGCGCGGTCTCGATGGCCCGGCGGGTGGCACCGTTGGTGCCGCCCTTGAGCCGGTCGACGTCCTCGCCGAGCACGACCACGCGCTCGTCGGTCTCCAGACGACGGGCGATCACGTCGCTGACGGCGTCGATGAAACGCCGGTCCTTGAGCGTGCCGCTGAACGTGTCGGCTTCCTCGTAGCGGCTGCCGTCCAGTTCGGACAGATCACCGCGCACACCGACGTCGACGAACGCGGGGTCGGGCCACGCGGAGTCCTTGATGCGGGGCTTGCCGTCGGCGCCGTCTTCGAGGAAGCTGTCGCCGATCTCGCGCAGCGTGCGGGTGATCTCCTCGTCGAACGCCTTGAGCCGGTCGTCGTCCACGAGCCCGCGGCGCAGGACGTGGCCGCGCAGCAGGTCGATCGGGTCGCGGTCGCGCCAGGACTTCTCCTCTTCCTTCGTGCGGTAGCCGAAGGCGCTGCCCGGGTAGGGCCCGTTCTGGTGGAAGTAGCGGTAGACCTCGGCCTCGACGATCGTCGGGCCGTTACCCGCGCGCATGTGGTCCACGGCCTCGCTCATCGCCAGGTGCACGGCGAGTGGATCCATTCCGTCCACCTGCCAGCTCGGGATGTGGAACCCGAGGCCCCGCGCGGAAAGCCGCGGTTCGGCCGTGGCCGTGCCCACCGGCGTGGACACCGCGTACTGGTTGTTCTCGATGAAGAAGCAGACGGGCAGCTGCCAAGCGGCGGCGAGGTTGAACGTCTCCAGCACCGAGCCGATGTTCACGGCGCCGTCGCCGAAGTAGGTGACGCTGACGGCGTCGGTGCCGGTGTGGCGCTGGTTCCAGGCGAAGCCCGCGGCCTGCGGCACACCGCCGCCGACGATGGCGTTGGTGCCCATCGCGCCGGCCTCGCGCCACTGCAGGTGCATCGACCCGCCGCGTCCGCTGCCGAATCCCTCGGCCAGGCCGCAGATCTCGGCGAGGGTGCGGCGCAGCACGGTGCGCACGTCGTCGTCGAGCGCCGGCAGCCCGCCGGCCTGCGTGGCGACGTGGCCGAACGCCTTGGCGAGGAACTGGTGGTGGCCGCGGTGCGAGCCGTTCACGAAGTCGTCGCTGCGCAGCGGCGAGATCGAGCCGACGGCACCGCCCTCCTGGCCGATGCTCGAGTGCGCCGGGCCGTGCACGAGACCTTGGCCCGCGAGCTCCAGCACGTACTCCTCGAACGACCGGATCCACTGCGCCCGGCCGAGCAGGCGCAGCAACAGGTCGGGGTCGGCTCGGTCCCAGTCCTCCGGCGTGGTGCCCAGGCGGATCCAGGGCGCGCCGGCGACCAGTGACTCGTGAGTGGCCATCAGGGCTCCTCATCTTCGAATGGATCCATTGCTAAAGTCTTGACGGAGACTATGCCGTCAAGTAGCTATGAAAAGCAAGTGAATGGATCCATTGGAGGTGTGCTCATGCCGCTCCCCGGAGTGACGGGCGTCGACCACTTCGGCCTCACGGTGCCGGACCTCGACCAGGCCCACGAGTTCTTCACCGACGTCCTGGGCTGCGAGTACCTGTACCGGCTGGGGCCCTACCAGCACGACGACAGCTGGATGAGCGAGCACCTCGGCGTCGACGACAAGGCCGTGATGCGGCGCCTGCACTTCTACCGGCTCGGCGGGCAGGCGATCTTCGAGGTGTTCCAGTACGAGGCGCCGGACCAGGCGACGGTGCCGCCGCGCAACTCCGATGTCGGCGGCCACCACATCGCGCTCTACACCGACGACCTCGACGCCGCCGTCGCCGACCTGCACCGGCGCGGCCTGCGCGTGCTCGGCGAGCCGACCACCAGCAGCGGTGCGAGCGAGGGGCAGCGCTGGGTGTACTTCCTGTCACCGTGGGGTCTGCAGTGTGAGCTAGTGTCCTATCCGAACGGCAAGGCGTTCGACCACGACCCGAAGGCGTTCGACTGAGCCCTGCCCCACCGTCCGGTGGCGTCCGATCGAGAGGAACCGGTGTGGCCGTACCCGCGGGCGTGGCGAGCCAGCGCGTCGCCGACGAACTGCGCGAGCGCATCCTCGACGGCCGCCTCGCCCCGGGCACGCGCATCATCCAGGACGAGCTGGCCGAGGAGCTGCGCACCAGCCGCCTGCCGGTGCGCGAGGCCCTGCGCATCCTCGAGTCCCGTGGCCTCGTGACCCTGCGCGCCAACTCCGGCGCGTGGGTCGCGTCCATGGACGTGCGCGAGTGCGAGCTCACCTACAAGATGCGCGAACGCCTCGAACCCTTGCTCCTGGCCGAATCCGCACCACGACTGTCCGATGAGGACATCGACGAGCTCGAGGCGATCGAGGACCGTATCGAGCAGACCACCGACGTCGAGGAGTTCCTCGTGCTCGACCGGCGGCTGCACTGGACCGTCTACCGCCACCACGACGCCCACGACCTCGCCGCCATCCTCAACCGCCTGTGGGACACCACGCAGCACTACCGCCGCGCGTTCATCCGCCTCGCCGGCGAACGCCGCAACTGGATCATCCGCGCGGAGCACCGCTTGCTCATCGAGGCCCTGCGCCAGCGCGACCACACCTCGGCCGAGCGGATCCTGGAGCTGCACATCCGCCGGACGAGGGTGGAGCTGGTGAAACACCCGGAGGTCTTCGCGGTGCCCGCGCCGTCGTGACCGGCTACGCGAAAACCTCCCGGGCGTAGTCGCCGAGCGAGCGGGGCGCGTGTCCGGTGAGCCGTTCGACGTGGTCGGTCACGCCGTCGAAGACATCGGCCCGGACGAGGGCGAACAAGTGCATCATGTGCTCGACCCAGGCGGCCGGGCGGCCCGACCGCGCGAAGTGGGCGCGGTGCTGGTCGAGGTCGGCGTCGACGTGGCGGATGGGCCACCCCGACGCTTGCGCCAGAGCCGCGGCGACCTCGCCGAAGGGCAGCAACTGCTGCGCGGCGCGACCGGGGGAAGCCACGGCGCCGTCGCGGTTCCTCAATGAACGCGGGCTTTCCCTCGGCGGCACGGTGACGGTGGAGCTGGGCGGAAATCGCACGCGGGTGACGTTCGTCGGGGTCACGCTGACCAACAACGCCGACACGATCTACGCCGACTGGTCCACGCTCGACCTGCTCGCACCGGGCGCCCGCGCGGATTCCTACGACGTGCAGCTGGGCCCTGGCACCTCGCGCGAGGCCCTCGTGGCCGCGGCGAAGGCGCAGGATCCCGGGCTGGACGCCGCTCCCCCGCGCGACGGAACGTCTTCCCAGGCGGTGGTGCTGGTGAGCAGTGCGTCGATCCTCACGCTGGTGCTGGCGATCGTCGCGGCGCTCGGGGTGTTCAACACCGTGGCGCTCAACGCCCACGAACGCCGCCGCGACCTCGGGATGCTCAAGGCGATCGGGATGACCCCGCGGCAGGTGACGGTCATGATGATCACGTCCACGGCCGCGCTCGGCGTGGCCGGTGGGCTGATCGGGCTGCCGCTCGGCTTCTTCGTGCACCGGCTGGTGGGGCCGGCCATGCTGCGCGCGGCGCAGTCGGACGTGTTCGGGTTCGTGATCGACGTCTACCGCGCGCCGACGCTGGTGCTGCTCGGGCGGGCCGGGATCGCGATCGCGGTGCTCGGCGCGGTGATCCCGGCGGGCAGGGCGGCGCGGCTGCCGATAGCTTCGGTGCTGCACAACGAGTGAAGCCGCCCGTTCAGTCCACTTCGGACTGTTGCACGCGGAGGTAGTGCCGGCGAGCCTTCAACCGGTTGCCGCACGCGGACATCGAGCACCAGCGGGCGGTGTTGGCCCGGCTGTGGTCGACGAGGAACCGCCGGCACTCCGGGTTCGCGCACGCGCGCAGCCGGCCGGACTCGCCGAGCGCGGCCCAGGTGAGGACCACGCGCGCGGCCGTTTCGCGGCCGGGCGGGGCGTGCAGTGTCCAGTCGATGCCGTTTTCGCCGAGGTTCGCGTGGTAACCGACGCCTTCGACGAAGCGGGCGACCGCGGCCGGCCGGGCGTGCCCGCGGACGACGTCCTGCAGGATCGGGCGGAGGTCCAGGAGGGTGCGCCGCTCCTGCTCGGTCGCCGGTTGACCGTGGGCGGTGAGCCATTGCAGGGCGGGTTCGGTGGCGGCGAGGTCGTCGTGGGTCGTGCCGTCGAGCGCGGTGGTGTTGAGCAGATTCAGGACGAGCGTCTCGTCGTCCTCCGTCGTGGTGTCCACCCTGCCCAACCTTTCCAATCCTGCCTAACTCTTACAACCCCTCTTGACAGGTTAGTTATACCATGTTTCAGTTCTAACTACCAGCAGCCACTTGAGGGGTTAGAAGTGACCGTGACACAGATGCACCCAGCACCCGAGCCGAGCGCTCTCCCCATGTCGATGTCCGGGCCGTCGTCGAGTGCCTTGCGCACCTTCCTGCGCACGGAGTCCGGCAGCGCGCGCGTGCTCGTCGCGGCGATCGCGGTGGCCCTGGCCTGGGCGAACCTGGCACCCGGCGCGTACGACGCGGTGTGGAGCTGGGTGCTCAGCGTGCGGATCGGGCCGCTGGGGGTGGCGCTGCCGGTGCGCGACTGGGTCAACAGCGGCCTGATGACGTTGTTCTTCCTGGTGGCGGGACTGGAGGCGCGGCGCGAGTTCGACCTCGGCGACCTGCGTGACCGTCGGCGTCTGGTCCTGCCCGCCGTCGCCGGGCTGGCCGGCATGGCGGTGCCGGTGCTGATCTTCCTCGCGCTCAACGGCGGCGGGCCCGGCGCGCACGGCTGGGGTGCGGCGATGTCCACCGACACCGCGCTGGCGCTGGGGGTGTTCACCGTGGTCGGGCGGGGTGCGCCGGAGCGGATCCGCACGTTCGTGCTCACGGTGTTCGTGGTCGACGACATCGTGGCGCTCGTGGTGATCGCGCTGGCCTACAGCGGCCACGTGGATCTGATGGCAGTCGGGATCGCGGCGGGCGCGTACGCCGGGGTGCTGGCGAGCCGGCGGCTCGACTACCGCTACCGCAAGCCGGTGTTCACCGTGCTGGCCCTCACGGTCTGGGGCGCGCTGCTGACCAGCGGGATCGACCCGGTCGTGGCCGGGCTGGCGGTGGGGCTGGCCACGTCGGCGTACGTGCCGAAGCGCGATTCGCTGGAGGAGGCGACCACGCTGGTGCGGCTGTTCCGCGAGCAGCCGACCGCGGAGACGGCCAGCTCGGCGAGCAGGAGCCTGAGCGCGACGCTGTCGGCCAACGCCCGGCTGCGGCACGCGTTCCACCGCGTCACGAGCTACGCGGTCGTGCCGCTGTTCGCGCTGGCCAACGCCGGCATCAGCGTGAACACCGAGGTGCTCGCGGCGGCCGTCACGGCGCCGATCACCGTCGGCATCTTCCTGGCATACGTGGTGGGGAAGCCGATCGCGGTGTTCGGCACGTCGTGGCTGCTGACGAGGGTGAGCGGCGGTGCGCTGCGGCCGCAGGTCGGCTGGGCGGGCGTGCTGAGCGGCGGCGCGATGGCGGGCGTCGGGTTCACCGTGTCACTCCTGATCGCCGACCTGGCGTTCACCGGCCGGGAGCTCGAGGAGGCGAAGCTCGGCGTGCTGGCCGCCGCGGCGGGTGCGACGCTGCTGACGTTCGTGGTGCAGAAGGCCACCGCGGCGCTGCCGGAAGCCGTCCGAACCCGCGCGCTCCTGGGCGATGCCCCGGCGCTGACCGACCTGGTCGGCCCCGTGGACCTGACCCGCGACCACGTCCGCGGCCCGGAGGACGCCACCGTGACCGTGGTCGAATACGGCGACTTCGAATGCCCCTGGACCGGCATGGCGGCCCCGACCGCCCGCGAGCTGCTGGCGGAGAACCGCGACATCCGCTACGTCTGGCGCCACCTCCCCCTGCACGACATCCACCCCCACGCCCAGCTGGCCGCGGAAGCCGCCGAGGCGGCCGGCGCGCAGGGCGCCTTCTGGCCCATGCACGACCTGCTGCTCACCAACCAGAGCGACCTCCACTTCGACGCCCTGGTCTCCTACGCCCACCAGCTCCAGCTCGACGTCCCCCGCTTCCGCGAGGACCTCCTCCACCGCCGCTTCGCCTCCCACGTCGAGCGCGACGTCGAGTCCGCCGACCTGAGCGGCGTGGCGGGCACCCCGACCTTCTTCGTCAACGACCAACGCCACGACGGGCCCCCGGACCTCGCCACGCTCACGACGGTGATCACCGGCGCCCGCGACCGCGTGGCCGCCTTCGCCCAGCGCACCACGACATCCCTCGACGACGACCCCGCGGTGGCCGCGGCGTAGGGACCGTCCACAGACCACAATCCATTCAGGACAACCCGGAGGAAGCCATGTCCCCCACCACCACCCGTCCCGACGCCTCCACCGCCGGCGGTCTCACCCCGGCTCTCCCCCTGATCCCTTCCCTCTACATCACCCGCCGAGGCACCCGGCTGCCGATCTGGCCACGGCGTCGCCGGGCCGTCTCGCCGAAACCCCGCTGATCCCGCCGGACGGCAGCGAATTCCCGCCACCTGGCGAAAACCCGCGGAGGTCTGGCGCGAAGGCCCATCGCCTGCACCCCACGGCGTTCCTACCGTGGCGGACATGACCGAAGTCCTGCTCCCGATCCTCATCGGCGTCGGGTACGTGCTGCTCTCGTCCCTCATCCCCGAGCCCAACCGGCAGCGGATCAACGCGTTGATGGTCGCCGGAGCCGGGGCGGCCTACCTGTCCGGCGGCGGGCTCGGGGCGGGGGAGGTCGTGTTCTGCGCCGTGATGACCGTGGTGGCGTGGCGGGGGCTGGATTCGTGGACGTTCATCGGGATCGGGTGGCTGTTGCACACCGCGTGGGACGTCGTACACCACCTGAAGGGGGCGCCGATCCTGCCGTTCGCGGCGGATTCGTCGTTCGGGTGCGCGTGGTGCGACCCGGTGATCGCGGTGTGGGCGTTCGCGGGTGGGCGGAGTCCGTGGAAACGGCGGTCAGTCGCTGCGGCCGCGGAGGGTGAGGACGACGCGAAGCACGTGTTCGACCGCCGCGGGGAAGACCGCGGCGCGTAGTTCGCCGCGGGTGGCGAGGTTCTGGGCGGCGAAGTCGAGCATGAGGTCGGGGCCGAGGCGGCGGACGACGAGCGCCGCGATCTCCTCCAGGTCGAGGTCGGGATTGTCCAGGCGCCGCAGTGCGAACTCGACGACGAGTTCTTCGTCGGTCATGGGCCCTCCCTTCGAAATCCGACACACGGTCGTGTCCCAGAGTAGTCGAAACAGGACCGCCGCCGCCTGTGTTCAGGATCGCTCGGCCAGCGCCAGCACGGTGCGGGCGCGCTCGACCATCGCGACGTCGAGGAACGTGCCGTCGGCCAGGGCGATCGCGCCGACGCCGGCCGCGGTGGCGTCGGCGACGCGGGCGACGACCTCGGTAGCCCGCGCCACCTCCTCGGCGCTCGGCAGGAACGCGGCGCGGATCGTGGCGAGCTGCACCGGGTGGATCGCCGTGCGGCCGCGGAAGCCGAGCGCGCGCCCGGCACGGCACGAAGCGGCCAGGCCGTCGAGGTCGCGCACGTGGGTGTACGCGGACATCGCGGGCGGCACCAGGCGCGCCGCCCGCGCCGCGACGATCACGCGGCTGCGCGGCCACGTGAGGCCGGCTTCGTCGTCGATTCCCAGGTCCGACCGCAGGTCCGCCTCGCCGAGACCGATCGACGCGATCTGCGGCGAAGCGGTCGCGATCTGCAACGCGTGCTCCACCCCCAGCGCCGACTCGATCAGCGCGTGCAGCTCCCGCCCGGGCAACACGGCCGCGAGCGCCAGCACCTCCTCGGCCGACTCGACCTTCGGCATGCGCGCCCCGACCGGCAGCGGCAGCCCAGCGAGCGCCGCGACGTCGTCGGCGTGCCACGGCGTGCTCGGGTGGTTGATCCGCACCTGCACCCGCCGCTGCACGGGCAGACCCGCCAGCAGCTCGACGACGTTCGCCCGCGCCGCAGCCTTGTGCGCGGGCGCCACGGCGTCCTCCAGGTCGACCAGCACCACGTCGGCCTCCGACGCAAGCGCCTTCTCCACGCGGTCGGGCCGATCGGCGGGTGCGTACAGGAACGTCAGCGCGGGAGCGCTCACACCGCACCCCCCTCACGCAACTCGGCGATCCGCTCGGCCGAGCACCCCAACCCCTTCTCCACGCGGTCAGCTCGGTCGGCCGGCGCACGCAACAACGCCAACGCAGGCACGCTCACACCGCACCCCCCTCACGCAACTCGGCGATCCGCTCGGCCGAGAATCCCAGCTCCTTCAACACGGCGTCGGTGTCGGCGCCGTGTGCGCGGCCGGTGAAGCCGATCACGCCGTCGTTGTCCGAGAGCCGGAACAGCGGGCCCTGCATGAGCATCGGGCCGAGCTCCGGGTCGTCGATCTCGTGGATCGTGCCGAGCGCGCGGAACTGCGGGTCCTCGACGATGTCTTCGGCCGAGTAGATCGGCGCGACCGCCGCCTGGGCCTGCTCGAACGCGGCGACGACCTCGTCGCGCGTGCGCGCCGCGATCCAGCCGCCCACGGCCTCGTCGAGTTCGTCGGCGTGCTGCGCGCGGTCGGCGCCGCGCGCGAACCACGGCTGTTCGGTGAGGTCGGGCCGGCCGACCAGGCGCAGTACGCGCTCGGCCACCGACTGCGCCGAGGTGGACACGGCGACCCACTGCCCGTCGGACGTCTGGTACGTGTTGCGCGGCGCGTTGTTGATCGACCGGTTGCCGGTGCGCGGCTGCACGGTGCCCAGCTGGTCCCAGCGGGTGATCTGCGGGCCGAGCATGGCGAGGATCGGCTCGATGATCGCCGTGTCCACGACCTGCCCGCGCCCGCTGGTCGCGCGGGCGGCGAGCGCGACCATGATCGCGTACGCCGTGGCCAGGGAAGCGACGCCGTCGGCCAGGCCGAACGGTGGCAGCGTCGGCGGGCCGTCCGGCTCACCCGTCGTGGCGGCGAACCCGCTCATCGCCTCGGCGAGGGTGCCGAAGCCGGGTCGCGAGCGGTACGGGCCGAACTGGCCGAACCCGGTCACCCGCGCCAGCACGAGCTTCGGGTTGCGGGCCGAAAGCACGTCGTAGCCGAGGTTCCAGCGCTCCAACGTGCCCGGGCGGAAGTTCTCGATCACCACGTCGGCCTCGGCGGCCAGCGCGAGGAACACCTCACGCCCGCCTTCGCTGCCCAGGTCGGCGGTGACGGTGCGCTTGTTGCGCCCGAGCGTTTTCCACCACAGGTTCACGCCGTCCTTCGCCACCCCGTGCGAACGCGACGGGTCGGGCCGGCTCGGGTGTTCGACCTTCACCACGTCGGCACCCATGTCGCCCAGGTGCATCGCGGCCATCGGCCCGGCGAACAGCGTCGACGCGTCCACCACCCGCAGCCCGGCCAGTGCGCCGCCGGCGGGGTCCCGGGATGTCGTCATGCCGTCACGTCCCAGGCGCACCGGAAGCCGACCGTCGCGGCGCGCGCGAGGCCCAGACCGGGCAGCAGCAGCTTCACGCTCACGTCCGGCGCGTGCCGGCCACCCTCGACGTACCACTCGGAGCCCTCGGCGCGGAAGTCGCTGCCGCCCTTGAGCATCACGAAGCGGGTGCGCCCGTCGGAGTGCTCGCTCTCCGTCCAGTTCCACACAGCGGGCTCGCCGCGGCGCAGGCCACCGGTCTCCCCCGCCAGCTGCCACTCGTCCTCGGTGGGCAGCCGACCGCCGCGCCAAGCGCAGTACGCCCGGGCGTCCTCGAGGTCCACATAGGTCACCGGTGCATCGGACTCGTTACTGTGCAACAGGAACCGGTGCGGCTGCGTGGGCCGGTAGCCGGTGGCGGCGACGAACTCCGCGAACTGCGCCTGCGTCACCTCCGTGGCGGCCACGGCGACGGTGTTGGCGAGCTCACCCTCGCGCTGCAGGGTGCGGGCGTCGTGCAACCGCGGCGGGAGAGGCTTCCACTCGTCGACGTAGGGCGCGCCCTGGTACATCCCGGTTTCGCGGGCCTGGTAGCGCACGGTCAGCACGTACGGGCCGGCCGGCACCTTCACCGCGTCCGAGTCGGGGGCACCGGAAGTCCGTTGTGGACTCACCCGCGCGGCGATCCGGTGCGGGAAACGGGAGTCGGCGTCGTGCGGTGCTTCCTTCAGTGCGTCGAGCAGGCTCGGCAGCCACGCTGGTTCGGGCGCACCCTCCGCCAGCCGCAGCACCGCGCCGATGCCCCGCGCGGGCACGCCGCCGAGCAGATCCCGGCCCGCCACCGACGGGCCGCGGTAGTCCGTGTCCCCGCGGTTGACGAGTGTCCACAGTGTCACGCCGTCGAGCGCCCAGCTCGACGCGTAGACCCCGGCGGCATCGGCCTCGGGTGCCAGCTCGGCGAGCGGGGTCCACTCCCCCTTCAGCAGGACCTCGGCCGCCGCGCGCTGCACGGTCACCATGCGCCGCACGGTCGCGGCGTCGCGGGCGGACCAACCGACCCACACGCCGAACACGACCTCCCACACCATCACGCCGGCGCCGTTGAGCCACGCCGACTGCAGCTCCTCGGAGTGGTCGCGGTGCCAGCGGCGCACGTGGTGCTGCATGTGGCGCCGCTCGTACCAGTGCGCGCGCAGCACGCCGGGCACGGGCGAGTCGGCGAAGAACTGGGCCCAGGACGCCGTGTGGTCGGCGATGCGCTCAACCGGCAGCTTCGACTCGCCCTCGAGCACGATGCCGGGCCGCGCGGCTTCGAGCCGTTCGACGAAGCCCGGTTCGGCTTTTTTGAGCGTGTCGAGGAAAACGCCGTCGGCTTCGAAGTCCGCGACGAGGGCGGCGAGCTCGGTCAGGTCGTCGGCGCCGCGGCGGGTGCCGACGTCCCACGGGTTGTAGTCCACGAACACGTGCAGGCCGGCGTCGTGCAGCGCGGCGATGAGCTCGGTCAGTCCGGGGACGTCGCGGTAGAAGTCCCACTGGTTGCGGTCGTCGAGGCCGATCACGGGGTAGGCGTGCCAGAGCACCACGGCGTCGAGGCCGCCGAAGCGTTCGCGGGCGTCGGCGAGGAAGCGGTCGGGGGTGAACTTGCCGTCGGCGAACGAGTACAGCAGCTCGTCCCACAGCCAGACCTGCGCGACGGTGTGGCAGCGAGCCGCCCACGCGGCCCCGGGCCGGTCGTAGGCCTCGCCCGTGTAGCCGTGGCGCCGACGGGAGTCCTCGCGCCAGCGCCGCAGGTTTTCGCGCCACGCCGGCCGGTCGGCGGGGTCGCTCGGCGCGGCGAAGATCTTGGCTTCGTCGAGCGCGACGAGCTGCTCCTCGGTGAGCGGGGTCAGGGGTACCTCGGCCGGCCGGTCGATCGGGCGCGGCACGAGGGGGTCGAACGGGGTGGTCATCGCACCTTTTCTCCGGCCGCGAGTGCTGCGACCTCTTCAGCGGTGGGAACGGCGGCCTGCGCACCGGGCCGCGTGACGGCGAGCGCACCGGCCACGCACGCGACACGCGCGGCCTCGGCGAGCGCTCGCCCTTGGGCGAGGCCCGCGGCGAGCACTCCGCAGAACGTGTCGCCGGCTCCGGTGGTGTCCACTGTGGTCACCCGGATCCCGGGCACGCGCACGGTTTCCCGGCCGCGTTCGGCGACGAGACAACCGTCGCCGCCGAGCGTGACCACGACGGCCGGCACGCGGCCGAGCAGGGTTTCGAGGCCACCGAGGTCGGCGGCTTCGTGCTCGTTGACCACGAGCACGTCGAGCGCGGCCCAGACGTCGGCCGGCAGCTCCCGCGAAGGCGCGGCGTTGAGCACGAACAGTGCCCCCGGCCTGCGCGCGGCCGCGGCTGCGCGCACCACCGAGAGCGGGATCTCCAGCTGCGCCAGCACGACGTCGGCCACCGCGATCCGCGCGGCTTCCACCTCACCGATCCGCACGCGCTCATTGGCTCCCGGCGCGACGACGATCGCGTTCTCGCCGTCGGGCGACACGGTGATGAACGCCGTGCCCGTGGCCGCCTTCGTCCGCGCGACGAGGTCCGTTCGCACGCCGGCGCCACCCAGTGACAGCAGGAGCAGGTCCGCGGCCTCGTCCTCGCCGAGGGCACCCACGAACGTCGTGTGCGCTCCCCCGGCCAGCGCGGCCCCCACGGCCTGGTTCGCGCCCTTGCCGCCGGGGCTGCGCCGCAACCGCCCACCGAGAACCGTCTCCCCGGCCCGCGGCGGCCGCGGCGCGTCGACGACCAGGTCGACATTCGCCGACCCGACCACCACCACGGTCCCGGTCACGCCGCACGCTCCCCACCCGCAAGCGCCACCGTCCGCGCCGCCAGATCCGCGATCCGCTGCTCGCCGCCCGGCAACGACGTCGCGATCCGGCCGTCCAACGGTGAAACCCACTGCGCGCCGATCCCCGGCACGCCGAGCAGCGCACCGACCACCCCGCCGACCGTGGCGGCCGCGGAGTCGGTGTCCCAGCCCGCCGTGACGGCGATCGAGACGCTGGGGCCGAAGTCGCCGGCGCCCTTGGCCAGGGCGTAGGCGATCACGGCGGCGTTGCCGAGCACGTGGACCCAGTGCAGGTCGCCGTAGGCGGCGTGCAGGCGGTCCAGGCCGGTGCGCACGTCGCCCTCCGAGGCCGCCGAGCGGCCGAGCGCGATCGCCTCCGCGAGGCGGCTGCCGGGGGGAACCACCGCGAACGCGGCGTCGAGCACGTCGTCGACCGTGTCGCACACCATCGCGGCCGAGGCGAGGGCCGCGGCCCACATCGCGCCGTAGATGCCGTTGCGCGTGTGGCTCAGCCGCGCGTCGGTCCACGCCAACCGGGCCGCGGCGCGCACGTCGCCCGGCGAGACCCAGCCGAACACGTCCGTGCGGATCAGCGCGCCGATCCACTCGCGGAACGGGTTGAGGTGCGTGGCGGTCTCGGGTACCGGACGCGCGTCGAGGATGTTGCGGTAGGCCGCCCGCTCGGCCGTGAACACCCGCCCGGCCGGGAGGTTGTCCAGCCACAGCTGCGCGACGTCGTCCGTGGTGAACGCAAAACCGCGGGTTTCGAGCAACGTCAGGGCGAGCATCGGGTAGTTGAGGTCGTCGTCCTCGGGCATGCCGTGGATGTTCTCCTCGAGCGACGTCGGCGCCGAGCGCTTGTTCCACGGCCAGCGCGCGGCGACCTCGGCCGGCAGCCCGACCGCGGTGAACCACGTCTCGAGCGGCCAGCGCCCGGTGGCCCGCAGGATCTCCTCGATGCCCTCACGCGGGATCTTCTCCACCGGCTTGCCGAGCAGACAGCCGGCGGCCCGCCCGGTCCACGCGCCGAGCACCCGCCCGCCGCGCAGGCCGCGCGGCAGGTCCGGCGCGGCCGGCAGGAGCGCCTCGATGGCGGCCCAGTCGTCCGGCTCGGCGGGAGCCGCCGCGGCCGGGACCGCGGCGAGCTCCCCGAGCAACGTGCGGGCCAGCTCCCGCAGGGTGGGTGGCGCCGGGTTCGGCCCGGCGCCGCTCACGGCGGGAACCGGGTCGCCGCCCGCCGCCACCCAGCGCTCGCGCACGCCCGCGGTTTCGCGACCCTCCACAGCGGACTGCACGAGCTCGTGCGCGAGCAGGTCCTCGGGCTGGGCCCAGGTCAGCCTCACGCTCAGGCCTCCGAAACGAGTGCCGACAGGGTCTCGTCGAGCGCCTTGAGCCGGGCCTGCGCCCGCTCGCGGTCGGCCCGCATGATGTCCGCCGCGGCCGAGGCCAGCAGCCGGCCGGTCGCCGCGATGTCCATCTTGCTGGCCTCGCTGATCGGGTCGAGCCACTCGGCGGGCACCACGTCGGTGCCGCCGAGCGCCGCGCAGATCGCCCCGGCCATGGCGGCGATCGAGTCCGCGTCGCGGCCGTAGTTCACGGCCGCGAGCACGGCACCGCGGAAGTCGCCGCGGTGCGCGAGCACGAAGGCCAGCGCCGCGGGCAGCTCCTCGATCGACTTGGTGCGCGATGGGCGCCGCGCGTCCATCGACATCTGCCGGTACTCCGGGCCGACCGAGTCGAACGGCGCCACGACCTCCCGCACCCGGCGGGCCAGCGCACGCTCTTCCTCGTCGGTCTTCGGCGCGGCAGCCGTCGCGCCGAAGGCGGCCACGACCGCGCGAAGCGCTTCCGCGGTGCCGTCGTGCGCGAGCTCCAGCGCCGCCGTGGTGACGTCGTCGAGCGTCGCGCCCGGGGCCGCCGCGGCCGCGATCACGGCCGCCAGCACGCCGGCCGCCTCGCGTCCGTAGCTGGCCTGGTGCGCGCCGGTGAGGTCGATCGCCTCGGCGTAGGCGCCGCGAGGGTCGCCGGCATTGACCACGCCGACCGGTGCGATGTACATCGCCGCGCCGCAGTTGACGACGTTGCCCACACCCGCTTCACGCGGGTCCACGTGTCCGTAGTGCAGCCGCGCCACGATCCACTTCTCGGCCAGGAACACCCGCTGCAGCAGCAAAGCCGTGGATTCGAGCTCCGGCACCCACCGCGGCTCGCCGATCATCAGCGGCACGAGGTCCTCGGCCATCGCGAACGCGTCGAGGTGGTCGCGGCGCTTCGCGTAGACCTCCACCAGCGCCTGCGTCATGAGGGTGTCGTCGGTGATGTGCCCGTCGCCCTTGTGGTACGGCGCGATGGGACGCGCGTCGCGCCAGTTCGGGTACCAGGGCCCGACGATGCCGGTCACTCGGCCGCCGTGGCGCTGCTCGATCTGCTCAGGGGTCCACCCTTCGACCGCACCGCCGAGGGCGTCGCCCACGGCCGAGCCGGTGATCACCGCGACCGCCCGGTCTTCCAGCCAGGTCAAGAGAATCCGCTCCAGTCCGTACTTCAGTTGGTGACTTCAGTTGGTGGTGACGCTCTTCCAGCCGTTCTGCAGCTGGGTGGCGAGACCTCCTGCGTCGATCTTCTGTCCGAGGAACTGCTGGTACGCCGGCGTGGCGATGGTGTCCTTCCACTGCGGGTACTTGCTCGCGAACAGGTACGGCGCCGAGGTGAGGTACTGGCCCGAGGCGAGGATCTGGTCCCAGCCGGTCTTCCCGGCGAGCTTCGTGGCAAGCGCCTGGCGAGCCGAGTTCGTGGGCGGGATCAGCGCGTCGGCCTCGTTCATCGCGGCCAGGTTGTCGGTGTTGGTGAAGTAGTCGATGAACTCGGCCGCTTCCTTGACGTGCTTGGAGTCCTTGTTCACCGACAGCGTCTGCGGGCTGGCGGCCTGCGCGGGACCGGCCGGGCCGGCGAGCGGGGGCAGCACGACCCAGTCGAAGCCCTTCGGCGCGTCCTTCGCGATGTTCGCGGCCTGGTACGAACCCTGCACGGTCATCGCGATCTGGCCGGCGTAGAACGGCGCGAGCGCCTTGGAACCCGACTGCGTGAGCGTGACGGGCAGGATCGACTTGTCCTGGTACGCCATCTCGTCCACGAGCTTCGGCAGCGCCTGCTCGCCTTCGCCCACCGTCAGGTTCGCCTGGTCACCGGTGCCCTGGAAGTACTTGCCACCGAAGGCCGGGGCCAGCGCGACGAACGCGGCGGTCGGGCTCGAGAGCCCCCAGCCGAGGCCGTACTTGCCGCCCTTCGTCGTGGCCTTCGAGATCTGGCGCAGCTGGTCCCAGGTCATCGTCTTGCCGGTCGGCACGGTCACGCCGGCCTGCTGCAGCAGCTTCTTGTTCGCGAAGACCACATAGGACTGCACCTCGGTCGGGTACGCGACGACCTTGCCGTCGAACGTCACCGAGTCCAGCACGCCCTTCTGGAAGTCGGCGCGCTTGTCCTGCGACAGGTACGGCGTGAGGTCGGCGAGGTAGTCGTCCTCGGCGAACGGCTCGATGCCGGCCGCCTCGTAGTGCACGACGTCCGGCGCGGTGCCCGCGTTGAACTGGGTGATCAGCTTGTCGTAGACGCTGTCCCAGCCGGCCTGCACGATCTTGACCTGGACGTCCTTGTGGGAGGAGTTCCAGGCGCCCACGATCTTCTGCGTCTCGGCGATCGCCGCGGGCTGGTCGGACAAGGACTGGAACGTGAGGGTCACGGGACCGCTCGCGTCGTCGCTGCCACTGCCGCTGCCACACGCGGCGACGAGCAGGGCGGTGACCATCAGGCTGGCGGCCGCCAGCACGCGTCGTGTCTTCATCGACCGACCTTTCGGGGATTTCTGTTGGGGGACTTGGGGTGTTCGAGCGGCGCGGGTCATCCCTTCACCGCTCCGGCCATGAGCCCGCCGGTGAGCTTCCTCCGCAGGATGCTGAAGAAGACGATGCTGGGGATCGCGGCCAGCACGGCCCCGGCGGCGAGCGGCCCGAGGGCGGTCTTGCCCTCGCCGCCCACGAACATGTTCAAGGTGATGGGCAGCGTGTAGTTCTCGGGTGACTGCAACAACACCAGGGCGAAGAAGAACTCGTTCCACGACGACACGAAGCTGAACATCGCCGTCGCCACCACACCGGGCATCAGCAGCGGGAAGACGATCGTGCGCAGCACGGTGAACCGGCCGGCGCCGTCCATCGCGCCCGCTTCTTCGAGCTCCGCGGGAATCGCGGCCACGTAACCCTGCAGCATCCACAACGCGAACGGCAACATGTACGTGGTGTGCACGAGCGTGAGCCCGACGAGGTTGTCGGCCAGCCCGAGCGTGCGCAGGATCAGGAACAGCGGCAGGATGATCAGCACCACCGGGAAGACCTGGCTCACCAGGATCCAGCCGACGCCCGCGATGCGGACCTTCCCCTTCAGCCGGGCCAGCACGTAGGACGCCGGCACCGAGATGATGATCGACAGCACCGTCGAGGCCAGCGCCACGAGCAGGCTGTTCCACGCCGAGTGCAGAAGTCCTTGGCGCGTCAGGGCTTCGCTGTAGTTCTCCCAGTGCCACTCGTGCGGCAGGATGCTCACGGTGAGCGAGTTGAGCTCACCCGAGGACTTCACCGACGCCGAGATCAGCCACAGCAGCGGGAAACCGAGGAACAGGATGTACAACGCCAGGGCCACGTACTGGGCCGGGCGAGCGAGTGAACGCATGGCTCAGCGCCCCTTTTCCGCGCGGTCCTCGGTGCGGAACTGCGACCGCAGGTACACGGCGAGGATCAGCACCACCACGATCACGACGACGAGTCCCATCGCCGCGGCGTAGCCGATCTCGCGGTTCTTGAAGGCTTCCAGGTAGATGAACAGCACCGGCACCATCGTCTTGCCGCCCGGCCCACCGGCGGTGAGCACGTAGACCAGCGAGAACGAGTTGAAGTTCCAGATGAAGTTCAGCGAGGTGATCGACGTGACGATCGGCCGCATCGCCGGCCACGTCACGGCCGTGAACTTCCGCCACGCGCCGGCGCCGTCGACCGCCGCGGCCTCCAGCAGCTCGCCGGGGATCTGCTGCAGCCCGGCCAGGAGCGTCACCGTGGTCTGCGGCATCCCGACCCACACGCCGACGACGATCACCGCCGGCAGCGCCGTGGAGAAGTCGCCGAGCCAGTTGATGTCGCTGGGCAGGCCCACCGACCCGAGGAACGCGTTGAGCGGACCGCCGTTGGCCGAGTAGATCATCTGCCACATGATCGCCACGACCACGGGCGGCATCGCCCACGGCACGAGCGCCAGCACGCGGGTCAGGCCTTGCAGCTTCAGGCCGGAGTTGAGCAGCAGCGCCAAACCCATCGCCGCCGCGAGCTGCAACAGCGTCACGCCGACGGTCCAGATCATGCCGATCCGCAGCGAGTCCCAGAACAACGCGTTGCCGCCGAGGCGCGCGAAGTTGTCCAGCCCCGCGAAGCCGTAATCCGGGTGGCGCACGAGGCGTGCGTTCGTGAAGGCGAGGAACACGCCGACCACGAGCGGTGCCACGCTCAGCACCAGGATCGGGATCAACGACGGCAGCACCAGCGCGATCGCCTCACGCCGGCGCGTGCGGGCCATGGGCTTCACGCGCTTGGCCGAGCGCGGCGCCGGGGGCCGCGCGGTGCCGCGGGCCGGCTCGGTCAGCGACGGGCTGGTCATCGGTCACCTCGCTCGGCACCGGCCGGTGCCGGGTCCACCCGGCCGGAGACCGGCGCGACGGGCCGCTCGCGGCGGTCCGGTGCGGGTCCGGTTTCGGGCGCCGCCGGTCGAAGGCACACAAGCCGTACTGTCATCACGCACCCCGTCCGGTGGTCATCGTCGATTCGCGCACCACGAGCTCCGCGCCCACCGACACCTGCTGGGCCGGCTGGCCGGGGTCGTCGGCGAGCTGCAGCATGAGCCGGGCCGCGGCGCGCCCGCGTTCGGTCGCGCCGAGGGAGACGCTGGTGAGGCTGGGCTGGAAAACCCGGCCGATCTCGGTGTCGTCCATGCCCGTCACGGCGACGTCCTCCGGCACCGACAAACCCAGCTCGCGCACGGCGCGGATGGCGCCGATGGCGAGCAGGTCGTTGGCCGCGACCAGTGCGTCGAGCTGGGGCTCGCCTTCGGGCACCCGGGCCAGGATCCGGCGAGCGGCCTCGAGGCCGGCGCCGACGGTGAAGTCCTCGGCGGTCTCGCGCTCGATCCGCTCGGCGACGAGGTCGCCGGCGCCGACCGCGGCGTCGAAACCGCGCTGGCGAGAAGCACCCGGTGTCGTGTCGAGGGGGCCGTTGAGGAATCCGATGCGGCGGCGGCCGATCGCGTGCAGGTGGCGCACGGCCTCGCCGATCCCGCCGGCGGAGTCCGTGGACACGGAGCTGATGCCGCGATCGTCCATCGCCCGCCCGATCACCACGACCGGCACGGGAGCCTGCTGGATCTCGGCGATCAGGCCGTCGTCGGTGCGCAGCGGGCTCACGACCATGCCGTCGACGAAGCCGCTGCCCAGGCTGCGGACCAGCTCGATCGTCGAGTCGGAGGTGTCCCCTGTCGACATGACGACCACCCGGTACCCGTGCGGCGCCAGCACCTCGTGGATCGCGCGCATCATCTCGACGTAGACCGGGTTGCCGATGTCCGCCACCGCGAACGCGACCTGGAACGTCTTCTTCATCCGCAACGAGCGGCCGATCGCGTCGGCGCTGTACCCCAGCTCTTCCGCGGCGGCCCGGACGCGCTCGACCATCGCTTTGCTCGCCCCCACCCCGTGCAGGGCACGGGAGGTGGACGCCAGTGACACCCCGGCGCGCTCGGCCACCTGGATCAGCGTGGCCCGTGTTGACGTCATCGTCGCTCAAACCTCGGTAGTGGTCCGGGTCCCGGATCTCTATCTGGAAACGTTTCCAAAGTTGCGATCCGAGTAGTTGGAAACGTTTCCAACGGGATTAATCATGATAGTGCACCCCGAGGCGGCGCTGTGTCAACCAGCGGTACACCACACCGTGACCTCCAGGCCCGCACCACGACCGCGACCTGCGGCACCGCGGTTGTCCAGGCACGAGAAAAGGGGGCGAGGACCCGCGGTCCCCGCCCCCTTCTCCGACGTCACCGGGAGCCCGAGGGCCCCCGCGTCACGCTCAGACCAGGTCGTACCGGTCCAGCATCATGACCTTGTCCCACGCGGCGACGAAGTCCTTCACGAACTTCTCCTTGGCGTCGTCGGCGGCGTAGACCTCGGCCACGGCCCGCAGCTCCGAGTTCGACCCGAAGAGCAGGTCGACGCGGCTGCCGGTCCACTTGACCTCGCCGGTGGCGCGGTCGCGGCCCTCGAAGGCCTCGCCGTCCTCCGACACCGTCTTCCACTCCACGCCCATGTCGAGCAGGTTGGCGAAGAAGTCGTTGGTCAGCGCGCCCGGCGTGTCGGTGAACACGCCCTGCTTCGACGCCTGGTAGTTGGCGCCCAGCACGCGCAGGCCGCCCACGAGCACGGTCATCTCGGGCGCACTCAGGTTCAGCAGGTTCGCGCGGTCGATGAGCAGGTACTCGCTCGGCAGGCGGTTGCCCTTGCCGCGGTAGTTGCGGAAGCCGTCGGCCTTCGGCTCGAGCGGCACGAACGACTCGGCGTCGGTCTGCTCCTCCGTCGCGTCGGTGCGGCCCGGGGTGAACGGCACCGTGATGGTGACGCCCGCCTCCTTCGCGGCCTTCTCGACACCCGCGGCGCCGCCGAGCACGATCAGGTCGGCGAGGGAGATCTTCTTGCCGCCCGACTGGGCGCTGTTGAAGGCTTCCTGCACACCTTCGAGCGTGCGCAGCACCTGCGCCAGCTCGTCGGGGTTGTTGACCTCCCAGCCGCGCTGCGGCTCGAGGCGCAGGCGGGCACCGTTGGCGCCACCGCGCTTGTCCCCGATGCGGAACGTCGAGGCCGACGCCCACGCGGTGGACACCAGCTGCGCCGTGGTGAGGCCCGAGTCGAGCAGCTTGGCCTTGAGGTCCGCGACATCGGCGTCGTCGACCAGCTCGTGGTCCACGGCCGGCACGCGGTCCTGCCAGATGAGGGCCTCGTCCGGGACGAGCGGGCCGAGGTAGCGCTGGACCGGACCCATGTCGCGGTGGGTCAGCTTGTACCAGGCGCGGGCGAAGGTGTCCGCGAACTCCTGCGGGTTCTCGTAGAAGCGGCGCGAGATCGGCTCGTAGATCGGGTCGAAGCGCAGCGCGAGGTCCGCGGTCAGCATGCCCGGCGCGCGGTTGAGCTCACCGGTCTCGGGGTCCGGCACGGTGTTCGCGGCCGCGCCGTTGGCCGGCTTCCACTGGTGCGCACCACCGGGGCCGGTCTCCAGCTCCCACTCGTATTCGAACAGGTTGTGGAAGAACCAGTTGCTCCACTTGGTCGGGGTCGGGGTCCAGGTGACCTCGATGCCACTGGTGATGGCGTCGCGGCCCTTGCCCGAGCCGAAGCTGTTCTTCCAGCCCAGGCCCTGCTCCTCGAGCGGCGCGCCCTCGGGCTCGGCGGAGACGAACTCGTCGGCGTCGGCCGCACCGTGGGTCTTGCCGAAGGTGTGGCCGCCGGCGATCAGGGCGACGGTCTCCTCGTCGTTCATCGCCATGCGGCGGAACGTCTCGCGGATGTCGCGACCCGAGGCCACCGGGTCCGGGTTCCCGTTCGGGCCCTCGGGGTTGACGTAGATCAGGCCCATCTGCACGGCGGCCAGCGGTGCCTCGAGCTCGCGGTCACCGGTGTAGCGCTCGTCGCCCAGCCAGGTGCGCTCCGGGCCCCAGTACACGTCCTGGTCGGGCTCGTACACGTCTTCGCGGCCACCGGCGAAGCCGAAAGTCTTGAAGCCCATGGTCTCCAGGGCGCGGTTGCCCGTGAAGATCATGAGGTCGGCCCACGAGATCTTCTTGCCGTACTTCTTCTTCACCGGCCACAGCAGACGGCGGGCCTTGTCCAGGTTGCCGTTGTCCGGCCAGCTGTTCAGCGGCGCGAAACGCTGCATGCCGGCGCCCGCGCCACCGCGGCCGTCCTCGATGCGGTAGGTGCCGGCGCTGTGCCACGCCATGCGGATCATGAAGCCGCCGTAGTGACCGAAGTCGGCGGGCCACCAGTCCTGCGAGGTGGTCAGGACCGCGTCGACGTCGCGCGCCAGCTCGTCGAGGTCGACGGTCTGGAACTCCTTGGCGTAGTCGAAGTCCTCGTCCATGGGGTTGGCCACGGTCGAGTGCTTCCGGAGGATCGAGAGGTTGAGCTGGTTCGGCCACCAGTCACGGTTGCTGCCGCCCTCCGTGGGGTGCGCGAAGCGCCCCGTGTGGACGGGGCACCCGCCCGCGCTCTCCACGTTCATCTCGCCGACTTCGGCGTTGGGGGTGTCAGACACGGGAATCCTTCCGGGAATCGGTGCGGGAAACGGTGGTGCAGTCGGGGCACAGGCCCCAGTAGATGACCTCGGCCTCGTCGATGACGAACCCGTGGTCGTCGGACGCGGTCAGGCAGGGCGCGGCCCCGACGGCGCAGTCGACATCGGCGATCGCACCGCACGAGCGGCACACGACGTGGTGGTGGTTGTCCCCCACCCGGGCCTCGTACCGCGCGACCGAGCCCTCGGGCTCGATCCGCCGCACGAGCCCCGCGGAGGTCAGCACGGCCAGGACGTCGTAGACGGCCTGGTGGGACACCTCGCCGAGGTCCGCGCGCACGGCACCGATCAGCGACGCGGTGTCGGCGTGGGGACGATCGTGCACCGCGGACAACACCGCCACCCGAGGACGCGTCACCCGCAGAGCCGCCCCGCGCAGCATGCGCTCGAAGTCCGAAGTCGTTGGCACGCCAGGCAGTGTGCCGCAGATTCTGGAATGAATCAAGAATGACTCGTCGTCGTGCACCTGCCGGATGACCCGCCACCACCGTCGCACGCCGGGCGGCCGCGGCAAACCTACAGTGACGGGAAGTTCGGGCGAAGCCCGCGTGAGTGCGGGAGTTTCGGCTGCTCGCGCAGCGTCAGCCGCCGGTGTTCGCGCGGCGTGCGGCACGGGTCGGTTTTGCTCCGTCCGGGCTTTTCCCGGCCGGGTTTTCACCCGGGTGGCGCCTTTCGCCGTTTCCCGCGAATCAGCGTGGTGGCACGCTGCCCCTCACGGCCCACGCCCGCGCCGTGAGGGTGATCGAGCCGTCGGCGGCGATCGGCAGCCGGGCGTGCAGCAGGTCGCGCAGCGCCTGGCGGCGATCTTCGCGTAGCTGCACGGTGTACCCGGGCGCCGGGCCCTGCCCGCCGAGGAACGGGAGCCAGTAGTCGTCGAAGCCGGCGAACGCGGTGCGCACGCCGATCGCGCGCACCACCACACCGGTCAGTCCGGCGTCCGTCCACAGTCGACTCAGCGGCTCGGGACGGCACAAGGGAAAGCGGCGGCCCTCGTCGAGCTCGGCGACGGCCGGGTCGAGCACCGCGGCGGCGTCCCAGAACCACCTCATCAGCTCCATGCCCTCGGCGTAGTCCCACACGTACGCGGCGACCACTCCCCCGGGCTTCACGACCCGCGCCCACTCGGCGACCGCGCGCGCCGGGTCGGGCAGGAAGTTGAGCGCCAGCCCGCTCACGGCGGCGTCGAACGCGTGGCTGCGCATCGGCAGCGACTGGGCGTCCCCGGCGACGAACGCCGCGCGCGGGTCCCCGACCCTCGTCGCCGCGTGGCCGACGAACGCCTCGGCCGCGTCCAACCCGACCACACAACCGGGGTCGGCCGCGGCCAGCACCGCGTTCGTCAGCGCGCCGGTACCGCAGCCCACGTCGAGCCAGCGCGCGCCGGGCGCGACCACCGTGGCCTCGACGAACGCCGCGGCCACCCGGCGGCTCCAGCGTCCGACGTACCGCTCGTACGCCTCACCCGAAGACCACTCGGTCATCGTTCGAATCTACGCCGCCGGCCAGGCAACCGACCTTGCTTTACATTTTCGCTCGACTTGTCAAGGAAGGTGTACATCACTTACCGTCTTGTCAACCGCGTCGGCAGCGTCGTCGACAGAGGAGGACGAGATGAGCGAAGCCGTGGGAACGGTGCCCGCCGGGTCGACCGAGTCGTGGACGGACCGCAAGCGGTACCTGTGGCTGATCGGGCTCGTGGTGCCCTCGCTCGCGTTCCTGGCCATCGGCCTGCACGCGGCCACCGGCTGGGGCGGGTGGTTCTGGACCGGGCCGATCGTGATCCTCGGGGTGGTGCCCTTGATCGACCTGGTCGCGGGGCTCGACCGCAGCAACCCGCCCGACGACGTGCTCGACCGGCTCGAGAAGGACCGCTACTACCGCTGGATCACGTACCTGTTCCTGCCGATCCAGTACGTCGGGTTCGTGACCGCGTTCTGGCTGATCGGGCGCGGGGACCTCACGGTCGTGGACAAGATCGGGCTGGCCGCCTCCATCGGGTGCATCGGCGGCATCGGCATCAACACCGCCCACGAACTGGGCCACAAGAAGGAAAGCCACGAGCGCTGGCTGTCGAAGATCGCGCTCGCGCAGAGCTTCTACGGGCACTTCTACATCGAGCACAACCGCGGCCACCACGTGCGCGTGGCCACGCCCGAGGACCCCGCCTCGAGCCGCGTCGGCGAGAGCTTCTACCGCTTCTGGCCGCGGACGGTCGGCGGGTCGCTCAGGTCGGCGTGGCGGCTGGAACGCAAGCGCTACGCCCGGCACGGCAAGCACCCGTTGCGCATCGGCAACGACGTGCTCAACGCCTGGCTGATGTCGGCCGTGCTGTGGGCGGCGATGCTGGTGTGGCTGGGGATCGGGATCCTGCCGTACCTGCTGATCCAGGCGGTGGTGGGGTTCTCGCTGCTGGAGGTCGTGAACTACATGGAGCACTACGGGATGCTGCGCCGGCGCGTGGGCCCGCCGGAGCGGCGCCGCTACGAGCGGGTGGACCCGAGCCACAGCTGGAACTCCAACAACATCGCCACCAACGTGCTGCTGTACCACCTGCAGCGCCACAGCGACCACCACGCCAACCCCACGCGCCGCTACCAAACGCTGCGCGACTTCGCCGAATCACCGGTGCTGCCCACCGGGTACGCGGGGATGATCGTGCTGGCGCTGGTGCCGCCGTTGTGGCGGCGAGTCATGGACCCGCGCGTGCTCGCGCACTTCGACGGCGACCTGTCCCGGGCGAACATCCAGCCACGCAAGCGGGACAAGATCCTGGCCCTATCCGGCACCGGCAGGACCGCCGAGCAGACCGTGGCGGACACGCACGGCGACGCCACCGAGGGCGGTATGTGCCCCGGCTGCGGGTACGTCTACGACGAGCAGCGCGGTGATCCGCGCGAGGGTTTCCCGGCCGGCACGCCGTGGTCGGCGATCCCGGACTCGTGGTGCTGCCCGGACTGCGGCGTGCGCGAGAAGGTCGACTTCGTGGCTCCGGGAACGGTGGGCGCGTGATGCGGATCGAGGCGGACCGCGAGCTGTGCGCGGGGCTGGGCATGTGCGAGGCGATGGCGCCGGACTTCTTCGAGGTGGGTGACGACGGCGTGGTGATCGTCCTCGACGAGACTCCCGCCGAGGAACACCGTACGGACCTCACGGCCGCGACGGACGCGTGCCCGATGCTGGCGTTGAAGGTGCGGGGCTGACGGTGGAGCTCGCCCGGACCACACGGGAGGCGACCTAGGATGACGATCGTGAGCTGGGCAGTGCGGGCCGCGCCGCCCGAGGGCGGGCAGCACCGGCAGGCGATCGTCGCCGCGGCCATCGAGCTGACCGCGGCGCGGGGCTGGTCGGCGGTCACCATGGCGCGGCTGGCCGACGCCGCCGGCGTGAGCCGCCAGACCGTGTACAACGAGATCGGCTCCAAGGCGGCGCTGGCCGAGGTGATGATCTCCCACGAGCTGGCCCGGTTCCTCGCCGTGGTGCGCACCGCGTTCGACCGCCACCCCGACGACCTGGTCGAGGCTATCTACGAAGCCGTCCGCGCCGTGCTCGACCTGGCTGACGACAACACGCTGCTGCGCGCCATCGCGTCGGCGACCCACGGCACGAACACCGAGCTGCTGCCCCTGCTCACCACGCGCGCGGGCTCGCTGCTCACCGAGGCGAAGACGATGCTGGTCGAGCGTGTGCGCCCCTACGAACCACCGCTGGACGACGACCAGGTCGCCGTGGTGGTGGACCTCGTGGTGCGCACCGTGCTCAGCCACGTGATGCAGCCGTCCGACACGCCGGCGCGCACGGCCGACGCCCTGGCCTGGGTGGTGGGGCGCGTGCTGGGCACGTCGGCGGCGCGGCCCATGCGCGGGCGCTGACCCGCGCGGGTTGGGGCATGATGGGACCGTGGAATCGACCAGGGTCGACCGCTGGCTGTGGGCCGTCCGGCTGGCGAAGACGCGCTCGGACGCCGCCGCGGCGTGCCGGGGCGGGCACGTGCGCGTGAACGACCGCCCGGCCAAACCCGCCACCTCGGTCGTTCCCGGCGACGAGGTCCGTGCCCGCATCGGCACGACCACCCGCGTGGTCGAGGTCGTGCAGGTCATCCAGAAACGCGTCGGCGCGCCCGAGGCCGCGAAGTGCCTCATCGACCGCACGCCGAAACCCCCGCCGGAAGCGGCGATCCCGGTGGCTCGCCGCGAGCGCGGCACGGGCCGGCCGACGAAACGCGAACGCCGGGTGCTGGACGAGTTCCGGTCGCGCCAGGGCTGAGCTGTCACGCCAGGTGCGCGGCGAGGTACTTCGCCGCCTCGGCGATCAGGGTGTAAGGCGGATCGTCGTCGTAGGCGGTGCGGTCGGACATGATGGCGAGGACCAGCGGCGCCGCGCCGGGCGGGGTGACGACGGCGACGTCGTTGACGCGGCCGTAGTCGCCGTGGCCGGTTTTGCCGAGCACGCGCCAGTCGGCGGGCACGCCCGCGCGGATGGTCTGCGCGCCCGTGGTGCTGCGCGCGAGCCAGTCCTCGACGAGCACGCGGCGGTCGGCAGTCAGCGCGTCCCCGAGCAACAGGCGACGGTGAGCGTGGGCGAGGGCTCGTGGGGTGGTGGTGTCGCGCGGATCCTCGGGGCGATCGCGGTTGAGCTCGGGTTCGTACTGGTCCATGCGGCTCACCGCGTCGCCCAGGCTCCGCAGGTACGCGGTGAGCCCGGCCGGGCCTCCGGCTTCGCGCATCAGGAGATTGCCGGCGGTGCCGTCGCTGTAACGGATGGCGGCGTCGCACAGCTCCCGCACGGTCATCCCGGTGGCGGTGTGGCGTTCGGTGATGGGTGAGAACGAGTTGACCTCGGCTCGGGTGTAGCGCACGGTGGTGTCCAGATAGGACAGTGGATGGCGCTGGAGCACGGCGGCGACGGCGAAGGTCTTGAAGGTGGAGCAGAAGGCGAAGCGTTCGTCCGCACGGTAGTCCAGGGTGGCGCCGGTCTTGGTGGCCAGGGCGTGGATGCCCAGGCGGGCGCGGTGCTTCCGCTCCAACGCGGCCAGCGGCGCGGTGGACACCGGCGTCGGGGCGGGAGCCGGGATCGGGCGGGGTGGCGGTTGCGCTGGTTCGCTCGGTTCGGCCGGTGCCGCGCAGCCCGCGATCGGGGCGGCCACCGCGGCAGCGAGCAGGGTCCGGCGGGTGAGGCGACGGCCGGGCAACGGGTTTCCTTTCACGATTTCGCCTCCGCCAAGGAAAAGCCCGGGTGCGGCACCCGCGGCGGGCGGCCTTCGGGATGGTATTCGAAGTGCCACCACTCGTTGTCGTAGACGCGGTACAGGTGGTGGGCGGCGCCGTGGCGTTCGAGCCAGACGGCGCCGTCGCGGGGGCGGACGTCGAGGGCCGTGCCGGTGACGTGGTGGGACTCGGCCGGCGGCAGGGTGTGGCGGGCCATGCCGGTGCGGCGGACTTCCGCGGCGAAGAGGTGGTGCTGGGTGCGGGCGTCGCGGTGGCCGGACGTGAGGCCGAGCAGTGTGCCATCGCGCCAGAGGGCCGTGGTGCGCGCCGCGGTGAAGGCGGCCAGGGTGCCGGGTGAGAGGCCGGTGAGGTCTTCCGACGGGAACCGGATCCTGAGCGCCCAGGCGCAGGCGAGCTGGCGCGTAGGCCGGCCCCGCGCGAAGACCGCCGCGAGTGGCCACAGTGCGAAGGCCAGCACGCGGGTGATCACCCGATAACCGAGGTCGCGGCGGCGACGGTCGCTTCCTCCAGGAGACCGTCTCATCCCAGCGCCTTGATCGCGGCGGCCGCGGCGTGGGCGACGAGTGCGTCTTCGGTGGAGGCGTCGGCGGCGGTGTGGTCGGACAGCACCACGAGCACGATCGGCGCGCGGCCCGGGGGCCAGGCGAGGGCGATGTCGTTGCGGGTGCCGTGGTCGGCGGTGCCGCTCTTGTCGGCGACGGTCCAGTTGGCGGGCACTCCCGCGCGGATGAGCTTGCCGCCGGTGGCGCTCGCGCGCATGGTGTCGGTCAGCACCTTGCGCAGGGGCGCGGGCAGGGTGTCGCCGAGCGTCACCGTGCGCAGGTTGCGGGCCCAGGCGCGCGGGGTGCTCGTGTCGCGAAGATCGCCGGGCGCGGTTTCGTTGAGGGTCGGTTCGATGCGGTCGACGTGGGTGGTGGTGTCGCCGATCGAGCGCAGCCAGGTCGTGAGGGCAGCGGGCCCGCCGATCTCGCGGAAGAGCAGGTTGCCGCCGGTGTTGTCGCTGTAGCGCAGGGCGGCGTCCATGATCGCGCGCAACGTCATGCCCTCGCCCGCGTGCTTCTCGGTGATCGGCGAGTCCGAGACGACGTCGCCCGGGCCGTACTGCACCACGCGGTCGAGACCGGCGAGCCCGACCTTCTGCAGCACGGCCGCGGCGGTGAACACCTTGTGGGTCGAGGCGTAGGCGAAACGCTCGTCGGCGCGGTAGGCGACTTCGTGGCCCGAGCCGGTGTCCACGGCGTAGACGCCGAGCCGGGCGCCGAAGGACCGTTCGAGGTCGGCGAAGTCGTGGGTGGTCACCACGGCCGCGGCGGCCTGGTTGGCGGGCGGCGCGGCGGGTGCGACGGGCGCGGCGCACCCGGCGAGCACCACGAGGGCCGAAACCGTCACGACGGATTTGCGGAACACGGGTCCCCCTTTGGGAAAAGTGATCGACATCCGCAGTCTCACGTCGCGCGTTCATGCTGTCCAAGACAGAAGTGGGCAATTCCATGCTGATCTGGCATACAGTGTGGTCGTGGACTTGATCGGCAGTTGCCGCGCGTTCGTGGGTGTGAGCGAGACCGGGAGCTTCACGGCCGGGGCGGCGGTTGCCGGCATCCCCCAGCCCGTGGCGAGCCGCCGGATCGCGGCGCTCGAACGTCACCTCGGCGAGCGCCTCTTCGACCGCGCGACCCGGCGGGCGCAGCTCACCGCGTTCGGCCGCGACATGCTGCCCTCCGCGCGCCGTCTCGTGCACCTGGCCGACGCCATGGAGCACGACGCCAAGCGCGCCAAGCTTCGCCCGCTGCGCCTCGCCGTCCCCGGCACCTGCCCGACGCGTGACCTCGCCGAGCTCGACGCCGAGGCCCGCGCGCTCGGCGTTTTCCTCGAGTTCCGGCCCGCCCCGCCGGGCGAGCGGGCCGAACTCGTGCGCACGCAGGAGGTGCGCGCGGCGCTGGTCGCCGTCCCCGAGACCGAAGCCGTGTGGACGGTTCCGCTCGGCGTCGCCGCCACCGATCGCCGACCGCTGCCGCCCGTCGTGCACCTCGAAACGTTGCGCGCCGGCCGCGCCGCCCGTGCGGAGCGCCGCCGCGTGTGGATCCAGCCCGAGGACGACGTCCCCCACCTGCGCGACTGCGTGTTCCGCGGCCGCGACTCCGTCGGCCTCCAGCCGGCGCAGGTCGCGGTCGCCGACTCCCTCACCGCCGCCGCGGCGGCCGTCTACGGCTCCGCCGACCTGCTCCTGTGCTCCCCCACCCAGGCCACCGAGCTCGGCCTCACCTGGCGCCCTCTCGGCGACGCCCCGCTCGCCCGCGGCTTCGACGTCGCGGCCGCCCTCGGCGAAGACGCCCAGCACCTGCGTACCCGGCTCCGTTCAGGCATCGCGCGGTGCCTCGGCGCACCGGAAGAGGAGGATCCCGCGTGACCACCCCATCGCTGCTGCACGACCTGCGCGCCGAACTCGACAGCGGTGGGCTGCGGGGCTCGTTCCTCGTGCGTGATCTGCGCACCGGGCGCGAGCTCGGGCTCGACGCGGACCTGGAGTTCCCCAGCGCGTCGCTGGTGAAGGTGCCGCTCGCGGCGGCCACGCTCGAGCGCGTGCGGCGGGGTGAGCTGGACGGCGCGACGCAGCTGGAGGTGCAGCCCGGGCGGGTCACCACCGCGGGGCCCGCGGGGCTGGCCCGGTTCCGCCACCCCGCGCGGGTCGCGATCGACGACCTGCTCTACCTGAGCGTGGCGATCAGCGACGGCACCGCGGCCGACACGTTGTTCGAGCTCACGCCGCCCGCCGAGGTCACGCGGATGCTGCGCGGCTGGGGCATCACCGGCGTCTCCGTGCGGCACCCCACGGCCGAGCTGGCCGACACCCCCGCCGAGCGGTTCGAGCCCGGTGAGGTCCACCTGGCCCACGCGCTGGCCATCCGCGCGGGCACGGCCGGGCGGGGGCATCCGGTTTCGCAGTTGGACGTCAGCCGCGCGAGCTCCGGTTCGGCCCGGGCGTATGTGGCGTTGCTGGAAGCGTTGTGGCGGCCGTCCACAATAGACCCCTGGGTGGCGGCGCGGGTGCGGGACCTGATGGCCCACAACCTGCTGCGGCAGCGGCTCACGCCCGATTTCGGGTCCGACGCCACGAAGTGGTCGTCGAAAACCGGCACGCTGCTGAACCTCCGGCACGAGGTGGGCGTCGCCGAGCACGCCGACGGGCAGGTGTTCGCGGTGGCCGCGCTCACCGAGTCGCGGGTGCCGGCGGCGATCCAGCCCGAGGCGGAGATCCTGATGGCGCGGGTCGCCCGTGCCCTGCGCGACCACCTGCGGGCGCACTGATTTCTCAGCGGTCGCACCACCGCCGCACCACGGCGGCGCCGGGCCGCGGTGTCCGTCGAGGACTTGCGCGGGCTGCTCGCGGGGTACAAGGTGCCGGAGAGCGTGTCGACGCCACACCGAAGTCCGCGGCGGGGAAGATCCTGCGCCGCGCCCTGCGTGATCCCCTGTGGGAGGGCCGATGAACGTCCTGGTCGAGAAGCGCGGCCCGGTCACGATCGTCACGATCAACCGCCCCGAGCGGCGCAACGCCGTGGACCGCGCCACGGCTTCGGCGCTCGCCGACGCCTTCCGCGCCTTCGACGCCGATCCGGGTGCGTCCGTCGCCGTGCTCCAGGGCGCCGGCGGCACCTTCTGCGCGGGCGCCGACCTCAAGGCCGTGGCCGACGGCGCCGGCAACCGCACCGAATCCACGGGCGACGGCCCGATGGGGCCGACGCGCCTGCGCCTGACCAAACCGGTCATCGCCGCGGTCACCGGCCACGCCGTCGCCGGCGGTCTGGAACTGGCGATCTGGTGCGACCTGCGCGTCGCCGACGAAACGGCGGTCTTCGGCGTCTTCTGCCGCCGCTGGGGCGTCCCCCTCATCGACGGCGGCACCGTGCGGCTGCCGCGGCTGATCGGGCAGAGCCACGCGCTGGACCTGATCCTCACGGGCCGCCCCGTCGCCGCCGACGAGGCCCTGCGGATGGGGCTGGCCAACCGCGTGGTCCCCGCCGGCGGGGCCCTCGACGCGGCGGTGGAGCTGGCTCAAGACCTCGCGGCGTTTCCCCAGACCTGCCTGCGCGAGGACCGCGCGTCGGTACTGGAGCAACACGGCTTGCCCGAGGAAGCCGCCCTGGCCAACGAATTCACCCACGGCCAGACCTCCCTGGCCACCGACACCGTCGCCGGCGCCACTCGCTTCACGGACGGCGCCGGCCGGCACGGCTCGTTCGAAGGCTGAATCCGGGGCGAGGCACAAGACCCGCCCCGCATTCCTCACGCCGCCACGTACCCCGCGTCCAGTTCGCGGTGCAGGGTCACCCTGTCGATCGCCTTCTCCCACTTGCCCACGACCAGCGTGGCCACGCAGTTGCCCGCGATGTTGGTGAACACGAACGCCGCCGACAGGACGCTGTGGACACCCAGCACCAGGGCGATGCTGCTGACCGGGATGGTGTGAGTGGCCGCCAGGGTCAGGGCCAGCACGGCGATCGCCGAGCCCGAGACGCCGGCGCCGCCCTTGGAGGTGAGCAGCAGCACGACCAGGAGGCCCAGCTGGGCCTGCCAGCTGAGGTCCGTGCCGGTGGCCTGCGCCAGGAACACGCTCACCGCCGCGAAGTACAGGCAGGTGCCGTCGTGGTTGAAGCTGTACGCGGTGGGCAGGACGAGGCCCACCACGGGTTCGTCGACGCCCAGCTTCTCGAGCTTGTGCGTGAGCTGGGGGAACACGCTCTCCGACGAGCTCGTGCCGAGCACCAGCACCAGTTCGGCGCGGAAGTAGCGCAACACCTTCCACAGGCTCACGCCGGCGTAGTGCGAGACCGGCCACAGCACCAGCACGAAAAACAGCACCACGATCAGGTAGAACACACCCACGAGCTTGGCCAACGGGAGCAAAGTGGACAGTCCGTACTTCGACACCGTGAAGGCGATCGCGCCGAACGCGGCGAACGGGGCCAGGCGCATCACCTTCTTGATGATCCAGAACAGCGACTGCTGCACGGTCCCCACGATGTTCAGCACCGGCTGCGCCTTCTCGCCCAGTGCGGCGAGGCCGCAGGCGAACAGGACGGAGAACACCAGCACCTGCAGGATCTCACCCTTGGCGAAGGCGTCGACGGCCGACGTCGGCACGAGGCTCACCAGGAAGTCGTCGAAGCCCTCGGACTTGGCGGGCGCCGCCGAGGCCGGTGCGTGCAGCGTCGAGGGGTCGATGTTCATGCCGACGCCGGGCTTGAGCACGTTGACCACCACGAGGCCGATCACGAGCGCGATGGTGGTGATCACCTCGAAGTACACAATGGACTTCACCGCGATGCGGCCGACCTTGCCGAGGTCGCGCACGCTGGCGATGCCGTGCGTGACCGTGCAGAAGATGATCAGGCCGACGACCATCTGGATGAGGTGGATGAAGATGTCGCCGAGGAAGTCGACGTGGTGGCCGACCGAGGGCGCGAGCGCACCCACGAGCACACCGACGACAACGCCGGCGAAGACCTGGAACGTGAGGTCCTGGTAGAACGGCTTGCGCTTGCGGGTCTGCTCGGGGGCGCCCGCGGACGTGGTTTCGCTCATCGTGTTTCCGGTTTCTCCGTTGAAAACTCCGGTGGGGAGCTGGGGACTAGCCGAGGATCTTCCTGGCCGGGGCGAACACCTCGTCGGCGCCGAGGCGGCGCGGGAGCAGGCCCTGTTCGAGGCACGCGTCGACGATCAGCTCGATCGAGCCGCTCAGCTGCTCGAAGCCGAACATCGTCGGGACGGGAGCCCCTTCGGGTCGCGAGACGGTCGCGTCGGCGCGGCGCAGCAGCTCGTAGGCCTCGCGCACCGCGCCGGGATCGCGGCCGGCCACGGACGCGCCCGCGACGACCATGTGGTTGATCGGCATGAAACCGTGCTCACGCCACCACTTTTCGTCGCGCGTGGCGGCGTCGGGGATCACCCGCACGAACTCGTCGCCCTCGGGCAGGTCGTTGCCGAGGATGGTGGCGTCGATGCGGCCTTCGCGCAGCAGGTCGGGCAGGCTCGCGTCGCCGACGCCGTGCTCGACGAAGCCCGGGTCCTCGTACTCGGCGACGTGGGCGCCGTCGCGCGTGAGCCAGCGGATGTCGCGCGAGGCGAGGCCGAAGTCCTCGGTGAGGTGCGCGCGCACCCACATGCCCGTGGTCTGGGTGAAGGCCCGCACCCCGATGCGCTTGCCCGCGAGGTCCGCCGGGTTCACCGGCCGCGCCGCGTGCGCGATGAGGCAGCCGCGCTGGAACCGCGACGCGACCACGGCCGGCAGCAGCACCACGGGCCGGCCGTACGCGATCGCCTGCAGCGCCGTGACGACGGCGAGCTCGCTCAGGTCGTACGCCTCGTCGCGCACCATCGGCGCGAAAGCCTTGTGCACGGGCGACACGGCGTGGAAATCGAGCGTGACCGACGCGCTGGTCACCTCGCCGTTCTTGAGCGGCTCGGTGTGCGGGTAGTCGGCGAGGACGGTCTTCAGGATCGTGGGCTCAGGCACGGCCGGCACCCTTCAGCGACGGGTAGAAGGCGGTGGTGGTCCCGCCGAAGATCTGGTCGAGGTCGGCTTCCGGCAGCACGGACACCGTCTCGCGGGCCTCGGCCAGCAGGTCGGGCAGCACGCCCTCGGCCGCGGGGAAGTTCGAGCCCCACGTGAGCCGGCCGGCGCCGTAGGCCGCGACCAGGTCGGTGAGGAAGTCCTCGGTCGTCGACGCGCCCTTCGCCGACGCGGCCAGCGCGCGGTGCGTGAGCTTCAGGTGCACGCCGGGGTAGGCGGCCAGGTCGAACAGGTCCTTGGCCAGCCGGTAGGGCCGTCCGTCGGAGAGGTCGGGACGCGCGCAGTGGTCGAGCAGCACGCGGACGCCGGGGAAGCGGTCGAGCAGCTCGCGCAGCTTCGGCAAGCCCTGGATCGTCATCTGCAGGCACACGGGGATGTCGTGCTTCTCGGCGTGGGCCCAGGCGGGAAAGGAGTCTTCGTGGCCGAGCCAGTCGGCCTGACCCGGCATGGTCGTGCCGGTGGTGAAGAGCCGGAAACCGGACAGGCCGAGGCCCTGCCAGTGGTCGATCTTCTCGACGGCGTCGGGGGCCATCGCGTCGATCGAGTAGACGCCGGCGAAGCGGTCGGGGTGGCGCCGCAGCGCTTCGGCGACGTAGCGGTTGTCGTGCCCGTACACCGTCGAGGCCTGCACGACCACGGCCTTGGCTATGCCCGCCGCGTCCAGCGCCCGCACCAGGCCGTCGATGTCGACCGGGTGGGCCTTCGACCACTCGCTCTGCTTGCCGCCGATGGGGTCGACCGGGTACTGCTCCGCGTCCGGGGAGATGACGTGGGTGTGCGTATCGATGATGTCCATGTGACCTCCTGTGAGCCGGGGGAACAGCACCGCACCGGATCCCCGGCGACCCGTCGCCGGAGCCCGCGCGCTCCGGCGACGAGGACCATACACGATTGTTAACAATCTCGTAGAAGATTGTGGGAACGATTTCGTAGGGGATCACCGGCCGCCGCGCCTCGTGAGCGCAGAGCGAGCCGGCCGGGTCGAGTTCATCCAGGTGCAAGGGACAGGGCGCGGGTCATCCTGACTCGCGGCGGCAACGGCGGGCACTTCGCCCCGGTCAAACCCGCACGAACCACCCCGGACGGCACAACGCCCTGGGTTCCGGATTTCCGGAACCCAGGGCGTCGCCGTGGCGGGAGCGAGGCGGCCCCACGACAGGGCCGCCGACCGGCGATCAGCCGAACATGCCGGCCTCGTAGTGGCCCGCGGGCTGCTGGGTGATCACGTTGATGCGGTTGTAGGTGTTGATGAGCGCGATGAGCATGACGAGGCCGTTGAGCTGGTCCTCGTCGTAGTGCTTCACAGCCTGCTGCCACGTCTCGTCGGGAACGCCGCCCGCCGCGTCGGCGATGCGGGTGCCCTCCTCGGCCAGGGCGAGGGCCGCGCGCTCCGCGTCGGTGAAGACCGTGGCTTCACGCCAGGCCGCGACGAGGTTGAGGCGGGTCACGTCCTCACCGGCGGCGACGGCGTCCTTGAAGTGCATGTCGGTGCAGAAGCCGCAGCCGTTGATCTGGCTGGCGCGCAGCTTCACGAGCTCCTGGGTCGCCGCGGGCAGGCCCGACTCGGCGATCGGCTTGTTCGCCGCCGTCAGGTACTTCAGGAACTTGCCGGAGATCGCGTTCTCGAAGACGTTGAGTCGTGCTTCCACTGTCTGCTCCTTCACTGGGTTACGCACTCTTGACGGGTGCGCCGGCGAAGTCGTGACAGCAGCGGGTGTGACCCGCGTCTCAGCTCCCGAGCGTCGCGGACCGGGCCTGGGTGATGAACGCGTCGAGCACACCGTCGCCGACGAGGGCCTGTCGCACGCCCCATCGGTTGGTGTCGCCGGTTTTCACAGCCTGGGCCTTGGCCACCAGCGCGTCGGCGGAAGCGGTGAGCCGCTGCGCCGCCTTCTCGTCGCCGCGCCCGGCGGCCGCGAGGGCATCGAGCTGGTCGACCATCGCTGCGCCCCACAACGTGGTGGCGTCGAGCCAGGGCGCGGCCTCGGCGACGAACGCGGCCGAAACCCGGCCACCACGGATGACCGAAGCGGCGTCGCGGATCTGCACCGCGTAGGCCCGCAGCGAACCGACCTCGACCTCACCCGCGTTCCACCGCTGCCAGAACACCTTCGTCTTCGCCGCGAGCACGGGGGCCTGCGGCTGCCACGGCGTCGGGCCGAACGTCGGAGCCAGGTGCTCGAGGTCGGCGAACACCTGCAGTGCCGCAGTGGCGCGCGCGTCGCCGCCGGCCAGCCGCGCGAGCGCTTGCGGCCACGAGCGTTCCGGTGAGTAGCCCGCGTCGTTCCAGGCGAAGTCGGTGGCACCGAACTCCGCGACCTCGCTGGCCGCCTCCTGGTTCATCGGGTTGGCGACGATTCCGTTGAGGTACCGCGAAAGGCCGGCCTCGCGCTGCGCGTACGGCGCGAGCAGCAACCGGCCGGCCGACTGCTCGTAGTCGTTCACCGGGTAGTTGTCCCAGAGGAACACCTTGCGTCCGTACACAGTGGACACCTGCTGCGCCTCGTCGGTGGTCACGCTCGGCGGCACCACGTCCGTGCCGGTCCACTGCACGACCACCGACGGATCGAGGTGCTCCCGCAGCTCGGTCTTGTACGGCGAGTCCTTGAGGTCGCTGTACTCGGTGGGCACCGTCTGAAGTGGACGTGCGCCGTCGTGGGTCTTGATGAAGTCCGTGGTGACCGCGTTGAGCAGCGACACCTGCGCCTTGCCCGCGGCGGCCTGCCCGGGCGCGCCGAACGCCGTCTGGTCGGCGGCGCAGTTCCACTTCGTGTAGGAGATGTCGTCGAACGGCATCGAGAACGAGCGCACGCCGAGGTCGTACACCGACTGCAGTTTCGCCCGCACCGCCGCGAGGTCCTCGGGCGAGGAGAAGCAGATCGACACACCGGGCGAGAGCGCGTAGGTGAAGTCGACGTGGTGCGCCGTCGCCGACTGCACCAGCTGACCGAGCGTGGCCAGCTCGGCCGCGGGGTACGGATCCCGCCACTGGGCCCGCAGGTAGACGTCGTCCTTGGCGCTGTAGACGTAGGTGTTGGCCTTCACCTCACCGAGGAACGCGATCTGCCGCAGGCGGTCGGCGGTGCTCCACGGCGGGCCGTAGAAGCCCTCGATCGACCCGCGCAGCGCCATGTTCGGCCAGTCGCGCACGGCCACGCCGCTGATGGCCCACCCGTGGCCGGACCGCACGAACAGCTGCCGCAGCGTCTGCGCGCCGTAGTACTGGCCCGCGCCGTCGCGGCCGGCGATCACCAGCTCGCCGCGGGCGGTGCTCACCGTGTAACCCTCGGCCGGCACGGTCTCGGTGCTGCCGAGGCGGACCACCAGGGCGTGGCGGGGTTCGTGCCCGCGCGAGACGACGCTGACCTTGCGGGCGCCGTGCTGCCGCAGCAGCGAGGTGACCAGGTCCTTCGCGGCGGCGTCGGTGGTGCTGTCGGTGACGAGCGCGACCTCGGCGGGCACGGCGAGGTCGGCCGAGTCGCGGCTGAGCGACTGTGGTGTGGGCGTGACGATCGGCAGCGACCCGTGGCGGTCGGGTGCGGCCGCGGCGGGCTGCGTGACGAGTGCGGCGAGCGTGACCCCGGCCGCGAGCACGGCGGCGAGGTGACGGGTGCGTCGAGTCATGGGGAGTCCCTCGGGTCAGGCGGCGGGCGCCACGGAGCGGTACAGGGCGAAGGTCGCGAGGTACGGCGTGGCCCGCGCCTGCGTGATCACCACGCGCAGGTGGCTCGTGGTGACGGGCGCGGGCAGCGTGACCAGCCGGGTGTAGCCGATCGTGGTCACGGTGGTGAGCGTCTGCCACTTGCCGTCGACCTCGGCCTGCACGGTCGCGCCTTCCACGTGCTGGCCGTGGCTGATGTCCTCGCCCAGGCGGATCTGGTCGAACGTCGCGGGCCGGGCGAGCGGCACGTCGAGCGTGCCCTCCGACGCACCGCGCGGCGGGGTCCACGACGTGGTCAGGGAACCGTCGGTGACCGCGGCGACCGCCTTGTCGCCGGGCCGCGCGTGGGCCTGGTTGACCTGGGTCGCCGCGACGGAGCTGCCGAAGGCGGCCAGCGCCGCGACGTCCGCGGGGGCGAGCTCACCGTCGGGGCCGGGCGGCACGTTGAGCAGCAGCGACGAGTTCCGGCCCACCGTGCGCCGGTAGAGGTCCACGAGCTGCGCGGCGGTTTTCGGCTGCTCGTCCGGGTGGAAGAACCAGCCGGGCCGGATCGAGACGTCGGACTCGGCCGGCGCCCACTGCAGGAACCGCACGGACGGGTCGGCCAGGACGGTGCGCGAGCCGAGGTCCGTGGCCGTGGCGCCGCCGAGGAACAGCTCCTCGTTGTGCGCGGTGTTCGGGTCGCCCGTCGTCGGCAGCGGGCTCCACTCGGTCGTGCGTGCCTGGCCGGCCTCGTTGCCGACCCAGCGCACGCCGGCGGGCCCGGCGAACGTGACGGTGTTCGGCGAGAGCGAGTGGATCATCGAGAACCAGGTGGTGAAGTCGTAGTTCTCACTGATGCCGTTGTCTCGCCACGGGTTCGCGCCGTCGAGCCACAGCTCGTCGATCGGGCCGTACTGGGTGAACAGTTCGTAGAGCTGGTTGAGGTAGTAGGTGTTGTAGTCGTCCTCAGTCACGGTGAAGCGCGGCAGCTTGCCGGCGGCGAGGGCGGCGGCGCGGTCGTCGTGGGCCACGAGCGTGGGAATCGTCCGCCGGGTCACGGCGCTGCCGGTGCCGTAGCGGCCCTGGCCCTGCGGGGCGCTCGCACGGTCGTCGTAGGTGGCCTGCTCCTCGATGGAAAGCTTCTGGCCCGCCGCGACTTTCGCCTCGACACGCTTGACCTCGTCGGTGAAGAAGCTCGCCGGCAGCTCGGCGCCGTCGGCGGGCGAGAGGTACACGCCGACCTTGAGCCCGGCCCTGCGCGCGGATTCGACGTAGTCACCCAGGATGTCGCCGCGCGGGTTGGCGCAGGCCGCGGCGCGCGTCTGCCAGAACGCCGACGGGTCCTGCGTGCGCGTGGCCTGGGCGGCTTCGCGGACGGCGCCGGTTTTCGGGTCGGCGCAGCCGGCGCTGACCCACCAGGGGCTCGCGACCACGGAGTGGTTGGTGTAGCGGGAGGGGTAGAGCACGAACCCGTCATGGTGCTTGGCGGTGAGCATCACCTGCGTGACACCGGCGGCCTTGAGCGAGCGCATCCACTGGTCGGTGTCGACGGCGCTCGGCGCGAACGTCGACTCCTTTTCCGCGCCCGAACCCCATTCGCGGTCGGTGAAGGTGTTCATGCCGAAGTGGGTGAACGCGGTCACGGGCCGCTGCTGCCACGCGAGCTGACCGGCCCGCGGCACAACCGCGGCGGCCTTCTGCAGCACGCGGTCCATGCCGTCGCACGGCTGGACGACCATGATCGTGGCGGGTCTGATCGGTCCGGTGCAGCCGTGGTCCGGCGGGCTCGCGGTGGCCGCGGTGGTCGCGCCCGCGGCGGTGACGGCGAGCGAGAACACTGCGGCAGAGAACACTGCGGCCAGAACGGCGTTCCGGCGCGTCGAGATCGGCACGTGCTCCTCCTGACGAGTCCGCGCGGCCGCGTGCCCCGGTCGGCGGCCGGCGACGAGCTGGTGGATTGCCCAGCACACTAGGTGCCCGATCCATCGGATGTCTAGACCTACTCAGGGGGTTTCGCCGGACTGTCCATTCCTTGTCCCGGCGAACGAATCGGGTTTCCGGCCTGGTTGACGCCGTTCACCAGCCGCCCGGACCTCCCTGAAAGCAAGGTCAGTCGTCCGATGGCTCTTGACCGATGCGGTCAGAGCGCCACGAAGGCATTGCCGGGCTAGGATCCGCGGGGTGCTGACAGTGCTGGGGTGGCTCACCCTCGTGGTGTGGCTGGGGCTCGCGTTCGGCCACGGCTGGTTCTGGCGAGCGGATCAGCGGCTGCCGGCCGGCGACTCACCACCCGATGACTGGCCCTCGGTGGCGGTCGTCGTGCCCGCGCGCGACGAGGCGGCCGTGCTGCCGGCGACCTGGCCCGCCCTGCTCGCGCAACAGTACCCCGGTGCGGCGCGCGTGATCCTCGTCGACGACGACAGCTCCGACGGCACCGGCGACCTGGCCCGGCGGCTCGGCGCGGCGCCCGGCACGTTGCCGCTGACCGTGGTCACACCGGAAGGGCGGCCGGCGGGCTGGACCGGCAAGCTGTGGGCGGCCGCGCGCGGCGTCGGGGAGCGGGTGCCGTGGACCTCGTCCTGCTGACCGACGCCGACATCCTCCACGGGCCGCGTTCGCTCGAAACGCTCGTGATCGCGTGCGGCGAAGAATTCGACCTGGTTTCACAGATGGCCCTGCTGCGCGCCGAAGTGTGCTGGTGCGCCGCACGGCGCTCGACCGCGCGGGCGGTCTCGCGGCGATCCGCGGCGCCGTGATCGACGACGTCGCCCTGGCCCGCGCGGTGTCGTCGGCCGGCGGCCGCACGTGGCTGGGCTTCGCGACGAACGTCCACGGTGTCCGGCCGTACCCACGCCTGGCCGACCTGTGGCAGATGGTCGCGCGCACGGCGTCTACGCAGCTGCGCCACTCGCCGCTCGTCCTGGGCGGGCACGGTGGCCGGGCTGGCGTTGGTGTTCCTCGCTCCCCCAGTGCTGACGTTCACCGGGCCGTCGTGGCCCGCGCTCGCCGCGTGGCTGCTGATGGCGGCGGCGTTCGTGCCGATCGCGCGCTACTACCGGCAGTGGCCGCTGCTGGGTGTGCTGCTGCCGGCGACGGCGCTGCTGTACACGCTGATGACCCTCGATTCCGCGCGCCGGCACTTCGCCGGGCGCGGCGCCGGGTGGAAGGGCCGGCATTACTCGTCCACTGAGGACGGTCGATGACCGAGAGAGCGGCCCAGGGTCCAGATCGACGCGCCGAGCAGCACGACGTCCTTCAGCAGGAACTGGCCCACCGGTGACAGTGCGGGGAAGCCGCCCGCGGCCGCGTCGCCGACGCCGGGCGTGGTGACGAAAAAGCTGAGCGTGGTGAGGAAAACGAGGACCCCGAGGGCACTGCCCACAGCGGAGACTCTCGGCAGCCACGGGCCGGCGGCGATGAGCACGGCGGCCGCGAACTCCACCGCACCGAGGACGACGGCGAGGGGCCGCGGGGCCAGCAGGTCGTTCAGCCACCCCAGCAACGGGCTGTGCGAGACGTACTGCTGGATCCGCATGGCCTCCGACGCGGTGAGCTTCAGCACCGCGATCCACGCGATCACCAGCACGAGCCCGTAGCGGACCACGAGCCCGCCCACTGCTTCGACTCGTCGCCCCCAGCTGACCCGAGCTTGCACGGACTCCCCTTTCGTGGTGATCGGCTGTCCGGCCGACGGTAACCAAGATCAGGTCGGGAACGCGGGCGCTGAGCCTTACGAATCGCTGACGGCACGATGACCGTCCACATCGGACGTCGTCGCTTCGGCGGTTGACAGCGCCCTGGGCCGCGGTCATGATGAACAGACGTTCATGAACGTGTGTTCATAACGTCTGGAGGATGAGGTCATGATCGTGAACACCGCGCAAGCGGCCGCGTGGAACGGCTACGAGGGCGAGCACTGGGCGAGGCACACCGAGCGCTACGACGCCGTGAACAGCGGATTCAACTCCGCGCTCCTGGCTTCGGTGGGGCCGGGCGACGACGTCGTCGACCTCGGGTGCGGCACCGGGCAGCTGACCCGGCTCGCGGGGCGGCGCTCGGGGTCGGGCCGGGTGGTGGGCGTCGACCTGTCCGCGCCGATGCTGGCAGCGGCCCGGGCGCGGGCGGCGGACACGTCGAACGTGGTGTTCGAGCGCGCGGACGTGCAGGTGCACCCGTTCGCCGAGGGGGCGTTCGACGTGGCGCTGAGCCGGTTCGGGGTGATGTTCTTCGCCGATCCGGTGGCGGCCTTCGCCCGGGTGCGCCACGCGCTGCGGCCCGGCGGCCGGCTGGCGTTCGTGTGCTTGACCGACGTCGAGGGCACCGATCTCGGGGCCGTGTTCGGCGCGCTGGGGCCGCTGCCGGTGCGCAGCGGGCCGACCTCGCTGGCCGATCCCGCGCACGCGCGAGCGGTGCTGACGGACGCGGGGTTCCGCGACGTCACGTGCACGCACGTCGAAGCCGACCAGATCTGGGGCCGCGACGTGGCCGACGCGGCCGAGTTCGTCGCCGGCTGGGGTCCGGTGCGCCACCTCCGTCCCGACACCGCGGTGCTGACCGAGGCCCTGCGTCCCTTCGCCGAACCCGGCGGTGTGCGCCTGCGCGGCACGGCGTGGCTCGTCGCCGCCACCCGGTGAATACGATGTCGGCTGATGTCACCCCGAACAGCCGCGGCCCTGCGCGACGGCGACCGCAGCCTGCGCGAGCACCTCATCGCGACGGCCGGCGCCCTCATGGCCGAGGAAGGCGCGGCGAAGCTGACGGTCCGCGCGATCGCCCGCCGCGCCGGCGTCGCGGACGGCGTGCTGTACAACCACTTCGCGGACAAGGAAGAGCTGCTGGCCCACGCGCTGCGAGCCCACGTCCGCGCGGCCGAAGGCCCGCTCGGACAGCTGCCGGTCGCCGGGTCCGCCACCGTCGAGGCCAACCTGCGCGCGTACGTGGACTACGGGCTCGCCCTGCACCGCGCCATCCTGCCCACCTTCGCCGGCCTGCTGGCCCACCCCGCGGTCCTCACCCGCTTCGCCGCGCTGCCGCCCACGGGCCACGACTGGCGCGACCGCCTCCTGGCCTACCTCCGCTCCGAACGCGACCTGGGCCGCCTGTCGCCCACCGCGCACGTGGACGCCGCGGCGGCACTGCTGGTGGGCGTCTGCCACGAGACGGTGTTCTCGGCGCTGATCCCGCACACCGGTCCGACGGCGGGGCCTTCAGTGGCGGACGTGGTGACGACGGTGCTCGAGGGCATCACCGCCTGACGACCGCGGTGCCACCAGCAGGCCCGCCAGTTGCACCGGCCGCACCCGCTGCGTCTCCGTCGACGCCGCCGCCAGCGCGTCGGGCCGGCGACCCACCTCCGCCTCACCCGTGCGAGTCAGGGCGCGGCCCTCGGGCCTGAGCGAGACCAGCACCCCGCAGCCCTCGTACGGGGACCGGGTGTGGGGACAGGGCGCGCTGGACCAGACCGCGGCATTCGGCGCGGGTGACCAGCCCCGTGGTGCTCGATTTGCCGAGCTCCAGGTGGTGGGCCTGCTGCCGGACGGGCGGCGCGGGTAGTTCGTCGCCGACGGCGGAACGATGGCGGAGCGGGCGGTGATCGAGCCGCAGCGGGCGGTGGAGCTACCGGCCGACGCCGACGCCGACGCCGTGACGGTGGCGGCGGCGATGAACCCGGCGGCCACTGACCTGGGTTCAGATCGGCTCCCCGCCGACCCCGACATCACTGCCCTCGGCCGTACTGCACGCCGCCAACCTGCAGCTCCTGGGCGGCGGCCAGGGCTCCCTGACCACGGCCGGCATCGTCGCCGAGCTGCCGGCGCTGCTGGAGCGCCTGGGCACCTTCACCACCGCCGCCCGCGCCGTGCCCCTCGCCGACGTCGAACGCGCGTAGCCGGAACCGGTGGACCCGGTGAGCGGATCGTGTTCACCGTGGGGAGCTGATCGGCGGGTCATCCGCAGCAGGTGATGCCGTCCGCAACGGATGCTCCACAGGGTGAAGCATCCGAGGAGAGGGGCCGCGATGGCCACGGAATCGAAGAGCGCCTCGGCGTCCGCGGTCGTGTTGCCGCTCGCGCTCGGGCAGTTCATCGCGAGCTACGCGGCCACGAACATGAACGTGGCGATCAGCACGATCGCCGAGGACATCGGCACCACGGTGACCGGCATCCAGACCGCCATCACCCTCTTCACGCTGACCATGGCCGCGTTGATGATCCCCGGCAGCAAGCTCACGGACTACCTCGGCCGCAAGGTCTGCTTCATCGCCGGCCTCGTCATCTACGGCGCGGGGGCGCTGCTTTCCGGGTTCGCGCAGGGCATCGGGTTGCTGGTGGTCGGCTACTCCCTGCTCGAGGGCATCGGGTCGGCGCTGCTGATCCCGCCGATCTACATCCTCGTGACCGTGGTGTTCGACGACGTGAACGCCCGGGCGCGCAACTTCGGGATCGTGAGCGGAGCGGCGGGGCTGGGCGCGGCGGCGGGACCGCTGCTGGGCGGGCTGATCACGAGCACGCTGGGCTGGCGGGCGTCGTTTTACTTCCAGGTGGCCGTGATCGTGGTGATCATCCTGCTGGCGCTGCGCATCACCGACCCGCCGCTGACGCAGAAGCCCGCGCGCTTCGACGTGTGGGGCGCGGTCCTCTCGGCCCTGGGGCTGTTCTTCGTGGTGTTCGGGGTGCTGCAGACCTCCACCTACGGCTGGCTCGCGGCCCGCGAGGACTTCACGGTCGGCGGCACGGTGGTGATCGCGGCGGGCGGGGTGTCGCCGGTGTGGATCTACGTCGCGATCGGGGCGGTGCTGCTCACGGTGTTCGTCTTCCACCTGCGCCGCGTGGAGCACCGGGACCGGTCGCCGTTGTTCTCGCTGAAGATCTTCCGCAGCCGCGCATCGAACCTGGGGCTGGTCACGCAGATCCTGCAGTGGCTGGTCATGCAGGGCGCGTTCTTCGTGACATCGGTGTTCCTGCAGCAGATCCGCGGGTACAGCGCGATCGAGACGGGGCTGGTGCTCGTGCCGGCCACCATCGGCATCCTCAGCGCCTCGGCGCTGGCGGGGCGGATGTCGCGCCGGCACTCGCAGCGGCGCCTGATCCGGTTCGGGTTCAGCGCCACGACGCTGGGGCTCGTGCTGATGCTGCTGCTGGTCCGGGAGGATTCGAGCATCTGGACGTTCGTGCCCGGGCTGTTGCTGATGGGCCTCGGGATCGGCGTGATGCTGACGGCGTCGGTCAACCTCGTGCAGTCGAGCTCGCCCGAAGAGGCGCAGGGCGACATCTCGGGTGTGTCGCGCAGCGTGTCGAACCTCGGCTCGTCACTGGGCACCGCGCTGGTCGGCTCCGTGCTCGCCGGCGCGGCCGTCCCCGGCAACGGGCCGTTCGGGATCGCCTTCGTCATGCTCGTGTGCTTCGGCCTCATCGGGGTCGGCACGGCGCTGCTGATCCCACGCCACGCGAAGCGGTAGCCCGCGGCCCGGGCGCGCTCGGCTGCGCTGCACGGCCGTGAGGATCACCCGCAACGCCACGCCCACCACGAGCAGGTTGCCGATCATCTGCCCCGTGACGAGCAGCCGCGCGCCCTGGGTGACCGGGGTGATGTCGCCGAACCCGACCGTGGCGAACACCGTGACCACGAAGTACAGCGCGTCGGTGCGGGTCAACGGCGTGGTGAAGCTGTCGGGCCGGTTGTACTCCAGTACGTAGTAGACGTTCGCGAACACCAGCAGGAACAGAGGCACGACCAGCGCGAGCGCCTGCACCCCCTGCAACGCGGGGCGCGTCGACCGCAGGATCACCCGCGCCTCCACCACCACGAGCACCACGACCAGCACGGTGCCCACCGCCAGCCCGACGACCGTCCACACGTCGAACGGCCGGTCCACCGGCAGCAGGTAGTACACGGCGACGAGCGTGACCACGGTGAACAGCGGGCGCAGCACCACCGGGGCGAACAGCTGCCGGGCCTTCACTTCCCCGACTCGGCCTTGACCGTCCCCGCCCGGATGGCTTCGCGCAGGGCTGCGTAGTCCTTTTCGTTCTGGTCGGCGTAGTCGTGGGTGAAGTCGGCGATCGCCCGGTCGAAGGACTCCCCGGACCCGAGGTAGGCGCCGATGGCGATGCCGTCGCCGGTGCGGGCGTGGGCGCGCGCGAGCGTCCACGCGCACAGCATCCCGTACGTGCGCAGGTCGCGCGGGTCCATGGACTCGACGTTCGCCGAGCCCTTCCAGTCGCGCAGCTGGCGCAGGTAGAAGTCACGGGGCTGGTCGTCGATGCCGGTCACGTGGATCCAGCCGAGGAAGATGTCGCTCACCGTCTGCATCAACCGCTGCCCCACGACGACCCTGCGCCCGGCGTTGTCGTAGTCGCCGGCGCCCACGAACTCCTCCAGCACCGAGGCGCTCGCTTCCTTCGCCTGCAGGAACAACGGATCGCGGTCGTCGTTGCCGAGCATCAGGACCATCCAGCACCGCGTGCCCACGCTGCCGACACCCACCACTTTCAGTGCCATGTCCACGAGCCGGTACCGGTCGAGCAGCACGCGCCGCTCGGGTTCCAGCGTCATGCGGTAGGCCTGCACGATCTCGCCCAGCCGCGCGCGCACCTCGGCGGCCTCCGCGTGGTCGCTCTCGAAGGCCTCCACCGGCAACACGATCGGTGGGTCGGGCGCGATGCGCACCTGCCCGCCGGAGGTGGTCGTGAACCGGCGCAGGGCACCGAGGTTGTCGCGCGCGACGGCCGAGGCCATGCCCTTCTCGATCAACTTCCGCCGGCGTCCGCCCAGCCGGTCGGCGTAAAGGGCCTTCACCTGGTCGACGTCGGCGTGGGCGTACCAGACGTCGAGCGCGGTGCGGTCGGAGAAGCTCCGCATCGCGGTGCGGTACTGCGCGACCGTCGCGGCCACCGTGCCGCGGCACTGCCGGGGTGTGAACCCGTTGTTCCGGCCGGCTATCTCGAGACTCGTGGCCAGGCGCTTCACGTCCCACTCCCACGGGCCGGGCAACGTCTCGTCGAAGTCGTTGATGTCGAACACCAGCTTGCGCTCCGGCGAGGCGAACACCCCGAAGTTCATCAGGTGCGCATCCCCGCACGCCTGCACCCGCACCCCGCTCACGGGCGTGCCCGACAGGTCGCTCGCCATCGGCAGCGCGGCTCCGCGGAAGTAGGTGAAAGGCGAGACCGCCATGCGCCCGTAGCGGATCGGCAGCAGCTCCTGGACGCGGGTGGCGTCCTGGCGGGCGAGCAGTTCCAGGGGATCCGGGCTGCCGTTCGGGCGCGTGAAGCCGGCGTGGCTCGAGCGGGGTGCGGCCGCGCGGGCGGCTTTGCCCCTCGCGATGCGGTCCGCTCGGGATTCGGCTGTCCGTCGTGAGGTGAGCACCATCGGGGAAGCTTCACCCGCCGGCGGGCGCCTTTCCTCGCCCGCACGGGGTGAGACGAGGCATCATCCGGACCGGGTGACGACACGGTGGCCCGCGGCCGCGTTGGGTCGGCGGATGACCGGCCCTCGTCCCTCGCCCGCGCGGCGGTTGTGCGCGCTGGGCGCGCTGCTCGCACTGGCCGCCGCGCTCGTCGTCGCGATCGTCGCGGCCGTGCGCAGCCCGGGGCAGCTGGTGCTCGCCGTGGTGCTGCTGGCGATCGCCACGACCGCGGCCTGGGCCGCGCTCGTCCGCCGCGGCGCGCCGCGGGTCGTGCTCGCGATCGTGGCGGTCCTCGCGCTCGCCGCCGTCGCCTTCCTGCCCGACCTGCGTACGTTCGTGGTGCTGCCGCTGGTGCTCGGGTTGACGGTGCTGGCCGCGGTGGCCGCGCGGGTGGCGATCGGCCACGACCTGGCCCGGCGCGCATCGGCCGATCGCGTCGGCCCCGCGCACCACGGCGTGCTGCTGATGAACCCCCGCTCGGGCGGCGGGAAGGTGGCGCAGTTCGACCTCGAGCGCGAGGCCCGGGCCCGCGGTGTCACCCCCGTGGTGCTGCGCCGCGGCGACGACCTGCGGGCGCTCGCGGAGGAAGCGGCCCAGCACGCCGACGTGCTCGGCATGGCCGGCGGCGACGGGTCCCAGGCGCTGGTGGCCGACGTCGCGCGCCGCCACGGCCTGCCGTACGTGTGCGTGCCCGCCGGCACCCGCAACCACTTCGCGCTCGATCTCGGGCTCGACCGCGACGACGTGACGGCTGCCCTCGACGCCTACGGTGAGGCGGCCGAGCACCGCATCGACCTGGCGCTGATCGGCGACCGGGTGTTCGTGAACAACGCCTCGCTCGGCGTCTACGCCACGGTGGTGCAGTCGCCGGGTTACCGCGACGCCAAGGTCTCCACGGTCGCCGGGCAGCTGCCGCAGCTGCTCGGACCGGACGCCGAGCACTTCGACCTCCAGTACCGGGTGCCCGGCGACGACAACCGGCCACCGGCCGACATCGTGCTCGTGTCCAACGGCGCCTACCGCCTCGACCGGCTCAGCGGGTTCGGTTCCCGCGAACGGCTCGACAGCGGCTCGCTCGGCATCGTCACCGTGAGCGTCGACCGGGCGCGCGACCTGCCGGCGCTGATCACCGCGGAGCTCACGGGACAGCTTGCCCGCTACCCCGGATACCGTGCGTGGCAGACGGAAGAGTTCGTGGTCGCCTCGGGACAGTCCCTTGTGGACATCGGCGTCGACGGCGAGGCGCTGCGGCTCGAACCACCGCTGCGCTTCCGGACCCTGCCCGGCGCGCTGCGCGTGCGCGTTCCGCTCAACGCACCCGGCGTCGCTCCGGCGGCGACCACCCCCGCCGGAATGGGCGACGCGCTGCGGGTGCTCCTGCGCGTGCTCGCCGGCCGGCCCGCCCGCTGACGTGCGGAGTGGACGCTCTCATCCGCACCGGGCGAAGCGCACACGAGCGTGGGTGCCGTAGACGTCGGCGGCCACGAGAAGGGAGCCGGCCATGAGCGATCGAACCGTGCGCCCGGTCGAACCCGTCGTCACCGAGGAGACCGGCTGGGCCCGCTGGATCTTCTTCGGTGCCGCGATGATGTTCCTGCTCGGCAGCTTCACCCTGGTCGAGGGACTCACCGCGCTGCTCGATCCGGACCACTACGCCGTGACCCCGCACGGGACGATCCTGTTCAGCCTCACCGGCTGGGGCTGGGTGCACCTCGTGCTGGGCTGCGCCGCGGTCCTCACCGGGATCGGGCTGTTCGCGCGCAAGAGCTGGGCGCGCTACCCCGGCATCGCGATCGCCGGCCTGAGTGCCTTGGCGCACTTGACGTTCCTCCCCTCCGCACCGTTCTGGGCGCTGGTGGTCCTGACCCTCGACGTGCTCGTGATCTGGGCGCTGGTCGTACATGCCTCCGACGCACTCCGCGACCGTCGGTGACCCGGCGGCGGTCCGCCCGCGCGGCGCGCTGACCGCGTGGGCGTGGAGCCTCGCCCAGCGCCACCTCGCGCGTGAGCTGCCTCGCCGGTGGCAGCACGTGCGAGGAGTCGCCGCGTGCGGGCGGCAGATCGCCCGCCGGCTGCTCACCGCCGACGAGGAGGAGCTGCTCGTGGCCTCGGCGCTGCTGCACGACATCGGGTACGCGCCGGGGCTCGTCGTCTCCGGCTACCACCCGCTCGACGGCGCGCGGTTCCTCGTCGCGGTGTCGGCGCCGCCGCGGCTGGTCAACCTCGTCGCCCGGCACTCGGCCGCCGAGTTCGTCGCCGAGCAGCGCGGCCTGGCCGCCGACCTCGCCCGCTTCCCCGACGAACACTCGACCCTGCGCGACGCCCTGTGGTTCTGCGACATGCGCACCACCCAGGACGGGCACCCCACGACGTTCGGCGAACGCATCGCGAGCATCCGCGCGCGCCACGGCCCGGATTCGCACCTCGTGCGCGCGCTCGACGCCGGCGGGCTCACCGCCCGGCACGACGCCGTGCGGCGCACCGAGCTGCGGCTGGGCGCCGCGGTGGCGCGGCGGCACCGGGTCTCACCTCCAAGGGGCGAGGCGCCCGCGCCGCCGTGGGGCGACGGTGACGGCGGCGGAGCCCGCGAACCCGACAGGAGACGACCATGACGACGCTGACGGTGTGGAAGTTCGACAGTCCCGAGGGAGCCGACAAGGCGGTCTCCACCCTTCAGGGTCTGGCCAAGCAGGAACTCATCAACATCCACGACGCGGCCACCGTGTCCTGGCAACCCGGCGCCAAGAAGCCGAAGACCCGCCAGCTGCGCAACATGACCGCCGGCGGCGCCATGGGCGGGATGTTCTGGGGCATGCTGTTCGGCCTGATCTTCCTGATGCCGCTCATCGGCGCCGCGATCGGCGCGGCCACCGGCGCGCTCGCCGGTTCGCTGACCGACGTCGGCATCGACGACGACTTCATCAAGTCCGTGCGCGACAAGATCACGCCCGGCACGTCGGCCCTGTTCCTCATGTCGAGCGACGCGGTCGTCGACAAGGTGAAGGCCGCGATCGAGGCCGGCGGCCACGCGCCGGAGCTGGTGCAGTCCAACCTGTCCGCGGAGCAGGAAGCCGCGCTGCGGGAGATGATGGCCGGCTGAACCCGGCGGCGTCATGTCGGAGAACACCGGGAGCACGACCCACTTCACCGAGCCGACCGCCGACGAGCGCGCCGAGCTGGCTCGGCTGCGTCTCGAGGTTGCCCGGCTGCGCGCCACCCGTGAACGCCGCCGGTTCAGCTGGCGGCCGTGGGTTTCGTCGATCCTGATCGTGCTCGGGTGCGTGCTCGCCCCGCTGGCGCTCGCGTCGGTGTGGGTGCACAACCAGATCTCCGACACCGACCGGTTCACCGCGACGATGAGCCCGCTGATCCGCGATCCCGCGGTGCAGGCCGCCGTGACGGACCGGGTCACCGAGACGATCTTCACCAACGTCAACGTGCAGGGCATCGCGACCGACGCCGTCGGCGCGCTCGCGGCCCAGGGCGTCCCGCCGGCCGTCACCGACCGGCTCCAGGCGCTGACCGGTCCGCTCGCGTCGGGCGTGCAGAACTTCGTGCACGGCCGTGTCGCCACGCTCGTCGCGAGCGAGCAGATCGCCGAGACGTGGGACCGCGTGATCCGCGTGGCCCACACGCAGATGGTCGCCGTGCTCGACGGGTCGGCCTCGGCGATCGCGATCCAGGGCGACAAGGTCGTGCTCGACCTCGCGCCGTTCATCGACGCCGCGAAGCAGCAGCTCGCTGCCGACGGGCTCACGATCGTCAACCGCATCCCCGAGGTGCATCCCACGATCGAGGTCGCCGACGCGGCCGGCCTGGTGAAGGCGCGCTCGCTCTACACCGCCACGGACCGGCTCGCGACCTGGCTGCCGTGGATCGCGATCGTGCTGCTGGCCGCGGGCGTGTACATCGCACGGCACAAACGGCGGGCGCTCGTGGGCGCGGCGCTCGGCTTCGCCTTCAGCATGCTGGTCCTCGCCATCGGGCTCGCGATCGGGCGCACCATCGTCGTCGACGCGGTGCCGAGCCGCTCGGCGGCACCGGTCTCGGCGGCGTTCGACATCGTGGTGCGGTTCCTGCGCGACGGGCTGAGAACCCTGTTCGCGGTCGGGATCGTGGTGGCGCTGGGTGCGTTCCTCGCCGGTCCTTCGTCGACCGCCGTGCACATCCGCCAGGGTGTGGTGAGGGGCTTGACGTGGCTTCGCTCGCGCAGCGGCCTGCGCGCGACCGGCCTCGGCAAGTGGGTGCACTCCTACCGGGTGGCCCTGCGCGCCGGTGCCGTCGCGATCGCCGTGCTCGTGTTCCTGTTCCTCGACCGGCCGAGCGGGCTCGCCGTGCTGCTGATCGCCATCGTGCTGCTGGTGGTCCTGGCCGTGATCCAGTTCCTCGACCACCCCGGCGACCGGACGGCCGAGGGAAGCGCGCCGTGAACGACGAACCCGATCACGTCGGGGTGGTCCTGGGGCTGGGGGCGGTGGCGCTCAAGGCCGGCTGGTGGGCGTCCACTCCCCTGCGCCGGGCGGGCTGGGCGGTGCTGACGACCGCCGTGCCGGAGGACGTGGCGCGCCGCGCGGTGCGGGAGGTGGTGAACGCGGCCGCCGCGGCCGTGCTCGACGCGGCCGACCTGCCGAAGCTCCTCAGCCGGCACGTGGACCTGGACGCCGTGGTCGCCGAGGTCGACGTGGCGGCCGTCGTGGCACGGCTGGACTTCGCCGAGCTGGTGGCCGCGATGGACCTGCCCGAGGTGATGCGCCAGTCGACCGGAACCGTTGCGGGAGAAGCGATCCGGGGCGTGCGCGCGGCCGGGGTGAACGCCGACGACGCCGCCGCGCGTGTGGTCGGCCGCGTGCTGCGACGCCGTGGTGACCGGCCCGCCTGAGGGGCCGGCGGGCATCGTCACGCGCCTGCTCGCCGCGTTCCTCGACGCGGCGGTGACCGGCCTGATCACGGTCGGCGGTTACTTCGCGGTGGTGGCGGGCCTGTTCGCGGCCTCGCCGCTGTCGTTCCGGTGGCCCGCGGCACCGCCGGCGCTGGCCGGCGCGATCACCGTGGCCGTCGCGATCGCCTACCTGACAGTGTCCTGGGCCACCATCGGCCGCACCTACGGCGAAGCGCTGCTCGGCCTCCGGGTCCTGGGCCGTCGCCGCAGGCTGGGCTGGCCGCGGTCGGCGGCGCGCGCGGTGTTCTGCGTGGTCTTCCCGATCGGGCTGCTGTGGGCCGCCGTGAGCCGCCACCGGCGGTCCGTGCAGGACGTCGTCCTGCGGACGACGGTCGTCTACGACTGGCGCACCGACGGCGGTGACCGGGTGTCCACAAGGGACGACGTATAGGTCGTTATACGGTCAGATGACCCAAGTGCCCCGTGTGACACAGTTCACAGCCGGGCGCCGACGGTTTCCCGGCCGCCGGCCGGTCTTGATGCGGACCGATTTCCCTCACCTCGCAGGAGTGTCCGATGTCTTTCCAGACCGCCGTCGTCACCGGAGCCGGCCGGGGGTTCGGGCGGGCGATCTCGCTCGCGCTCGTGGCCGCCGGCACGCGAGTCGTCGGGATCGCGCGCAGCGCACCTGAGCTGCACGCCGTCCGAGACGAGGCCGGCGAGCTCTTCACACCCCTGGCCGCCGACGCGACCGACCCCCGGCTGGCCGAAACCGTGCTGCGCGAACACCGGCCGGATCTGCTCGTGCTCAACGCCGGCGCCACGCCGCTCATGGCGCCGGTGCACGAGCAGAACTGGGAAACCTTCAGCCGCACCTGGGAGACCGACACGCGGCACGTGTTCGAGTGGACGCGCGCGGCGTTGCGGGAGCCGCTCGCGCCCGGTGGTGTGGTCGTGTCGATGTCGTCGGGCGCGGCGCTGGCGGGCTCACCGCTCAGCGGCGGTTACGCGAGCGCGAAGGCCGCGATCCGCTTCCTGCGCGGCTACGCGGCCGACGAGGCCGACCGCGCCGGGCTCGACCTGCGGTTCTTGACGCTGCTGCCCCAGCTCACGCCGACGGCCGGGGTCGGTTCGGCGGGTGTCACCGGCTACGCGGCACGCGCGGGCGTGGACCGGGACACGTTCATCGAAGGCCTGCAACCGGTGCTCACGCCCGAGCAGGTGGCCAAGGCCGTGCTGGATCTGGCGGCCGACAAGGGCGCGGCGCCCGAGCACGTGGTCGGCGGCGCCGGCCTGCGTCCGCTGCCGTGAGCGCCCTCTACAGTGGACTCCCGCGCACCACGGGAGAGACCATGCCGGCCGACGACGGGTTCAGCGCGCTGACCGAACGCTTCCGCCCGGAGCTGCTCGCGCACTGCTACCGGTTGATGGGCTCGATCCACGACGCCGAGGACCTGGTGCAGGAGACGTACGTGCGGGCGTGGCGCGGCTTCGGCGGGTTCGAGGGCCGGTCCTCGGTGCGGCGGTGGCTGTACCGGATCGCCACCACCGCGTGCCTCACGGCGCTGGAGAACCGGGCCCGGCGCCCGCTGCCGTCGGGGCTGGGCGCGCCGGCCGACGACCACCGCGTGCCCGTGGCGTCGCGTGAGCCGGCGGTCGCGTGGCTGCAGCCGGCCCCGGAGTTCGGCGGCGGCGACCCGGCGGTGGCCGCCGCCGCGCGGGCCGGCGTGCGGCTGGCGTTCATCGCCGCGCTGCAGCTGCTGCCCGCGCGGCAGCGGGCCGTGCTGACGTTGCGCGACGTGCTGGCCTTCCCCGCCGCCGAGGTCGCCGAGCTGCTCGGCACGACCACCGCGGCCGTCGACAGCGCCCTGCGCCGGGCGCGGACCCACCTGGCCGAGGCCGCGCCGAGCGAGGACGACCTGATCGAACCGACCCGCGAACCCGACCGGACCCTGCTCGAGGACTACGTGGCCGCGTTCACCCGTGCCGACGCCCAAGCGCTGGTCCGCCTGCTGCGCACCGATGTCGAGCTGGAGATGCCGCCGATCCCGACGTGGTTCACCGGCCGGGACGCGGTGGCGGGCTTCCTCGCCGCCCGCGTGGTGCACCCGGGCCGCTGGCGCCTCACGCCCACGCGCGCCAACGGTCAGCCCGCCTTCGTCGTGCACCACCGCACCGCCGGGGGCGACGAGCCCTACGGCGTGCAGGTCCTCACCGTGCGGGGCGGCCGCGTCGCACGGATCACGTCGTTCAACGACCCTGCGCTGGTGCCGGTGTTCACCCGGTGACCCGGCCGGTCCGCCCTCGCGCGGGCGGACCGGCCGGGACGTCACGCGGTGGGCAGCTCGTCGAACTCGACGACCTGGCGCACCTCGACCTCGATCTCGTCCTCGAACAGCGCCGCGTAGGTCTTCGCGTACTCCACGGCCTGCTCGCGGTTGTCGAAGTTCAGCAGCGCGAAGCCGCCGATGACCTCCTTGGCCTCGGTGAAGGGGCCGTCGGTGGTCTTGATCGCGCCCCCGCGCGTCTTGCGCACCAGCGCACCCTTCTCCGACGGGTGGACCCCCTCGGCCGTGATCAGGATGCCCTTCTCGGCCGAGTCCTGGATGAACTCGCCCATCTTGGCGATGAATTCCTGGCTGGGGTTCCACGCCGACTCGGACTGCTCCGACACTCGGTGCATCATGAGAAACCGCATGTCCACTCCCTTGTCACCCGGGCCGGGCCCCGGGTCGTCCCGGGGGCGCTGACCGGCCCACACCGACGCGTCGAACAGCGTCGCTCACGATTCGACAAATCGTCCGCGAAGATTTTCGGGGAACTCGCGAGCGGCGACCAGGCGGGGTGGTCGTGGGTCCGGCGGGCCGGACGAGGGAACTTCGCCGACGCACCGGAGGGGTCCCGTTCGTGGGGCGGGCCTACGTCTACGATTCGGCGGGTGACCACCTACGACGACACCTTCGACCACCTCGACGCCGGCTCCCTGCCGATGCGCCAGCAGCAGATCCTGGTCACGATCCGCGACTGGGTGGTCCGCCACGGTTACGCGCCGAGCAGCCGCGAGATCGGCGAGGCCGTCGGGCTGCGATCGTCGTCGTCGGTGTCGAAGCACCTGGCGAGCCTCGAGGACAAGGGTTTCCTGCGCCGCGCCACCTCGGTGTCGCGGCCGATCGACGTGCGGGCGTTCCTCGGCACGGCCGCGCCCGAGCAGAACGGTGACTCCGTGGCGGTGCCGGTGGTCGGCCACATCGCCGCCGGCACGCCGATCTCGGCCGAGGAGCACCTCGACGACACGCTGCAGCTGCCGCGCGGGCTCATCGGGCGCGGCAACGTCTTCGGCCTGCGCGTGCGCGGTGACTCGATGATCGACGCGGCGATCTGCGACGGCGACATCGTGGTGGTGCGCCAGCAGTCGGAGGCGCACTCGGGCCAGATCGTCGCCGCGATGATCGACGAAGAGGCGACCGTGAAGGTGTACCGCCGGCGCGGGGGGCACGTGTACCTCGAACCGCGAAACCCGGCCTACGACGTGATCGACGGTGACCGGGCCGTGGTGCTGGGCACCGTGGTGTCGGTGCTGCGCAGCATGTGACCACCGCGGTACGTGATCACCGCGGCCGCTGACCACCGTGGCCGGTCATCACCACCGTCGGCGATCACCGCATGAACAGGCCGCCGTTGATGTCGAACGTCGCTCCCGTGATGTACCCGGTGTTCTCGCCGCAGAGGTAGGCCACGAGGTCCGCCACCTCCTCGACGCGGCCGAAGCGGCCCACCGGGATGGCGGCTTCGGCGGCCGCGAGCTCACCCGGGTCCATCTCGTCCATCACCGGCGTCCGCGTGGCCGCCGGGGCGACCGCGTTGACGGTGACACCCGAGGCCGCCAGCTCCTTCGCGAACACCTTCGTGAGCACCAGGATCCCCGCCTTCGACGACGCGTAGTGCGCACCGGCGACGAGCCCGCCCTGCTGCCCGGCCAGTGACGCCAGGTTGACCACGCGGCCCCACCCACGTTCGCGCATCGCGGGCGCGAGCTCGCGCGTCAGGAGGAAAACGCTGCGCAGGTTGGTCGTGAGCACGTCGTCCCACTCGGCCACGTCGATGTCCCACACCGACCGGCTCTGCGTGCGCGCCGCGTTGTTGACCAGGATGTCCGGCACGCCGAACTCCCGCGCCACCTGTGCGGCGACGGCCCGCACCGCATCGGGATCGCGCACGTCGACGCCGTAGGCGGCCGCGGTGGCGCCGGAACCGTCGAGGTCACGGGCCCGGGCGGCCGCGTTGTCCGCGTCGAGGTCGAGCAGGGCCACGCGGTGACCCAGCTCGTGCAGCCGCGCCGCGACCGCGGCCCCGATCCCCCGTCCGGCGCCGGTCACGACGGCCGTCCTCCGAGCAACCCGAGTGTCCCGTGTGTCCCGAGTGTCCACAGTGTCCTCTCGTGCCCGTCTCATCGTGATCTCCGGCTCGAGGCTACCGGCCGCGGCTCGTCGCGCTCCGTGTCGGGCGCACGGCAGAGCAGAAGCCCTGGAGCCGGGGCCCTACAATCAGGACCGGCCGTGGGTGAAGGAGGACCGTGCGAGTCACGATCCGCGATGTCGCGCGGCGGGCAGAGGTGTCGGTGGCCACGGTGTCCCGCGCGCTCGGCTCGCCCGACCGCGTCAGCGACGCCACCCGGGACCGCGTGCTCGCCGTCGTCCGGGAGCTGGGCTACCGGCCGAGCCCGGCGGCACGCAGCCTGATCACCGGCAAGACCGGCGCGATCGCCATCGTGGTGCCGGACCTCGGGAACCCGTTTTTCACGGGCCTGCTCAAGAGCGTGCAGGCCCGGGCGCGGGAGACCGGGCACGCCGTGCTGGTCGGCGACAGCGACGAGGACCCGGCGACCGAGCAGGAGCTCGTGCGCACGCTCGCGAAGCAGGCCGACGGCGCACTGCTGTGCTCACCGGGCATCGACGACGCCACCATCACCGACCTCGCCGGCCTCACGTCGCTCGCGTTGCTCAACCGCCGCGTCGCCGGGATCGGCGCCACGGTGATGGACAGCGCCGGCGGGATGCGCGAGATCGTGACGCACCTGGCCGCTCTCGGGCACCGGCGCTGCGCCTACCTCAACGGCCCGGACAGCTCGTGGTCCAACCACGAACGGCTGCGCGGCCTGCGTCCCGCCGCGGTGCGCCACGGTGTCGAGATCGTCGAGCTGGGGCCGTTCGCGCCACGCTTTGAGGACGGCGCGCGCGCCGCCGACCAGGCGCTGGCCGCCGGGGTCACCGCGGTGCTCGCCTACAACGACGTGATGGCGCTCGGGGTGCTGGCGCGCCTGCGCGACCGCGGGGTCGACGTGCCGGGCGAGCTGAGCGTGACCGGGTTCGACGACCTCGTGTACGCCGCGGTGTCGGCACCGCCGCTCACCACCGTCGCCATGCCGCTGGCCGAGGCCGGCCGTCACGGCGTGGACCTGGTGCTGGCGCGCGCCGCCGCCGACCCGGCCGGGCTGGCCGTGACCGCACTGGCGACGCGGCTTGTCGTGCGCGCCACCACCGCCCGCGCGCCCGGGCACCTCCGCTGAGCATTTTCCGCGCTCGCGGGGAAATGCCGGAAAATGATCGGCACCGAAGCGGTAATCGCGGCGCGCCGAATACTGCGTTCCACTGTGGATCGATGTTACAGTTCTGCCCAGGCCACGGAAAACGCGGTCGTCGGATACGCCCGAGGAGGATTCACCCGCCATGGCGCACAAAGTCCTGGTCCAGATGGTGGACGACATCGACGGCGGGGTCGCGCACCAGACCGTGCCCTTCGGCCTCGACGGCATCCAGTACGAAATCGATCTCTCCGACGAGAACGCCGGAACCCTGCGCGAGGAGTTCGCCCGCTACATCGCCGCGTCCCGCCGCACCGGCGGCCGCAAGGTGCGCGCCGGCAGCGGTTCGGGCACGCCCACGCCCGAGGACCGCGAACGGTCGCGCAGCATCCGCGCGTGGGCCGCGGACAATGGCTGGAGCATTTCCGAACGCGGCCGCATTCCGACCGACGTGGTGACCGCCTACGAAAACAGCCGCGGCGCGAAGCCGCGTTCACGAGGTGGCCGCGCAAAGGCGAAGGCGTAAAACCGATCCGCGAGGGCGCGGTCATTTCCGAAACCGCGGGTCGGCGACTTCTCCCGACAGGAGCCGGCACCGTTTCGCCAGTGGGGGTTCGCGGGTGAGTTACACCGAGGTGTTCGACACCGTCGCCGCCGTGATCGAAGGCCTCGGGGTCGGCATCATGGCGATCGGGCTCGTGGTGGTGCTGGTGCGCTACGTCGCCGACGCCCTGGGCCGGCGAAGCAGCTACGACCGGCTGCGCGTGCACCTCGGCCGGATCATCCTGCTCGGGCTCGAGATCCTCATCATCGGCGACATCATCCGGACCGTGATCGTCAACGCGTCGCTGCAGAACGTGGTGGTGCTGGGGCTGATCGTGCTGATCCGGACCGTGCTGAGCTTCGCGCTGGAGGTCGAGATCTCCGGCTCGTGGCCGTGGCAGGCCGAGCGGGAGCCGCGGCCGCCCGCCTGACCGGCCACCCGGGCGCTACGCGGGAAGCCACGCCTCGCGGCCGAGGAACGCGAGCAGCCGCGTGGTCTCGTCGGCACCCTCCGGCGGCGTCCGTTCCGGCCCGAAGAACTCCGGTCGCCGCACCGCGTTCCCGCGCATCCGCTCGTGCGTCTCGGTCACCAGCCGGGGATCGAGCGTCACCTCGACGCCCGTGGCGTGGGCCAGGTCCCACGTGTGCACGAGCGCATCGGTGACGAACACCGGCAACAGCCCCGAAAGGGGTCCGGTGCCGAAGCCGTCGATGGTCCTGACGCGCGCCAGCCCTTCGCCGGTCAGGGCCGGGGCCGTCTCGGCGCACGCCGTTTTCCACGCCCGCGCCGGGTCACCGGCACACAGCGCACCCGGGTGCGGCGCGCCGGGCTCACCCGCCGTCTCGGGGTAGTCCTCGCCGGTCACCCACGCGGCCAGCCGGTACCGGCCCCACAGCACGTGCCCGGCGATGTCGCGCGCCGTCCAGGTCGCACACGGCGACGGCGCGTCCCACCGTCCGGGCGGCACCGCGGCCACCACCGCGCCGAACCCGTCCTGCGCCACGAAGTACTGCTCCAGCAGATCCATTTCCGCGCCTTCCACCGACGTCGGTCACACACCCGACAACCGGCGAACCGCGAAACAGACCGATCCCGGTTCCGGGTTTCCGCCGACCGGGCTACCGTGGCGGGAATGACCGATTCGACCAGTACGGAAGACCCGACCGGGGCGCTGACGCGCAACGTCGAGGGCCACGAGGTCGGCGCGAGCGTGTCCATCATCCGCGAAAGCACCGACGTGGCCGGCTCCGGACCGCGCCTGCACCGCCACCCCTACCGCGAGACCTTCGTGATCCAGCGTGGGCGTGCCCTGTTCACCATCGGCGACACCGAGCGGGAAGGCCGGGCCGGAGACGTGCTCGCGGTCGCGGCGGGTGTCGCGCACAAGTTCGTGGTTCTGGGACCCGAACGCTACGAAGCCGTGCACATCCACGAAAACGACCGGTTCGTCACGGAGTGGCTCGAGTAGGTTCCACCCCTTTCCGACCGGCGCCGGACGTCGGCCCGCGCGCGTTCGCGTTCGCACATTTATCGGGTCGGGCCACCCGCCGGCTCCGGAATCCCCGAATCCCCCGCTGACCTGCGGAAGCTTCCGACACCACGGAGTCCCGGTTTCCGCCTCGCGGAAACGCGGAACGCCCCCACCGCCGTGTCGTGAAAACCGGCTCTGACCACCAGGAATGGATCAAGCCGCCACTGTCTTGACACCGCGCTGGGCCCGACTCATCCTCACTTCTCTCGTTTCCGTTCGATGGAGGGTGTGATTCCGCATGACGGAGGTGCTGGATCGGACAGCCGGCCGCGACGACCGCGACCGGCTGTTCGCCACCGCGCCCGGATCGGCCGTCGACCTGTCGGTGCCCTTGGGCCCGCTCACGCTCGCCAACCCCGTGATGCCCGCGTCCGGCTGCTTCGGACCCGAGCTCGGTCCCCTGCTGCCGGTGCGTGAGCTCGGCGCCGTCGTGACGAAAACCGTGTTCGCGCAGCGGCGCTCCGGCAACCCGTCGCACCGGCTGACCGAGAGCGCGCTCGGCATGCTCAACAGCGTCGGCATCCCCAGCCCGGGCACGAGCCGGTTCGTGCACGACGTGCTGCCGCGCTACCGCGAGTTCGGCGTTCCCGTGATCGCGAGCGTCGGCGGGCTGACCGTGGACGAGTACTGGCAGGTGGCCGACGAGCTGGCCGGGGCCGAGTGCGCGGCGTTCGAGGTCAACGTGTCGTGTCCCAACCTCGAACACGGCGGGCTCGCGATCGGCGCCGACCCGGCGGCGGTCGAGGCCGTCGTCGCCGGCGTGGTGACGCGCACGCAGCTGCCGGTGCTGGTGAAGCTCACACCCGGCGTCACCGACATCGGCGAGATCGCCCGCGCCGCCGAACGGGCCGGCGCGACCGCCGTGACCGTGAGCAACACCTTCCCCGCGCTGGCCGTCGACGTCCGCTCGCGGCGCGCGGTGCTCGGCAACGGCGTGGGCGGCCTGTCCGGTCCGGCCGTGAAACCACTCGCGCTGCGCCTGGTGTGGCAGGCGGCGAGCGCCGTCGACATCCCCGTGATCGGCTGCGGCGGCATCAGCAGCGCCCGCGACGTCGTCGAGTTCCTCATCGCCGGCGCCACTGCCGTGCAGGTGGGCACCGCGACGTTCACCCGTCCCTACGCGATGGCCGAGATCGTGCGCGACCTCGCCCGCCACTGCGCCGAGCTCGGGGCGGACGCCGTCCACGAGCTCATCGGAACCCTGCGCGCCTGAACAACCCCGTCCCCGCAACGCTGTGAGGAGTGCCCCGACCATGTCCGACGAAACGGTGGCCGAGAGCGCCGCACCACCCGCCGTGTCCGAAGCCACCACCCGCTACGCCCGCAAGGCCGTGTTCGCGTCTTCGCTCGGCTACGCAATGGACGGGTTCGACCTGCTGATCCTCGGCTTCGCCCTGTCCGCCATCTCCGGTGACCTCGGGCTCGGCGGCGCCGAAGCCGGCTCGCTCGCCACCATCACGCTCATCGGTGCCGTGGTCGGCGGGATCGCGTTCGGGATCCTGTCCGACCGCATCGGCCGGGTGAAGGTGCTGACGTACTCGGTGATCTTCTTCGCCGTGTTCACCGGGCTCACCGCGATCTCCACGAGCTACTGGGAGATCGCGGTCTTCCGGTTCCTCGCGGGCGTCGGCATCGGCGGCGAGTTCGGCATCGGCATGACGCTCGCGGCCGAGGCGTGGCCGGCGAAGAAGCGGGCGCGGGCGACGTCGCTGGTCGGCCTCGGCTGGCAGGCCGGCGTGCTGCTCGCGGCGCTCGTCTCGGCTCCGGTCCTCAACGCGTGGGGCTGGCGCGGGCTGTTCCTGCTCGGCGCGTTCCCGGCGGTCGTCGCGATCGTGTTCCGCTCGCGGCTGCACGAGCCCGAGCAGTTCACCCGCCACCGCGACAGCCAGGCCGGCAAGCCCAAGGTTCCGCTCAAGCTGCTCGTGGCCGACGGACCCACGACCCGCGCGACGATCGGCGTCCTCGTGCTCACGTCGGTGCAGAACTTCGGCTACTTCGGCATCATGATCTGGCTGCCCACCTACCTGTCCACCCAGTTCGGGTACAGCCTCACGAAATCCGGCGTGTGGACCGCGGTCACGGTGGTCGGCATGGGTGCCGGGATCCTCGCGTTCGGCGAGATCGCCGACAAGCTGGGGCGGCGCAAGGCGTTCTGGCTCTTCCAGGCCGGCGCCGCGATCTCGGTGCTCGGGTACAGCCAGCTCTCGTCACCGTGGGCGCTGATGGTGGGCGGCGCGATCATGGGCGCGTTCGCCAACGGCATGATCGGCGGCTACGGCGCCCTGATGGCCGAGCTCTACCCCACGGCGATCCGGTCCACGGCGCAGAACGTGCTGTTCAACCTCGGCCGCGCGGTCGGCGGGTTCGCGCCGATCGTGGTCGCGCTCGTCGCCGCCCGCTACGGCTTCGGCTTCGCGATCGGCGGGCTGTCCGTGATCTACCTGCTCGACATGGTCGCAATGGTCTTCATCCCCGACCGGCGCGCCGAGCACCTCGTCTGAGCCCGGGCCCCAAGGAGAACCATGCAGGTCGTCATCCGCGCCTTGTCCGTGCTGCGGGCCCTCGCGACGAAGGGCAAGGGCGCCACGCTCCAGGAGCTGCACGAAGAGCTCGACATTCCCGTGGGCAGCGCGCACCGCGTGCTCACCACACTGATGGAGGAGAACTTCGTGACCCGCTCCCCCACCAACAAGCGGTACTTCCTCGGCCCGGCCGCGCGCCAGCTCGGCGAGCCGGCGCCGCACCGGACGGCGCTGCTGGCCAACCCGCACCAAGCGGTGGTCGACGCGGCCGAGGCGAGCGGCGAGACGGTGTTCCTCACCGAGCTCATCGGCGCCCGCGCGGTGTGCGTCGCACTCGTGGAGGGCCGGCACCCGCTGCGGCTGTTCGTGCGCATCGGCCAGGAGATGCCGCTGCACGCCGCCGCGTCGAGCCGGTCACTGCTGGCCTACCTGCCCGAGCCCGCGGCCCGGCGGGTGCTGGAAACCCAGTCGCTCGACGCGTTCACGCCGGACACACCGACCACAGTGGACGAACTCGTGGAGCACCTCGCCCTCGTGCGGGCCCGCGGGTACGACATCTGCGACGACGAGCTGGACCGCGGGGTCTGGGCCGTCGCCGCGCCGATCTTCACCTCCACGGGCGCGGTGGCCGCGAGCGTCACGCTGGCCGCGGCCGGCAACCGCATGCGTGAGGGCACCGCGCGCACGGTGGCCACGGACGCCGTCCTCACCGCCGCGCGCGAACTGTCCGCGGAGCTCGGTTTCGCCGGCACCGAGGCCACCACGGCGACCAGCGGCCCGGCGAGGAGCGCCCGATGAGCCTCGAAGGCGACCTGGCCGGCACCATCGACACCACCGCGGTGTTCCTGGACGCGGGGCGGCGGCGCGCCGAACTGCGTGCGGACCTGGCGGCGATCGGCCCCGCGTTCACCACCCGGCCGTCGATCCTGCGCCGGGCGGCGGCACTGCTCGCCGACGAACTGCCGACGGCGACCGACCGCCTCGTCACCACCGCGACGGCCGACGCGGTCGCGGTGACCACGGCGCTGGCGTTGCACACCGGTCTGCCGTTCGCGGTGGACGCCGGCCAGGTGCACCGGGGCGACCGCGTCGCCGTGGTGACGCCGATCGCCGACGAACCGACCGGAACCCCCACCGACGGCACCGCCGCCGCGCTGGCCGAGCGCGTGCGCGCGGCCGGCGCCGAGCCCGTCGTCGTCCTCACCGTGCTCGCGGCCGACGGCACCCCCGCCCTCGCGGGCACTCGAACCCCTTCGGAGAACCCGTCATGACCACTCCCGTCCAGGACACCGCCGCCGCGGTGCGCAAGCTCGGCGTCAGCCCCGACACCTACGGCTCCTCACTCGACACGGCCACCGATCCCGCCGCCACCGAGGTCGTCGGCGCGGCGCTGGCCGACCTGCTCACCACACCCGAGGTCGACCGGGTCGCGGTGTGGCACGGCGCCGACGACGCCGTGCTCGCCCACGTCGTCGCCCGGCAGCTGGGGGCCACGGTGACCCGCGCGTCCGAGCTCGAAGGGGTCGTCGGGTTCCACCCGCCGGTCGCGGCCGGCGAGCGGATCGCGCTGGTCGCCACCGCGTGGGAACCCGCACGGCTGCGGACGCTGCTGAACCTCGCGACCACCACCCAAGCCGAAGTCGTGGCGGTGGCGGCGGTTCTGGCCACGCCCGCGCTCGCCGAGACGACCGATACGGTGGCACTGCTGACCGAGCTGCCGGGTGGACCGCGATGACCGCGTCCACTGTGGACTTCCGGCTGCGGGCCGACGCGGAGCGGATCTCGCACTGGCTCGACACGTTCGCCGCACTGTCTGAACCGGACTCCGGGCCGGGTGTGACCCGGCTCGCGCACACCCCGCTCGAACGCCGCGCGCACGCGCTGTTCGCCGAGTACGCCGGCGGGCTCGGCCTCGCCGTGCGCACCGACGCCGTGGGCAACACGATCGCCGAGCTCCCCGGCACCGTGGCGGGCGCGCCCGCGCTCGGCACCGGCTCGCACCTCGACAGCGTGCCCAACGCGGGTACGTTCGACGGCATCGCCGGCGTGGTCGCGGCGATGGAGACCGCGCGGCTCTACACCGAGCACGAGGTGCGCCTGGCCCATCCGGTGTGCTTCGTGGTGTTCGCCGCGGAGGAAGGCGCCCGCTTCGGCCAGGCGTGCACCGGCAGCCGCGTCGTCGCCGGGCTCACCGGGGCCGATGACCTGGAGACCAAGTTCGACGCCGCCGGGACGAGCCTCGCCGACGCGATGCGCTCGGTCGGCCTCGACCCGGCGGGTGCGGCCGGCGCCCGCTGGCGCGCCGAGGACTGGGCCGCGTTCCTGGAGCTGCACATCGAACAGGGCAGCGTGCTCGAGTCGACCGGCTTGCCCCTCGGTGTCGTCGACCTCATCTCCGGCAGCACCCGCCTGCGCCTCGACCTCACCGGCCGCGCGTCGCACACCGGCGGCACACCCATGCACCAGCGCGCCGACGCGCTCGCCGCGGCGGCCGAGATCGTGCTGCTGATCGAAGCCATCGCCACCGACAGCCGCCACCACGGCACCCGCGCGACGGTCGGGCGGCTCGACTCCGCACCCGGCTCCATCACGACGATCGCGGGCCAGGCGCAGCTGCACGTGGACGTGCGCGACGTCGACAGCGACCGCCAGCGCCAGACCGCGGCGGAGATCGTCGAGCGCGCCCACGCCCTGGCCGCCCGCCGCGGGATCGGGTTCAGCGCCCGGACCCTCGCCGACGCCTCCCCGGTGCTGTTGCCCCGCCGGGTCACCGACGTCGTCGCCGCCACGTGCGCGGCCCTCGGCCACGCGCACCGCGTGCTGCCCAGCGGCGCGAGCCACGACGCACAGATGGTCAACCACGTCACGCCGACCGGCATGCTCTTCGTGCCCAGCCGCGACGGCGTCAGCCACAGCCCCGACGAGTGGACCGACGTCGCCGACCTCGTCGTCGGCACCGAAGTACTCGCCCACAGCCTCCTTCAGCTCGACACCGCGTTCCCCGTCGCGGGATCGGAGCAGTCATGACCACCACCGAGACCCGGGCCGTCCGCGACCACGTGACACCCCTGCCCGGCACCGGCCCCGTCCCGGCTCCGACGTGGCACCACGCCGAGATCCTGGAGCACCGGGGAGAAGCCGACCGCTACCAGTACCTGCGGCTGCACGCGCCGAGCATCGCGCGGACCGCGACCGCCGGGCAGTTCGTGATGCTCACCGCCGCACGAGCCGGCGAACGCGGCCCCGTGCTGCCCCGGCCGATGGCGATCTACCGCCGCGACGCCGAGGCCGGCACCATCGAGGTCGTCTACGGCGTGGTCGGCGACGGCACGCGCAAGCTCACCACGTTCGCCGCGGGCGAGACGATGCTCGTGGTCGGCCCGCTCGGGCGTGGGTTCCACGTACCCGCCGACACCACCCGCGTACTGCTGGTGGGCCGGGGCATCGGCACGTGTTCGCTCACGACTGTCGCCCAGGACCTCGCGGGCAGCGGCACGAAACTCGTCGCCGTCGCGAGTGGACGAACGCCGCAGGCCGTGATCGGCGCGGATTTCTACCGCGAGTGCGGCGCCGAGCGCGTGCTCACCGTGACCGATGCCGAAGGCACCAGCGAGATCGCGCGGCTGCGCGCGCAGCTGACCTCCACTTTGGATGGTGCGCCGCCGCAGCGGATCCTCACGTGCGGCTCCGACCGGCTGGCCTGGCTGTGCCGCGAGCTGGCCGACCGCTGGGGCGCCGAGGTGCAGGTGTCGCTGGAAGCGCACATGGCCTGCGGCCTCGGCTACTGCCACGGCTGCGCCACCGGCACTCGCGGCGGCCCGGAGGAGTCGCCGCTGATCTGCAAGGACGGGCCCGTCTTCCGGCTGGCGGAGCACGCATGAGCCCGCTCACGCAGGCTCCGCTCGGCCACGCGGTGCTCGGCGGCGTGGCCCCGTTCGGCGGTCCCGCGATCGACCTCGTGGTGCGGGACGGCCGCATCGCCGAACTGCGGCCCCGCGGCAGCGCCGACGCACCGAACCGGTTCGCCGCCGACGGTCTCGTGCTGCTGCCCGCGTTCGTCGACCTGCACACGCACCTGCGCGAGCCGGGCGGCGAAGACGCGGAAACCATCGCCACGGGCACCGCCGCGGCGGCGGCCGGCGGGTACTCCGACGTGTTCGCCATGGCCAACTGCAGTCCGGTCACCGACTCCCCCGAGCGGATCCGCCACGTGCTCGACCTGGCCGAGCGCACCGCGTCCTGTCGGGTGCACGCGGTCGGTGCCATCACCGAAGGCCTCGCGGGCGAACGCCTCGCGCCGCTGGAGGCCATGGCCGCGGCCGGTGCGCGCCTGTTCTCCGACGACGGCCGCTGCGTCGACGACCCGGTGCTCGTGCGCGAAGCCCTGGCGCTGACCCGGCGGACCGGCACCGTCCTGGCCCAGCACGCGCAGTCCGGCCCGCTCGCCGGAGCCGGCCAGATCAACGCCGGGCCCGCGGCCGAGCGCACCGGCCTGCCGCCGTGGCCGGGCACGGGCGAGGAAACCGTGGTGGCGCGCGACATCGTGCTCGCCGCCGACGCCGGGGCACCGCTGCACGTCTGCCACGTGTCGACCGCGCGCACGGCCGCCCTCGTGCGGTGGGCGAAGGACCAGGGCTGGGCCGTGACCGCCGAGGTGACGCCGCACCACCTGCTGCTCACCGACGCGGAGGCCGCGAGCACGGATACCCGGTTCAAGGTCAACCCGCCCCTGCGCTCCCCCGCCGACGTGCGCGCGCTGCGGGCCGCCCTGGTCGACGGCACGATCGACGCCGTCGCCACCGACCACGCGCCGCACCCCGCCGAAGCGAAGGCCGCGGACTGGTGCGGCGCGCCGTTCGGGATGACCGGGCTGGAGACCGCGCTCGCGGTGGTGGCCGAGGTGCTGAACACCGGCCGCGGCGTGGACTGGGCGCTGGTGGCCGAGCGCCTGTCCCACGCACCGGCGCGCATCGGCGGCATCACCGCGTCCGCCGGTCGTCCCATCGCCGTGGGCGAGCCGGCCACGTTCACCCTCGTCGACCCGCGAGCCGGCTGGACGGTCGACCCCGCCGACACCGCGGGCCGTTCGCACAACACCCCGTTCGGGGGCCTGTCCTTCACCCACCGGCCCGTCGCGACGATCGTCGCGGGCGCCGTGACCGCCGACCGCGGCGGGTTGTTCACCAGGAGTGCCCGATGACCACCACCCGCACCGAAGCGGACCTGCTCGGCGAGCTGGCCGTGCCCGCCGACGCGTACTACGGCGTGCACACCCGCCGCGCCATGGCCAACTTCCCGATCAGCGGCCGCCCGCTGTCGACGCATTCCGAGCTCGTGGTCGCGCTGGCCCGCGTGAAGCACGCCGCCGCGCTGGCCAACCACGACCTCGGCCTGCTGCCGGGCGACAAGACCGCCGCGATCGTGGCCGCGTGCGAGGAGATCGCGGCCGGCCGGCTGCACGAGCAGTTCACCGTGGACGTGATCCAGGGCGGCGCGGGCACCTCGTCGAACATGAACGTGAACGAGGTCGTGACCAACCGCGCGCTGGAGCTGCTCGGTCACCCGCGCGGGGACTACTCGCGGCTGCACCCGATCGACGACGTGAACCTGGGCCAGTCGACCAACGACGTCTACCCCACCGCCGTGAAGCTCGCGGTGCACGCGGCCGCGACCGAGCTGCTCGGCGCCATGGCCGAGCTGCGGGGTGCGCTGCAGGCGAAAGGCGCCGAGTTCGCCGACGTCGTGAAGATCGGGCGCACCCAGCTGCAGGACGCCGTGCCGATGACGCTGGGCCGCGAGTTCACCGCGTTCGCCGTGACGCTCGGCGAAGACGAGCAGCGGCTGGCCGAGGCACTCACGCTGCTGACGGAGATCAACCTCGGTGGCACCGCGATCGGCACCGGCCTCAACGCGCACCCCGACTACGCGCGCCTGGCGTGCGAGCACCTCGCGCAGCTCACCGGGACCCCGCTCGTCACCGCGACCGACCTCGTGGAGGCGACGGCCGACGTCGGGGTGTTCGTGCAGCTCTCCGGCGTGCTCAAGCGCGTGGCGGTGAAACTTTCCAAGACCTGCAACGATCTTCGCCTGCTGTCCTCGGGTCCACAGGCCGGGCTCAACGAGCTGCGGCTGCCGAAGGTGCAGGCCGGCTCCAGCATCATGCCGGGCAAGGTCAACCCCGTGATCCCCGAGGTGGTCAACCAGATCGCGTTCGAGGTGATCGGCAACGACACCACCGTCACGCTCGCCGCCGAGGCCGGGCAGCTGCAGCTCAACGCGTTCGAGCCGATCATCGCCCACTCGCTGCTCAAGTCGCTGCACCACCTGCGCACCGGCGCGCAGACCCTGGCCCGCCGCTGCGTCACCGGCATCACGGCCAACACCGGGCACCTGAGCCGCCAGGTCCGCGAGTCCATCGGCCTCGTCACGGCGCTGAACCCGGTGATCGGCTACGAAGCGGCGAGCGCGCTGGCGAAGCAGGCGTCGGCCACCGGCCGCTCGATCCACGAGCTCGTGGTCGACGCCGGTCTGCTCACCGCGGGCCAGCTCGACACCCTGCTGGGCCTGCCGGCCACCGCCGAAACCTGACACCGCGCAGAGCACTGTCGTCTACCCGTGGTTTACCTGGATGTACTCCAATGAACCTCCATCGGGTGGCCCCAGGAGTTTCCTGAGCACGCAGACCCTCCCCGCTCTGGTACCGGAGAAGCCCGACGCGCCCTTCGAGTATTTGGAGGACCGCCCGACCCCCGACTTCGCGGCCGTCGGCCCGGGCCTCGGTGCACGAGCTCGTGGAGCGCCAGCGGGGCCCGCTTCAGGGCCGTGCGGGCCGTACTCAGCTCGCTGCCCGCGGCGCGCTGAAAATCAGCGAGCCCAACCGTCCACTGTGCACTGACGAGTGCGAGGCGGCGCGAGACCGCTGCTCGGTAGGCTCTCGGACGTGACCGCCCACGACGAGAAGCCCGACCCGCTCAGCGCCCGCGTCGAGGAGCGGCTCGCCGGGCTTTCGCCGGCCGAGCAGCGCGTGGCGGAGTACCTGCGCAGCCACCAGCAGGCGATCCTGCTGTCCACGGCCGGCGACCTCGGCACGCTGAGCGGCACGAGCGACGCGACGGTCGTGCGCGCGGTGAAAGCACTCGGCTATTCCGGCCTGCCCGAGCTCAAGCGTGAGGTGGGCCGGTACGTGGTGGGCGACACCAACCCGGCCACCCGGCTGCGCGAGCGCATCGAGCAGACCGGCGGCGACACCACGACCTTGCTCGACGAGGTCCTCACCGAGTCGGTCGAGCGGCTCACCGAGACGCGCCGGCTGCTGGCCGCGCCCGAGTTCACCGCCGCCGTGGACCTGCTCGACTCCGCCACCGAGGTGCTCGGCTTCGGGCTCGGCCCGTCGGAGCTGCCGATGCAGTACCTGGTCACGCGGCTGCACCGGCTCGGCCGGCGGGCGTGGAGCACGTCGGCCACGGGCTTCCGGCTCGCCGACGACCTGGTGCGGCTGCGGGAGCACGACGTCGTGGTGCTGTGTGTGCCCGACCGGATGCTGCACGACGTGAAGACGATCGTCGAGCACGCGCGTTTGGTCGGTGCCCGCCTGCTGCTGATCACCAATTCGCTGCGCCCCACGCTCGGCGAGCAGGTCGACGTCGTGCTCACCGCCGTGCACTCCGTGAGCGGGCTGACCCACGAGGGCCTCGGCGCGACGCTGGTCGTCGACTGCCTGCTGGCCGGGCTGGCGCGCAAGGACCCGGCGGTCGTCTCGGAGCGGATCGACCTGCTCACGGCCCTGCGCACCGCCCTCGTGCCGCGCGACATGCGCACGCGGTGGCCCGGCCGGGAGTGACCCGGCCGGGCTCCGGCGAACGCTCAGCGGCCCATCTCGCCCGCGCGATCGCGGGCCGCCTCGATGGCCGCCATCACGGCCGCGCGCACCCCGCGTTCCTCGAACTGCCGGATCGCCGCGATCGTCGCCCCGCCGGGGCTGGTCACGGCCGTGCGCATGCGGACCGCGTCGGCGTCCGGCGCCTGGAGCATCTCGGCCGCGCCGGCCGCGTTGGCCTTCACGAGCTCTTCGGCCAGCGGGCGCGGCAAGCCGAGCAGGATCCCGGCCTCGATCATCGCCTCGGCGAGGAAGAAGTAGTACGCCGGACCGCTGCCCGACAGCGCGGTGATGGCGTCCATGCGGGTCTCCTCGACGCGCACGACCTTTCCGGCGTTGGCGAACAGGTCCTGCGCCCGGTCGAGCTCGGCTTCCCCCGCGTACGTGCCCGCGCTGATCGCGACAACCCCCTTGCCCACGGAAACGGGGGTGTTGGGCATGCAGCGCACCACCGCGGGTTTGCCCGGCAGCAACGCTTCCAGCCGCGAGATCCGCACCCCTCCGACGGCCGAGACGAAGAGCTGGTCGTCGCGCACGTCGTCCGCGACGGCGGCGAAGAGATCGTCCACGTGGTAGGGCTTCACCACGAGCAGCACGGTTTCCGCCTCGCGAATCGCCGGCCCGGCTTCCGCCGCGGTGGCCACGCCGTAGCGCTCACGCAGGTACGCCGCCCGCTCTTCGGCGAGCTCGACCACGACGACGTCGGCCGCCGTGAACTTCGGGTCGGCGCCCGCCAGCATGCCGGCGAGCAGCGCTTCGCCCATGTTGCCGCCGCCGATGATGGCCAGTTTCGTCATCGCAGGGTGAACCCCGTTCCCAGGTCGTCGGCCGGGTCGAGCGTGAACACGCTCTCGCCGGCCAGGTGTGCGGTGCCTTCGATCTCCGTGGCGACGCTGCCGTCGCCACCGGTCGACAAGATCCGGCCGGTGAAGGTGGTGCCGATGATCGAGCCGTGGGTGAGCACGTCACCCTCCCCCAGCCGCCCCTCGGCCGCGAGCAACGCCAAGCGTGCGGAAGTGCCGGAGCCGCAAGGGGAACGGTCGACCTGACCGTCGGCGAAGATGGTCACGTTGCGCTGGTGCGGCCCAGTCGGGGTGTCGCCGAGGTCGTCGTACAGGATCACGCCGTAGACCCCGCCGAGCCGGCTGTCCGCGGCGTGCTGCGCCCACTGCGTGCCGCTCAGTGCGGCCTTGACCTCGCGGCCGGCGGTGACGAGCTCGGTGTGGTGTTCGGGGACCACCGCGAGGCCGAACGCGGAAGCCGGCACGCACGCGTAGATCGCGCCGCTGTAGGCGAGATCTACCTCGACCGGACCCCATTTCGTGCTGACCTCGACACCGCGGCCGAGCACGGCGGTGTCGACGTTGCGGAACGCCACCTTCCGCACTTCGCCGCCCTCGCACGTCACGGCCGCGACCACGCGGCCCGAGGGCACGTCCATCGGCACCTCGGTCACGCCGTGGGCCGCCGCTTCGACGCGGCCGGTGCGCACGGCCCACGCGCCGAGCGCGATCGTGCCGTGGCCGCAGGCCGTCGAATAGCCCTCGCGGTGCCAGAACAGCACGCCGAACAAGGAGCCCTCGGTCTCGGGCGGCACCAGGAAGCAGCCGTACATCGCGGCGTGCCCGCGCGGCTCGTTCACGAGCAGCTCGCGCACCGCGTCGATCTCCGGCGTCGACCGCGCCGCCTCACGCCGTTCGAGCACGGTGGCGCCGGGGATGTCCGGCGTGCCGCCGGTGACGATGCGGAAGGGCTCTCCCGCCGTGTGGTAGTCGGTGACCGTCACCGCGTCCACTGTGGACCACCCGCCCTCTTTGTAGTGTCCATGACGGAAGACAGTACATGGTAGTTTTCACTACGGGAAGAGAGTCGCCGCCAGCGGGTTGGCCCATCGGTGTGCGCCCGGTCACTCCCGCCGCCCGGATGTCCCTATCGGTGGGGTTTGTGGCCGATCCGGCCACGGCGCCCGGAGCCCGCGCGCGACAGGCTGGGGTCACCACCCCGCTCACCCAAGGAGTCGTGATGACCGAGACGATCGCCGGGATCACCGTGCCGGACACCGAGCTCGTCGCCGAGGCGACGGCGCTGATCCGCGAGAAGTCCACCGAGCTGTTGTTCCACCACTCGCGCCGGGTGTTCCTCTTCGGGAGCCTGCAGGCGCGCGCCCTCGGCATCGACCCCGACCCGGAGCTGCTCTACGTCGCCGCGCTGTTCCACGACACCGGTCTCGTGCCGCCGTGGCGCACCGAGCAGCAGCGCTTCGAGATCGACGGCGCCGATCAGGCCCGCGAGTTCCTGCTCGCCCACGGCCGCTCGGCCGCCGATGCCGACGTGGTCTGGACCTCCATCGCGCTGCACACCACGCCCGAGGTGCCCTACCGGATGGCACCGGAGATCGCCGCCACCACCGCGGGCGTCGAGACCGACGTGCTCGGCCTCAACCTCGGCCGCCTCTCCGCCGACGACCTGGCCGCCGTCACCGCCGCGCACCCGCGGCCGGACTTCAAGCGCCAGATCCTGCAGGCGTTCACCGACGGCTTCGCCCACCGTCCGGACTCGACGTTCGGCACCGTGAACGCCGACGTGCTGGAGCACTTCGTTCCGGGGTTCAAGCACACCGATTTCGTCGACGTGATCCGGAACTCCGACTGGGCGGAGTGAGCTTTCCCGGTCGCCGCCGCTCCCTCTCGCGGCGCGGCGGCGACCAAAACACTTGCGCCGTCACCGCGGTGACTGTCATGACCTCGGCGTGTGTGATGGAAAGGGCGTGTTCGCCCTCGCGCGTTGACCGCGGCCCGCGGCCCCGGCGTCCGCGGTGTCGAAATTCCCGCATTCCCTGAACCGCACCGCGTCCAGTGGCAGCTCGCCGAGGTCGCGCGCGCCGAATGGCTCGACCACGCCCTGTCCTGCGAGCCCGCCGACCGGCCGGCCGCGGAGGCGGCGATCAGCGCGCTGTACGCGCTCGAAGGTAGTTCGTCCCCGCAGTTCGTGTGGGTCGATTCCCCCGGTGCGGCGGCACAACTCGTGCCCCCGAACCGAGGGCTGACCTACGGCGCGGTGCCACAGCTGGAAAATCGGATGGCCGGCTCGGTGTCCACTTCGGACACAGACCCGAGCGGCAGCTGAACCTGTGGGCCGAAACCGTGCGCTCGTGAGGCTGGTGGTGGCCGCGCGAAGGTGCGTGCGTGATCAGTGAGCGGCCGGTGGTGGTCCGCACGGAACCCGCGCCCGGCTCCGCGTACGCCGAGGGATGCACGCGGCCGACGGCCCGGCCATCGCCTACCCCGACGGCTGGCGCGCGTACGCGTGGCACGGCACGCCGGTGCCGGCGTGGGTGATCGAAGACGTGACAGCCGACGCCGTCGACGCTAACCGCATCAGCCTCGCCGACCTCCTCGACCGCAGCGGCCTCGAAGTGCTGGAGCGCCTCGAACGCCAGTCGCCGTCCCCGGGCTCGACGGCTTGCAAGCCCAGGGCGACCTCATCGTGATGCCGCACGCCCTCGTGGCCCGCACCGTGACGCTGAACCGGTGGGCACACTGGCGGCCGGTGGGGGTGGTGGCGTCGAACTCGTGCGCGGCGTGGACGGCCGCAACCCGCACACGCTCGTCGCCGATCCCGGCATGTGCCGGTACATCTCGGTGAACGACGCGCTGCGCCTGGGCATCGCGGTGTTCGAGAACACCGCACCGGCGTACCTGATCCACCCCGAGCACGGTGGCAGCGGCGTGGCGCCGGGCCGCTGGCTCGTGCGCCGGCAGCAGGAGCGCGGCGTCACCCTCGCCCGGAACACCATGCTGATCGCCGACTGAACCCGGCCTGGACCTCCGGGTTGTACGTCGCTTGTATCCCGAGCCTTGATCCTGGCCGGGATTCAACCGTGAGGAGAACGAGGAGGACCGGGGATGCTGACGAAAGCAGCCGCGTGGGCGGCGCTCGCGGTCGTGGCGCTCGGCGTGGCCGCACCGGTTTCGGCCGGTGCGGCCACGCGGGCTCTGCCCGCGGTGAACATGGAGGCCGTGCTGAAGGCCGCGCAGATCGACCCGCGCCGCGCCGACAGCACGCAGACTCCCGGCGCGCACGACAGCGTGCTGCTGGTCGAACAGGCGTTGCTGGACAAGGGGCTGCTCGATGCGCAGTACGTGGACGGGTACTTCGGCACCACGACGATCACGGCCTACTCGAAGTACCAGAAGTCGCTGGGCTACACGGGGATCGACGCCTCGGGCCTGCCCGGCCGCACGTCGCTGGAGACGCTGGGCGCCGACCGGTACACCGTCACCGCCGTGGTCACCGCGGGCAGCCACGTGACCTACCACGGCGTCACGCTCAACACCCGTACCAAGGCCATGCTGGTGAAGGCCGAAGGCCTGCTCGGCCGTCAGCTGAGCCTCAGCCAGGGCTCGTACAACCCGGGCGGGGACCCGATGTCCGCCGGCACGCACGACGGCGGAGGCACGTTCGACGTGTCGGTGTCGGGCCTGTCCACCGCGACGCGCACCAGCGTGGTCAAGACCCTGCGCCAGGTCGGGTTCGCGGCCTGGCTGCGCACGCCGGAGCAGGCCGACTGGCCGTACCACATCCACGCCGTCGCGATCTCCGACCCGGATCTGTCCTCGGCCGCCCAGCACCAGACGGGCGACTACTACCTGGGCCTCAACGGCCTGGCCGGGCGCGAGGCCGACGACGGCCCGGCCGTGAACCCGAAGAAGACCTGGGAGGAGTACCAGCGCGGCTGACCCGCGGTGGTGGCCGCCGGACCCCGAACGGTGGTTGTATCGGGATCACCGACGTCCCGGGGGTGTTGTTCTCATGACCAGGAAACCGTTCCGCTTCGGCGTGGTCGCGACGGCCGACGGCAGCGGCGCTCGCTGGCAGCAGACGGCCAGGCGCGCGGAAGAGCTGGGCTACTCGACCCTGCTCTCGCCCGACAACCTGAACCTGCCGTCGCCGACGGCGGCGCTCGCGGCCGCGGCGGCCGCCACCACGACGTTGCGGGTCGGGTCGTTCGTGCTGGCCGGCCCACTGCGCACACCGCGCGCCGCCGCGTGGGAGGCCCACAGCCTCACCCGCGTCACCGACGGCCGCTTCGAGCTCGGCCTCGGCACGGGCCTGCCGACCATGCGGCAGCAGGCCGAGGAGCTCGGCCTGCCCTACGGCTCCGGCCAGGACCGCCTCGACGGGCGGTCGGAGACCATCGACCACGTGCGGCGCCTCGACGGCGACACGCACACGCCGGTGATGATCGCGGCGGGCGGGCCCAAGGCGCGCCGGCTGGCCGCGGCCAAGGCCGACATCGTCGCGCTCGCCGGTGGCGTGCTCACCACACGCGCCGAAATGGCGGGTCACGTCGACGAGATCCGCACGGCCGCGGGTGATCGCGCCGACGACCTCGAGTTCTCGCTCAACCTCTTCGTGGTCGGCGACGAGGCCCCGCCGTGGCTGAGCGGGTTCCTCGGCGGCCTCGACGTGAAAACCCTCGTCGAGCGCGACTCGCTGACCGTGCTGCGCGGCGACCTCGACGCGATGGCCGGCGAGCTCGAACGCCGCCGCGACGAGCTCGGCGTGTCCTACATCAGCGTCAACGGCGCGTTCCTGGAGCAGTTCGCCCCGGTCGTGGAGCACCTCGCGGGGAGGTGACCGGAGTCCACTTCGGACGCGGTCACCGGTGAAACCTCGTGACCGTGTTGTGTCCTGGCGTGGTTTTCGGCCCGGCTCACCCGTTTTACGGTGGGTGAGAGGGGGGAACCATGTCACTCCGTCACCATTTCGGCGCGCTCGGGGGCGCCGCACTGCTCGTGCTCGCCGGTGCCTGCGGCAGCCCGGGCGCCGGTTCGGGGACCGACAGCGCTCAACCGAGCGCAACGTCCGACGTCACCACGACCGGCGAACCGCGCACCGAGGACACCGGGACGGAAAGCCCGCGCCCGTCCGACGGCGGGAACTCGCTGCAGCTCGCCGGCCTGCCGATCGGCGGCAGCAACGACGAGCGCGGCAAGGACGACTGCATCAACGTCAGCCTGCTGAACACCCCGCCCGACGGGGTGCGCGTGCTCGTGGCCGAAGTCCACGCCGGACCCGGCGACCAGGTGAGCGCCGGGGGCAAGTGCGACGGCAATCCCGCTTGCCCGGCCTACACCTTCAGCTCGCGGGACACGGCGTGCTCGGTCGCCCTCACCTGGCTGAAGCCGGGCTCGGGCGCGACCCTCACCATGTCCGGCTCCCTGCAGTGCGAGCGCGAAGGGTGCGAGGGCTACCGGCTCGAACCGAACACCATCGACCTGCGCAACCCGCTGGGTGAGAGCAGCAGTTCCACGACGAGCTCCGAATCGTCGTCGGAAACCACCGAGACGACCGCCGAGTCCGCCACTTCGACGACGACCTCGGGCTGACCGGTGCCCGACGAGGGGGACGTGACCGGCCGGATCGAGCACTGGGTCCGGGCCGTCGGGAGTGTCGTCGCGCCGGCGACCCTGCTCACCACGCTGCTGTTCTACTTCGGTTACGTCTCCACGCGCTCGCAGTACGAGTACTTCGGTCTCGACGTCGACCTGATCGGCCTGGCCACGCAGGACTACGTGATGCGCAGCCCGCAACCGCTGCTGACGCCGTTGCTGGTGCTCACGCTGGCGAGCGTCGGGGCGCTCGTGCTGCATGCGGCCGTGCAGCGGCGCATCGCGGCCGCTTCCGACACGACGCGGATCCGGACCGCGGTGCGGGTGCTCACGGCCATCGGCCTCACGGTGCTGGGCGCGGGTGTCGTGTTGCTGCTGCTGTACGGCCTCGTGCGCGGCTGGGCGTGGTACGCCCTCGTCACTCCTCTGCTGATCGCCGTGGGCGGCGTGCTGGTGGTCTACGGCTTCCACGTGCTGCGGCGGCTCGAGCCCGAGGCGCCGCCGACGTCGGCCGTGCGGCGGGTGTCTCTCGCGCTGGTGCTGGTGGTCGTCGCCGTGAGCTTGTTCTGGACCACGGCCACGGTCGCGCAGTGGTCGGGCCGCGGGCTCGCCCTCGCACAGGCGCGGGCGCTGGACCGGCTGCCCACCGTGATCGTGGACACGAAGGAGCGGCTGTTCCCGCGCAGCCCGGGCCTCGACGAGACCGCGTTGCCGCCGGCGCCCGGCCAGACCTTCCACTACCGCTACCGCAACCTGCGGCTGCTCGTGCTGGGGAACGACCGCATGTTCCTGGTGCCGCGCACGTGGTCGGCGAGCAACACCACCCTCGTCGTGCCGCTCGACGGGTCCGTGCGGGTGCAGTTCCAGTTCCAGAACGAGGCTCCGTGAGCAAAGGCGCTCTGGCCACCTCGCGCGTGCCCGAGACGGTAGCCTGGAGGGAACTGGGCGACGACGCGACGAGGAGAACGAGTGAGCCGGGCGGAAGTTCGCGGGACGAAGCGGCAGTCGTCGCCGTCCGCGCGGCCCAACCGCCGGGCCGGGCTGCTCGAGGCCGCCGCGCGGCTGTTCCGCGAGCGGGGCTACGGCGGGGTTTCCGTGGCCGACATCGCCGAGCAGGTCGGCATCACGGCCGGCGCGGTGTACAAGCACTTCCCCGACAAGCGCGCGCTGCTCGCCGAGCCGATCCGCGAAATGGTCCTCACCTGGCGCAACCGCGAGGTGCTCGCGCTCGCCCAGGGCGGCGACACCGACGAAGTCCTGCGGCGGCTGGCGACGTCGGTGGTCGGCGTCGTGCTCGAACGCCCCGACGTGGTGCGCCTGTGGCACCAGGAAGCCCACTACCTCACGAGTGAGGTGCGCGAAGAGCTGGTGGCCGTGCGCGTCGAGGGCGTGGGGCTGTGGCTGCGCGTGCTGGTCGACGCGCGGCCGGACCTGAGCCCGAGCCAGGCCGAGTTCCGCATCCGCGCCGCGCTCGGCCTGCTCAACTCCGTGCCCGCCCTGCCCCGGCGGCGCTTGTCCGCGCACGCGGCCACCCTGGAAACGGTGCTGCTGGCCACCTTGCTCGCTCCCCCGGCGCCGCGGTCCCTGCCCGAAATCCGCGTGGTGGACCGGGAATCCCCCGCCGCGGCCGAGAACACCCGCGGCCGCGCCATCCTCGACGAAGCGGCCAGACTGTTCCGCGAACGCGGCTACCACGCCGTGGGCATCGACGACATCGCTGCGGGCGTCGGCATCGCCGGACCGTCGATCTACAGCCACTTCCCCAGCAAGGCCGCCGTCCTCACCGCCGTCGTCGCGGAAATCGCCGACGAACTCTGCTGGGGCGGCGCCCTGGCCATGACCTCGGACGGCACCCCGGCCGAACGCCTCGAGCTGCTGGTGACCACCCACGTACGCACGGCACTCGCGAAGAGCGACCTGATCGCGGTGTGGATGACCGAAGAACACCATGTCCCGGACGACCTCGGCGAGACCGTCCGCCGCGACCGCAAGCGCTACCTGGACTACTGGGTGTCCGCAGTCCTCGCCGCAAACCCCGGCGTGGAGGAGGCGGTCGCCGAAACCGCCAGCCTGGCAGTCATGGAACTCATCGACGCCGTCGCCCGCTCCCGCCGCTTCGCGGCCGTGCCGGAGCGTCCCGAGTGGACGGTCGGCCTGGCTTTGTCGGCACTCACCAGCGTCGGTGACTGACCCCGCCCGCACCGGGTTGCCGCAGTACCAGAACGCTCCGCGCGGACGGTCGGCCCAGCGCTGCCAGCACTCAGGAGCCTCAGCAGCTAACCCACCCGTACCAGTTCGCGGCAGTACCAGAGCGCGCCGCGCGGACCATCGCCCGCTCGGCGCCAACACTCACCAGGAGCGCGAACCGACCCACCTGCACCGGTTCGCCGCAGCACCGGAACACCCCCGAGCGGACCATCGCCCCCTCACCGCCAACACTCACCAGCCCTGCGAACTGACCCACCGAGCCGAACCCCAAAACCTACGCAACCGAACCCCCACGAACCACCGCAACTGGCCTCACAAACGCGAGTCCACCCAGACCCCCGCCCAGCACCTCGATCCCCGCCTTCTCCGCGGTCTGGACCACGTGTCAAGGTACTCTTTCCCGCCTTGACACGTGGTCCAGACCGTGGTGACACTCAAAGATCGGGGTGCGCTCCCACACCCGGACCCGGCAACGTCGCGCGCCAGCGCGACGAGCCGTCCCGGGATGGCACAGCCTCAATCGCTAGCCCTCTCCGACCCTTTCCACCGCTCGGTCCCCTTCCGAGCAAACGACCACAGCTGCGCACTCTGCTCCAACGGCACCGCCGCCTGCCAACTCAACCCCGGCGGCCCCACCTCAGCCCGCAAACTCCGAATCGCCGCCCGCGTCAGCGCCGGATCGACCCCGCCCCGAGCAGCCAGCTCAAGAGCCCGCGACTCGACCTCACCATCAGCCCGAGCCTCATACGCCAACCCGAGCTCAACCGCCCGAACACCGCTCACCGTCTCACCCAGTACCCCGAGCACAGTCGCCGCCTCAGGCGTCACCACCCGCGTCAGCAACGTGTAGTGCCCCCCACCCGGATGCACACCCAGACGCGTGAACCCCGACGCAAGCCGAGCATCCTCGGCCACCACCCGCACATCAGCGGCCAGGGCGAGATTCATCCCCGCCCCCACGGCCCCACCACGCACAGCAGCGACCGTCGGCACCTTCACTGCACCGAAACGCAGGAACGCGTCATAAATCCGTTGCGTCGCCCGAATTCCCTCATCCGACGCCGGCGCCCCGGAAATCGCCGCGAGCTCATCCCGATCCCCACCCGAGCAGAAATACCCACCCGAGCCCTGGATCACCGCCGCGCCGATTTCGAGATCCGCGTCGATCCGCTCACACGCCTCCACCAACGCCCCGGCCAGCGCCCCGTCGATCGCGTTGCGCTTGTGCGGCGCGTTGAGGGTGAGCACGGCGACCCCATCGGTCACCTCGAACAACACAGGTTCGGTCATGAACGGGCTCCCCGAAGGTCGACGTCATCGTTTTCATGCGTGCGCAACAGAGCCGAACGCACCTTCTGCGTCGCGGTCTTGGGCAGCGCCGACCGCACGGAAATGTAACGCGGCCACGCGAACTTCGGCAGCTTCCCCTCCAGGAACGCCGGCAGCGCAAGCGGATCGAACTCGCCTCGCGGCACGATCACGGCGCGCACCTCCTGGCCCACGACCTCGTCGGGCACCCCGACCACGGCCACCTCGTCCACCCCGGGATGCTCGGCGATCGCCGCCTCGACGTCGCCCGGCCGCACGTTTTCGCCGGCACGGCGGATCATGTCGTCGGCCCGCCCGTGGAACACGAGGTAGCCCTCGTCGTCGACCGCGCCCAGGTCGCCGGTGTGGAACCACAGGTTGCGGAACTTCTGCAGCGTCAGCTCGGCTTTGCCGTGGTAGCCGTCGAAGAGCACGAACGCCTCACGCGGGCGCACGCAGATCTGACCGGGCTGCCCGACCGGCACGGGGTGGTCGTCCGCGTCGAGGATCGCCAGCTCCATGTCGGGCCGGACGGTACCGCAAGTGCCCCGCCGACGCTGTCCGGCGCGACCGGCCGTGACCCAGCCGCCGGTCTCGGTCATGCCGTAGAGCTCGTGCACGTCGACACCGACGTGGTCCTCGATCGTGGTCCACAGGCCCATCGGTGCGCCGCCGCCGGTGCAGAACCGCAGCTTGTGCGGCGGGATGTGCTCGGGCAGCTTGCGCACGAGCATCGCCAGCATCGTGCCGACGTAGGTGAATCCCGTGGCCTCGTACCGGATCGCCTGCTCCAGGAAGCGCGCCGGCTCGAACTTCTCCAGCAGCGCCAGGGAACAGCCCGTGGCGATGGCGGTCATCACCGCGTACACCTGCGGGTTGGTGTGGAACAGCGGCAGCGCCACCATGATCCGGTCGTCGGCCCGGATGCCGATCGCGTCCGCGAGCTCACGCCCGCCGGCGAGGAACGCGCCGTCGGACAGCACAGCGCCCTTCGGCGGGCCGGTGGTGCCCGAGGTGTAGAGCAGGCTGCTCTCGGCGTCGAGGCCCGCCTCGTGCATCGGGTGCGGCGCGAGCCCGCCGACGGCCTGCTCGAGGTCCCCGGCCGTGGCGAACCCCAGCGTGTGGCCGGGGTCGAAGCCCGCGTCGGCGACCAGGCGCGCGATGCTCGGGGTGTCGCCGACCGCGAACTCGATGCCCGCGTCGGCCACGACCTGGCGGATGTGCGCCCCGGTCGCCTGGTTGTGCAGCGGCACGCAGGTTGCGCCGAGCCAGCGCAGCGCGAACCACAGGTAGGGGAACGTCGGCGTGTTGCCGCAGGCGAGCAGCACGCGGTCACCGGCCCGGACGCCGTTGCTCTGCAGCAGCGTCGCGGTGCGGGTGACGACGTCGAGCAGGCCGGCCCAGGTGATGACCTTGTCGTCCTGCAGCAGGAACGGTGCTTCGCCACTGGCCTCGCACCGGTCCCTGAGCGTTACCGCGAACATCTAGCGATCCTCCACCCTGACGGCCTTCACCAGGCTCTTCGCAACGGTGTTCTTGAGCACCTCGGCCGACCCGCCGGCCACCTCGTAGGCCTTCGCGTCGCGCAGGTACCGGCCGAACGGCTGCGTCTCGCGCGTGCCGTGAGCGCCACACACCTGCACGGCCGTGGAGGCGACCTTCGTGGCGAGCGAGGCCGCCAGCAGCTTCGCCGACGAGGACGAGCGCGCGATGTCGCGGCCCGCGTCGAGGTCGCGCGCGGCCTCGTAGGTGAGCAGCCGCGTGGCGTCGATCTGCGCGGCCAGCTCGGCGAAGTACCACTGGATGCCCTGGAAGTCGATCACCTTCGTGCCGAACGCGGAGCGCTGGTCCACGTACTGCAGCGCGCCCTCGAACGCCGCGCGCGCGATGCCGAGGCTGATGCCGGCGGCGAGCGTGCGCGAGTTCGCGAGGGTGACCATCACCTGCTTGAGGCCGCGGCCCTCGGTGCCGATCAGGTGGTCGGCGGGAACCTCGACGTCTTCGAGCACCAGGTTCACGTGGGGGCCGTTGCGCAGCCCGAACGTCTCGGCCTCGTGGCCCTGGTAGCTCGACACACCCGGGGTGTCCTTGGTGACGGCGAACGTCGAGACGCCGGTGTCGGTCTCCGCGAGCACCACGAACAGCTCGGCGGCCGCGCCCGAGGTGATGAAGGCCTTCTCGCCGTTGAGGACCCAGCCCTTGTCGGTGCGCTGCGCCTTCGTGTCGAGGGTGCGGATGTCGCTGCCGTGGCCCTCCTCGGTGAGCGCGAACGACGCGGGCAGCCCGCCGGCGTAACGCGGCAGGAAGCGCTCCTTGAGCGACTCCTCGCCGTAGAGCTCGATGCAGCGCTGGCTCTGGAAGATCGTGATCAGCGAAATACCCAGGATCGCGCTGGCGACCGAAAGCTCCTCGAGCACGGCGAGCAGTTCCGTCATCGGCCGGCCCTCGCCGCCGTAGCGGGGGTCGAGCGTCATCGAGTTCCAGCCGCGCTCGGCGGTGAGCCGCACGAGGTCGAGCGGGTAGCGGTCGTCGCGGTCGAGGGCGTCCGCGACCGGGGCCACGTGCTCGCGGGTGAACTCGCGGGCCTCGAGCGCGAGGCGCTCGTCGACGTGGTCCCTCCAGAGGTGCTGCAAGTCGGTCTCCTTCCTCATTCCGCGGCTGTGATGGCCCGGCCCGAACGGTCGGCCAGGAACAGCGCGGTGATCATCATCAACGCCACGGCGAACAGGCCCGTCGAGATACCGCCGCCCAGGCCGTAACGGGCGGCGAGCAGGCCGACGATGCCCGGGCCGAAGCTGGCGATGCCGCGGCCCACCGAGTAGCAGAAGCTCGAGCCGGTGGCCCGGATCGGGGTGGCGAACAGCTCGCCGAACCACGTGCCGAACACCGCGAAGTAGCCCAGCCCGAACGAGATCACGAAGTACATCGCGATCACCGCCCCGGTCGCGGCCCCGGTGGCGATCAGCACGGCGAAGGCGATGAACGCGACCAACTGCACCGAGGCGAACGCGAGCAGCGCCTTGCGCCGGCCCCACCGGTCGCCGAGCGCGCCGGCCGCGATGTAGGAGACGAGCGAGATGGCGGCGCTGACGTAGAGCACCGTCTGCGTCGGTCCCGCCCCCAGGTGCAGGCCGGCCTTGAGGAAGGTCGGCATCCAGGACGAGTAGACGTAGTAGGAGTACTGCGCCCCGAACACCACGACGGTGCCGAGCACGACCATCTTCAGCGCGTTCTTCTTGAACAGCATCGCGAGCCCGGCGGTCGCGGACTCGCGCGCGACGGCGGTGCCGGCGTCGCGGCCTTCGGCCTTGGCCCGCTGCAGCTCCAGCCACTGCTTCGACTCCGGGCAGGCGAGCCGGATCGCGACCGCGGCCAGCGCCGGCAGCGCACCGATGGCGAACGCCCAGCGCCAGTTGGGCACGGCGCCGGCGACGAAGATGCCGATCGCGTACGCGGGCCAGATCGCGGCCTGCACCATGCCGCCCGCGAGACCGCGGCGCTTGGGCGACCACGCCTCGTTGAGCAGCGCGAAGCCGATGGCCCACTCGCCGCCGATGCCGATCCCGGCGATCATCCGGCACACCACGAACAAACCGAAGTTCGGCGCGAGCGCGCCGAGCCCCGTCCCGATCGCGAACACCCAGATCGTCCAGGTGAGCACGCGGCGGCGGCCGAACCGGTCGGCCAGCGGGCCGAACAGGATGCCACCGATGGCCGTGGCGGCAAGCTGCGCGGTGAACACCGCGCCCACGGCGGCCGTGGAGACGCCGAACGTCTTCCCGACGTCGCCAGCCACCAGCGACAGGATCACGAGATCGAAGTACTCCATCCCCCAGCCGCTGACCGCGGCCGCGATGATCAGACCACGCTCTCTTCGGGTGTAGGCGGACCCGGCCACGCCGGCCGGGGCGTTGGTCGCCACTTCGGACATGGGCCACCTGCTTCTTTGCGGGAGGTGAATACTGGTTAGGCGGACGGTAACTCGTCGTTAGCCAGAACTCAAGGGGGTGCGCGGTGTCGATCCGGTAGCGCGGCAGCCGGTCACCGGCCCGGTACGCACCGCGCCCGGGCCCGGCTCGCGGGGCCGACGAACGCGCCCGGGCGGACACGCGCCGGTAGCGTGAGCCCGATGGCGGAGCGGATCCGGGTGGTCGTCGGCGAGGACCAGGCCCTGGTGCGGGAGGGGGTCGTCCGCGTGCTCGAACGCGCCGGGTTCGAGGTCGTCGGCGTGGCCGCGGACGCCGCCGACCTGCTGCGCCAGGCCCGGACGCACCAGCCCGACGTGGTGCTCACCGACATCCGCATGCCCCCTGACCTGACCGACGACGGGCTGCGCGCGGCGCTGGAGATCCGCGCGACCGAGCCGGGCGTCGGGGTGATCGTGCTGTCGCAGTTCCTGGAGAACCGCTACGCCTTCGAACTCGTCGGCGACCGCGCGGAAGGCGTCGGGTACCTGCTCAAGGAGAAGGTGGCCGACCCGGCGATCCTGGTCGACGCCGTCCGCCGCGTGGCCGAGGGCGGCACGGCACTGGACCCGGACGTGATCTCCCGCCTCGTCGGGCGCAAACGCGCCGGCAGCCCGCTCGACGACCTGACCCCGCGCGAACGCGAGGTGCTCGCGCTGATGGCCGAGGGGCATTCCAACGTGGGCATCGCCGAGAAGCTCGTGGTGACCGTGCCCGCCGTGGAACGCCACGTGACGGGCATCTTCAGCAAGCTGGGCCTGCACCAGTCGGCGAGCAGCCGGCACCGGCGGGTGCTGGCGGTGCTGCGGTACCTCGACAGCTGACGCCCTCGCGGGTCCGGTGTGGGGCGAGGCCCGGCGAGCGTCAACCCGGCCGGAAGCCGAACAGCACCCACAGGTCCACCGTCGCCAGGCGGTCCTTCGCCGCGAAGCCCACCACGCCCGGCTCTGCCAGGTCGAGGTCGGGCGTGGCGAAGACCGGGAGGTCGGTGGACGTCACCAGGATGCGCGGCCGCGGGCCGGCCAGGGCGGCGAGGGTGCGCGCGAGCGCGAGGCCGTCGCCGTCGGGGAGGTGGACGTCGAGCAGGACGCAGTCCGGGTGGTGGGTGCGCACGGCGGCGAGGGCGTGCGCCGCGTCGGCGGCTTCGGCGACCACGGCGAAGCCGCGCGCGGCAAGCAGCCGCCCGGCCGCGCGGCGGAAGCCGGCGTCGTCGTCGACGATCAGCGCGGTGGGCGGCATGGGGTTCAGCGTCCCCGGGCCACCTGCTTCCCCGCCATGGGGGTGTCCCCACAGTTCGGTGCTCACAGGGGGAATTCGGCCCGCAGCGTCGTGCCGCCGCCGGCCGGCGAGGACAGGGTGAACCGGCCGTCGAGGGCGTCGACGCGGTCGGCCAGCCCGGCGAGGCCGGAACCGGTGCCGCCCGCGACGGCGCCGCCGACACCGTCGTCGCGCACCTCGACCTCCAGCCGCGGCCCGCTCGCCGCCACGGTGACCGTGACCCGCGACGCGCGGGAGTGCTTGACCGCGTTCGTGAGGGCCTCGGCGGCGAAGAAGTACGCGCACGCCTCGACCCCTTCGGGCAGGTCGACGTCGACCTGCCCGGTCACCGTCACCGGCAGGGCCGCCCGCGCGGCGAGGGACTCGACGGCGAACCGGAGCCCGCGCGAGGTCAGCACGGCCGGGTGGATCCCGGCGGCGAGCTCGCGCAGCTCGGTGATGGCCGCGTGCGTGTGCTGCACCGCCTCTTCGAGCAGCGCGGGCACCCGGTCCGGCGCCACGGCCAGCTCTTCACGGGCGAGCTGCAGGTCGATGAGCAGGGCGACGAGCCGTTGCTGGGCGCCGTCGTGCAGGTCGCGGGCCAGCTGGCGCCGCGCCGCAGTCGCGCTCTCGACGATGCGCCGGCCGGTGGCGCGCGACTCCGCGGTGCGGATCCGCGCCGCGTCGCGCTCGCGTACCGCCTGCTCGGCTTCGCGGCGTGAAGTGGTGTCCTCGAACGCGAGCACGGCGCCGCGGCCGCCGGGCAGGTCCAGTGGCGCCGACCACCAGGCGATCGGGAACCGCGAGCCGTCGCGGCGGAAGAACCAGTCCTCGTCGCTGTGCACGGTTTCCCCGGCTTGGCGCGACCGCAGCATCGGGCACTCCGACGCCGGGAACGGCGAACCGTCCGGGTAGTGGTGGTGCACGGTCTGGTGGCTGGGCCGGCCGAGCAGCTCGGCCAGGTCGTCGTAGCCGAGCACGGAAACGGCCGCGGGGTTGGCGAACACGATCGCGCCGTCGTGGTCGATCACCCAGACCGGTTGCGGGACGGTGTGCAGGATCAGCTCCAGGTCCTCACGGGGAGAGTCCATGGCAGCCTCCGGACGGTCCCACCCACCGTACCCGGGAAGCCGTCCGGAAATCCCGCGAGCCGCGGGCCGGCCATGACGGGGGGATGGCCGGCCCGCGGGTGCCGCCCGTGTGCGGGGAGGGGGGCGGCGGCACGCCCTGTCAGTGCAGGGCCCCTCGAAGGACCGCGATCGCTTGCGCAGTGGCGGCCTTCGCCGCGTGCGTGTCCCGGACCGGGTCGAGCATCATGAAGTCGTGGAGGATGCCGTCGTAGCGCACCGTCGTCACGGCCACGCCCGCCTGACGCAGCTTCGCCGCGTACGCCTCGCCTTCGTCGCGGAGCACGTCGTACTCGTCCACGATCAGGAAGGCCGGCGGCAGCCCGGCGAGCTGTTCGAGGCTCGCCTGCAGCGGTGACGCGGTGATCCGCTTGCGCTCGGCGACGTCGGGCAGGTAGGCGTCCCAGAACCATTCCATCGCCTTCGCGGTGAGGAACGGGCCGTGGGCGAACAGGTGGTAGGACGTGGTGTCCATGCCCGCGTCGGTGACCGGGTAGTACATCGAGTGCTGCACGAAGGTGACGTCGCCGCGTTCCTTGGCCATCAGCGCGAGCGCGGCGGTCATGTTCCCGCCCACGGAGTCGCCCGCGACGGCCATGCGCGAGGCGTCGAGCCCCTTGGCCGCGCCCTCACGGCCGACCCACTGCGCGGTGGCGTAGGCCTGCTCGATCGCCACGGGGTAGCGCGCCTCCGGCGAGCGGGTGTACTCGACGAACACCACCGCGGCGCCGACGCCGGTCGCGAGCTCGCGCACGAGCCGGTCGTGGGTGCCGGCGTTGCCGAGGATCCAGCCGCCGCCGTGCACGTAGAGGACCACCGGCAGCGTGCCCGTGGTGCCCGCGGGTTTCACGATCCGCACCGGCACGTCACCGACGTCGGCGGCCACCGTGATCCACTCGTCGTCGACGGCGGGTTTGGTCACGTCGCCGGACTGCAGGTCGTCGAGCACCTTGCGGGCAGCCTCGGTACCGATCTCGTAGAGGAACGGCGGGTTCGCCGTGGCTTCGGCCAGCTCCTGAGCCGCCGCTTCGAGGATCACGTCCGGCTTTTCGTTCGCGGCCACGGGCTTCTCCTTCGGCTGGGTTTCTGCGGATTGGGTTTCTGCGGCTGGGTTTCCGTGTCTGGGGTTCGTGCGTCCAGCCTGACGCGCCGGGCGCCGCGGAGCCATCGAGCAGTCACCAGAACCGCGTGGTCACCGGTGTGGGGTAAACCCCACGGGGTGTGGAATAGGGGCGCGCGGCGGTGCCTTGCACGAGACATGAGAGCAGTCAGCTACACCCGCCACGGCGGACCCGAAGTGTTGTCGCTGACCGAGCGGGACGTCCCTTCCCCGGGCGCCGGCGAGGTGCGCGTGCGGATCGTCGTGTCGGCGGTGAACCCCACGGACTGGAAGTCCCGGCGCGGCCCCGGCTCGCCGGAGGGTGCGGCCGTGCCCAACCAGGACGGCGCGGGAGTCGTCGACGCCGTCGGGCCGGACGTCACGGACTTCGCCGCGGGTGACCGCGTGTGGGTGCTGCTGGCGGCCGCCCACTCCCCCGGGTCGGGCACGGCGCAGGAGTACACCGTGCTGCCCGCCTCGCGGCTGGTGCACCTGCCCGACGCCGTCGGCTTCGACGCGGCCGCCGCGTTCGCCATCCCCGCGCTCACGGCCCACCGTGCCCTGACGGTCGCCGAGGACGGCCCCACCCGCCTCTCGCCGGGTGCCCTGGCCGGCCGCACCGTGCTGGTCACGGGCGGCGCCGGAGCCGTCGGCAACGCCACCACCCAGCTCGCCCGCTGGGCCGGCGCCACGGTGATCACGACCGTGAGCACCCCGGCGAAGGCCGATCTCGCCCGCGCGGCCGGCGCACACCACGTCGTGCTCTACACCTCGGCCGACGTCGCCGCCGAGATCCGCGCGATCGCCCCCGACGGCGTCGACCTGATCGTCGAGGTCGCCGCCGGGGTGAACGCCGGGCTGCACGCCGACGTCCTGCGCACCCGCGGCACCGTCGCGGTGTATGGCGACGACCGCGGCACCGGCACGATCACCCTCGAGTTCGGGCGCAACCTGTGGCTCAACTCGCGCTACCAGTTCCTGGTCCTCTACACCGTCGGTCTGGACCGCCTGCGCGCCGCCGCGGCCGACGTCACCACCGCCCTGCTCGACGGTGCCCTGCGCCTGGGCGAGGACCGCGGCCTGCCCGTCCACCGCTACCCCCTGGCCGAGACCGCGCAGGCGCACGAAGCCTCGGAGAACGGCGCGACGGGCAAGATCCTGATCGACGTGACACCGGCCTAGTCCGGGCTGCCCAACCCGGCAGGCCCCACTTTCGCAGGTACCGCCCCGTCGTCACAGCCGGTATACCTGGTCACACGCACCGAGAGGTCTGGACCATTACGGCAGCCGACCGGGGCGTGGCCCGGCCGCGCCCCGGCACCGTCCTTTGTGGAGGTACCATGCGCCGGCTGGACGCGATCCGTGAGCACGCGATCGGGATTTTCCGGATCGTGGTGGGGTTTCTCTTCGCCTGTCACGGGGTCAAAACGCTCTTCGGGCTGCTCGGCGCCCACGAACCGGCGCCGGTCGGGACCTGGCCGGGGTGGTGGGCGGCGCTGATCCAGCTCGTCGCGGGGACGTGTGTGTGCCTGGGCATCGGCACGCGGGCGGCCGCGTTGCTCGGGTCGGGGTCGATGGCGTTCGCCTACTTCACCGTGCACGCGCCCAACGACGTGCTGCCGATCCGCAACGGCGGTGAACAGGCCGCGCTGTTCTGCTGGACGCTGCTGGTCCTCGCCTTCACCGGGCCTGGCCGGTTCTCGCTCACCGGAGCGATCGCGGCCGTGCGCGGCACCACCAACCCCGCGAAACGGGAAGGCCCCCGCGCGCCCGTACGGGGGTGAGGCGCGCGGGGGCCGAGTCGGACCCGGATCAGCCGACCGACGGCCCCATCCCGAGCGACTGCGGAGTGCTCGCGTCGGGCGAGGGCTGGTGCAGGCCCTCGTCCAGCGGTCCGAATTCCGTCATCAACGCCGCGCTGCCGCCCCACGGGGTCTGCTCCTCGGCGATCAGCGAGTTCGTGGTGAGCAGCAACCCGGCCACCGACGCGCCGTTCTGCAACGCCGAACGGCACACCCGCAGCGGGTCGATGATCCCGAGCTCGACCAGGTCGCCGAAGCGGCCCACCAGTGCGTCGAACCCTTCGTCGTCCCCGAGTTTCCGGGTCTGCGCCACGATCTCCTCGGCCCCGTACCCGGCGTTGCTGGCGATCAGCATCGCCGGTGCGCTCAGCGCGCGCCGCACGATGTCGGCGCCGATGGCGTAGTCGCCTTCGAGGTCGAGGCCCTCCAGCACCTTCTCCGCGTGCAGCAGGGTCGCGCCGCCGCCGGCGACCACGCCCTCCGCGATCGCGGCGCGGGTGGCCGAGAGCGCGTCCTCCACGCGGTGCTGCAGCTCCTTCAGCTCGGCCGGTGTCGCGGCGCCGACGCGGATCACCGCAACCTTGCCGGTCAGGGCCCCGATCCGCTCGGTCAGCACGTCCTCATCCACGCCGAACTGCGCGCGGTCGCGCTCGGCGCGAAGCTGGTTCACCCGGAACTCGATCGCTTCGGCCGACCCCGCGCCGCCGACGATCTGCGTCGCGTTCTCGGTGACCCGCACCTGCTTCGCGCGGCCGAGGTGCTCGAGCTTCATCGTCTCCAGCGTGAAGCCCGCGTGCCGCGACAGCACGGCCCCGCCGACCACGGCCGCGAGGTCCTCGAGCTTGTGCAGGCGCCGGTCGCCGAAGCCGGGCGCGCGGATCGCCACGGCCTGGAACGTGCGGTTCACGTGGTTGTGCACGAGCATCGACAGCGCCGTGCCCTCCACGTTCTCCGCGATCAGCACGAGCGGGCGCGGATTGCGCATCACCTTGTCCAGCACCGGCATCAGCTGCTGCACGTTGCTGATCTTCTCGCTGCACATGAGGATGTACGGGTCGTCGAGCACCGCTTCCAGGCGCCCGGGATCCGTGACGAGGTACGGCGAGAGGTACCCGTTGTCGAACTCGAAGCCCTCCACGAACTCCACCGACATGCCGATGCGCGGCGACTCCTCGATCGTGACGACGCCGGTCTCCCCCACCGTGTGCAGCGCCTTGGCGATCACCGCGCCGACCGCGCCGTCGTCGTTCGCGGAGATCGCGGCCACCCGCTGGTAGTCCTCTTCGGACTTCACCGGGTGGGCCATGGTCTCCAGGTGCTCGACGAGCCGGCCCACCGCCGCGTCGATCCCGCGCTTGACGAGCACGGGGTTGCCGCCCTGAGCGATCGCCGCCATGCCCTCGCTCACGATCGCCTGCGCGATCACGGTGGCGGTGGTGGTGCCGTCGCCCACGACGTCGTTGGTCTTGATCGCGGCTTCCTTCACCAGCTGCGCGCCCATGTTCTCGAACTGGTTGCGCAGGTGGACCTCGCGCGCGATGGTCACGCCGTCGTTGGTGACCACGGGCGAACCGGTGATCTTCTCGATGATCACGTTGCGGCCCTTGGGGCCCAGTGTCGACTTCACGGCCTCCGCGAGTTTGTCCACCCCCGCCACCAGCAGGTCGCGGGCTTCCGAGCCGAAGCGAAGTTCCTTGGCCATGCTGCTCCTCCTGTGTGTGGGACCGGGTGGCTAGGGGACGAGGATGGCGCGGCCCCGCACGCGGCCGGCGTCGAGATCGGCCAGCGCGTCGAGTGCCGCGTCGAGCGGGTACTGCCTGGTGTGCAAGGTGACCTTGCCCGCCTGCGCGAGCACCATCAGCTCCACGAGGTCGTTGTAGGTGCCCACCAGGTTGCCCACGATGTTGCGTTCCGTGGAGATGATGTCGATGGTCGGGACGTCGATGTTGCTGCCGTACCCGATCACGAAGTGCGACCCGGCGCGCCGGGTCATGGCGAACGCCTCCTGCTGCGCACCCTGCTCGGCGACGAAGTCCAGCACCACCTCGGCACCGTGGCCGCCGGTGAGGTCGAGGACCGCGTCGACGTGGGTGCCGTCGGCGACCACGGTGTGGTCGGCCCCGAGCTCCGCGGCGAGCTTGAGCGCCTCGACGTTGCGGTCCACGACCACCACCGTCGTCGCGGTCAGCGCCCGCAGCGACTGGATGCCGATGTGCCCGAGCCCGCCCGCGCCGTTGACGACGCACACCGTGCCCGGCGGCAGCAGCGGCACCGCCTTGCGCACGGCGTGGTAGGCGGTGATGCCGGCGTCGGCCAGCGCCGCGACGTCCTCCGGGCGGGTGTCCGGGTCGAGCTTGATGCACGCCCGAGCCGAGGTGAGCAGGTACTCGGCCATCCCGCCGTCGGTGTCGATGCCGGGGAAGGCGTTGTTCTCGCAGTGCATGTCGTTGCCGGCGCGGCAGGCGTGGCACAGCCCGCACGTGGGCGTCGGGTGCAGGATCACGGTGTCACCGACGGCCACGTTGGTGACCGCCGAGCCGATCTCGTGCACCCAGCCCGCGTTCTCGTGCCCGATCGTGTAAGGCAGCGCGACGCCGGACTTCGCGGCCCACTGCTCCTCGATGATGTGCAGGTCCGTGCGGCACACGCCGGCCCCGCCGATCTTCACCACCACGTCGAGCGGCCCGGTCGCCTTGGGCTCCGGCACCTGCTCGATCACGGGCTGCTGGTGGTACGCGTGCAACCGGACCGCCTTCATGGCGTCTCCTCCGTATCGGGATTGTCGGTGGCCTCCGGGTAACGGGCGCGCAGCATCCCGCGGCACACCCCCGAGTTGGCGTCCTGGCTCACGCGCGTGAGCCGCGCGACCCCCAGGTGCCGGGGCACGTCCGCCGCCGCCACGGCCTCGCCCGTGACCGGGTCCAGCACGAGCGGATCGGCGTCCGCGCCGGGCAGGCCCAGCTCACGCCGGCGCTCGCGCAGCCGTTCGCGGTCCGGCGTGGCCGGCGCGTCGGCGAGCGTGAGCCCCGCCAGGTCCTCGCGCGCGATCCCGGCCGCGACCATCGACCGGCACACGCGGTCGGTGCCGGCGAGCACGGCCTTGCGCAGGAAGTCGGCCCGCAGGCTGTCGAGCTCGTCGGCCGCCTCCTCGCCGAACGACCCGACGAACCCGGCCCGCGCGGCCACCCCGCGGTTGATCACGTCGGCGGCGAAGTGGTCCTTCAGCCGTACCACGGCGCGGGCCACGCCGGGAACGGCCGACACCGCGTCGTAGGAGTCGGCCACCATCAGGAACGCGAAGTTCGGCGCGCAGAAGTACGTCGGCAGGCACAGCTCGACGACCGCCTCGCCGTCCGGGTCCACTGTGGAGCTCGCCACGAAACCCAGGTCGGTGAGCGGCCGGTCGAGCTCGGGGTCGCGCACGGTCCCCAGCGCCGACCAGACCGCCGCGGTGACCGCGGCGGTCTGGTCGGTGCGCACGCCGGCGGAACCGGGCGCCGTCACGGCGACGGAACCCCTACCGCCTCGACGGTCTTGGGTGCCTTGAGGTCGAGCCCCTCGGGCACGTCGAGGCCGTACAGGCGGGCCGCGTTGAGACCGAGGATCTTCTTCTTGGTCTCGACCGTGAGCTTCTGGTAGTCGGCGAACTCCTCGCCGTCGGGCATCTGCCAGTCGACGAAGCCTTCCACCTGCCACTTGGGTTCCCAGATGGCGTAGTCGGCGCCGAAGATCATCTTGTCCTCACCGACCCAGAACAGCAGCTCTCCCATCACCTTCGCGAAGAACCGCGGCCGGGCGTGCATGAGCCCGCCGACGACCACCGACAAGCCGGCGTAGACGTTGGGCTCCTGCGTGGCCATGAAGCAGAAGTCCTCGATCCGCGGCAGGCCCACGTGCTCGACGATGAAGTTGAGCCCCGGGAAGTTCGTGGCCGCGTAGTCCACGTCCCGCACGTCGAACGCGTCCTTGTCCAGGGGCCAGATCGTCGGTCCCTTGTGGACGTGGATGTTCTTCACGCCGAGCTCCTGGCACTTCTCCAGGTAGCGCGCCGCCTCCGGGTCTTTGAGACTCCAGCCGCGCGAGTCGCCGTGCCACTCGGCGGTGTAGAGCTTCGCGCCCGTGCAGCCGTAGCGCTTCACGCGTTCTTCCAGCGCCTTCAGCCCGGGCTCGCCGTCACGCGGGTCCCAGTTCGTGTTGACCACGAACCGGCCCGGGTACTTCTCGGCGAGCGCGGCGTTGGCCTCGGTGGTGTTGAACCCTTCGCGGTACCACTGCCGCAGGTTGGTGGGCTGGAAGATGGCGACGTCGACGTGGCCCGCGTCGAACAGGTCGTACATCATCGTTTCTTCGTCGTACTTCTGGAACTTCTCGATCGGCCAGTGGGTCTCCTTCGGGCCGAGGCTCTGGTAGGCGTGGAAGCACTCGATCCAACCCTTGGCGTACTCCTCCTGCCCCGAAACCCAGTTGGCGGGGCTGGCATCCCAGAAGTGGGTGTGCCCGTCGACCACGAAGTACTTCTCGCCGTCCTTTTCGTACACGATGCTCCTCCCGGATTGAATCGGGTGCTTCTCCGCTTTGTTCCGGCTGGTGCTACTTGCGCGCCACGAGGTCGAAGTCGAGGTACTCGGCCGCTTCCTCGGGGTTGGCGAACATGATCGTGCGGTCGTCGAGGTGGACCATGCGCCCGTAGTGGGTGGACATGCTCTCCTCGAACTCCGCCGAGTCGAACCAGCCCTCCTCTTCGCCCGCGGCGTCGTCGACGTCCGCGTACACGACGTCCATGCGGCCCTTGGCGTCCACGCGGATCATCGAGGGCAGCGGTGTGACGGTGACGTTTTCGAGCTTGCCGACGACCTCGGCGATGATCGCGCCGACCTGGTTGTTCATCAGGGTGAAGCCGCACATGTTCGACGCGGTGTTGTCGGACTTGAACGGGCTTTCCGCGGTTTTGAAGACAGTCACTGGCTCAGCTCCTTCGGTGCCTGCAGGCCCAGCTCGGACAGGATGCCGCCGAAGCGGCTCTTGGCGCGGTCGAGGCCGTCTTCGAACCGCATGGGCTTCGCGTCGGGCTGCGACCACAGCGGCTGCAGGGTCCGGGCCGCCGAAAGGCACTTCGGCACCCACGCCGACAGCCACTTGTCCATCAGACCGCGGTTGTGGTCGGCGAACTCGCTGTCGTTGATCAACAGCTCGAACATCGCCTTGGTGTAGCGCAGGTCGCGTTCGGAGAAGTCGAACTCCTCGGCGCCGATCAGCGTCGGGGTCACGAAGTCGCCGTTCGCCGGCGCCGCCTGCTGCACGAGCCGGCTGCGGAACAGCTCGCCCACCAGCGGCTCGAACACGATGTTCGCGGCGAAGACCGCCTCACACCAGTCCCAGATCTCCGTGAGCGCCTCGGCAGTGTCCCGCACGCCCTGCCACGCGGGGTCCTCGTTCCACGTGGTGAGGTGCGCGGTGCCGTCGAAGCCCTCGATCTCCTCGGACAGCGTGAGGTTGTACAGCGCGAGGTCCTGCGCCGCGCGGATGCGGTGCATGCTGTTCACGGAGATCGCGTTGTTGTGCATGTTGGTGGGAGCGCGCCGGTTGGCGTTGGCGAACAGGTACAGCCCGAGGCCGTGGTCCACGTGCATCCACGCGCCCACGTGCTGCGAGACGAAGCTGATCCAGTTGGGGTTCCACTGCTCGAACGCCTTCGACTGGCGGGCCGCCTCGATGTTCTGGTTGAGCTGGCGCACCACGTTGGCGTTGTAGCGGTAGAGGGTGAGCTCCCACTCCTCGTTGGGGTCGCGGAACTCGTGCCAGCCGTGGGCGGGCCACGGGTAGCCCTGGCCGCCGGATCCGGGGCTGCGCACGGGCTCGGGGCGGTCGGAGCCCCACGCCTTGAGCGCGGTCCACTCGAGCGGGTAACCGCCCTTGCCGTCGGCGAAGCCGTACAACCAGCCCTGGCTCAGGTAGTGCCGCGGGTCGGGCTGCACCTCGACGGTGACGTCTTCGTAGTGGCTCTGCTTGCGCTTCTTCGGCGTGAAGTAGTTGTAATGCCGCAGCTCCGAGTCGGGAAACTCGCGGGCACCCGCCTCGGCGTCGGTGAAGACGGGCTTGGGCACACTGCGTTCTGCCGTCGATGTCATCGGTATCTTTCCTTCGCGTCGGACACGGGTCTCGTCGATACCCCGATTTCTCGGTGTTCCTGCGGCGCGGGCGCGATCACGTCTCGTCCGCGTCACCGGTGGTGGTGAACTTGTCGTAGAAGATCCGCTTCTCCGGCACGCCGAGCGCCGGCAGCAGTTCCAGGGCCGCCTCCACCATGGGTGGCGGCCCGCACACGTAGACGTCGGCCCGGTCCAGGTTCGTCTCGAGCCGCCGCACGACCTCGGTGATCAAACCGGTCTCGCCGGACCAGGCTTCACCGTCTTCCGGTTCAGACAGCGCCGGCACGAACCGGAACCCCGGGATCTTGTCCTCCAACGCCGTGAGCTCGGCCTCGAAGCACAGGTCCCTCTTGCGGCGGGCGCCGTAGTAGTAGGTCGCCTTCCGCTCGATGCCGCGCTCGGCCATGGACCGCAGCAACGAGAGGATGGGCGCCATGCCGGCGCCGCCCCCGAGGAACACCAGATCCCGCTCGGGCGCGTCCCGCAGGGTGAAGACCCCGAACGGGCCCTGGACGTGGAGCCGGTCCCCGACCGACACCGCGGTGTCCAGCAGGTGCGAGAACAACCCGTCCGGGTAGATCCTGATCACGAACTCCAACAGGCCGGAGTCCCGGCCCGGGGTGTTCGCCATCGAGAACGACCGGGTGGCCTCGTGTCCCGGTACCGCGAAGTCGAGGTACTGGCCGGGGAAGAACTTGAACGAGTCGGCGTCCACGAGTTTCACGACGAGCCGGCGGAGGTCGTGGGTGATCTCCTCGAGCGAGACCACTTCCGCGACCGCCTCCTGGATCGGCAGTCCTGAGTGGATCATCTCCTCGTCGTAGTTGAGCAGTTCGATCGTCAGGTCCTCGTACGCGTGCGCCCGGCAGAGCAGGGTGAAACCCTCCTCCTTCTCGAAGTCGGGCAACGCGAACGTGGAATACCGGTCGTGGTCGACGTCGTCGCCGTCGAGGATGAACGACTTGCAGGAGGCGCACTGCCCCTCCTTGCACCCGTGCATGAGCATGACGCCCTGCTCGGCAGCCGCACGCAGGATGTTCTGGTCCTCGTCGACCTCGATCTCGATGCCGACCGGTTCGAAGCGGACGTGGTGCTTGTTTCCCATCGCTTCCCTGCCTGAACGCCGGAGTTCCACACGCATCCCGGGGCGCCGCCGTCGGCGACCGGGGCCGCCGTGAAGGCGGCACCCGATCGCCGGCGGAGGCCGGTCATCTCATCCGGTCAGGACGCGGCCCTTGCGGGACGTCCGGCCGGACCCTGACGGTTGTAGTCGTCCTGGAACGCGGCCCGCTGCTCGGCGGTCATCTCGTTGAGCAGCACGTTCGGGCTCTGCAGCGGCGGGCACCGGCGCAGGTGGTCCAGCGTCCACATCTTCTTCGGGTCGAGGTCGAGGTGCGGCTGGGCGACCAGGGTCTTGCCGTCGTCGCGGACGAAGCCCATGTCGGACACCACGTCGGCCCAGTTCCAGCCGTGGTAGAGCGTCTCCCACTCGCGGGAACCGATGAGCTGGCCCATGTTCGGGGTCTCGCGACCCTGGTACGTGGGCCGGAACGCCTCGACGTCGGTCCACCGGCAGGCTTCGTGGCAGTACGTGCGCCACTGCCCGTCGACCTCCGCCATGACCATGTCCTCACGCACGAGGCACGGGACCATGCAGGTCCAGCACCGGTGCGGGTAGACGTAGTCGACGTCTTCCAGCGCGATCGGGTTGTGCCCGTTGGGCACGGACAGGCGGCTGTAGTTCTCCCACCACTTGCCGTACTTGTCGTACCAGCCCGGGTACTTGTACTCGAACCACTCGAAGTCCTCGTCCGTCATCGGGTCGATGCGCCAGTAGTTGGCGAGCCACCCGGTGGCGAAGAACTGCGCGACCTCGTGCACGTAGCCCTTGTCCCAGATCTGCTTCCACGCTTCTTCGATCAAGTCGTGCGGAATGACCAGACCGTACTTCTCGAGCGGGACGAGATAGCTGCGGTAGTAGTCGTCGTAGATCCACCGGCGCCACATCTCCGCGTAGCTTTCCCGGTCCTTGCGGCGGTCCTTAGTGCCGTACTCGATGAAGGTGCCGATGGCCGCGTCGACCACCCGGTGGTTGTTCCACCACGCGTAACGCAGGTCGCGTTCGAGCAGCTGGTGGTTGCTTTCATCGGAAAGTGCCATCAACAGCGTGGCGTAGCCGTTGCTGATGTGGCGGGACTCGTCGGACTGCACGGAGTGGAACACCGTCGGCAGCAGGTAGTCGCCGTTCGCCGCGGCCTCCGCGGGCATGGCGACGAACAGCGTGTTGGTGAACGCCGTCTCGGCCACGATCGTGAGGTAGATGCTCGCCGCGGTGATGGCGTCACCGGTGATGAAGCCTTCGGCGAACTGCCGGCCGATCGTGCCGCAGTAGTCCGACTGGAAGTTGCGCAGGCTCGAGTTGAAGCCGGCCGGGTCGATGTAGTTGTTCATGTAGAGGCGCTTCAGGTTCTGCTGGATCGTCGAGTGGCGGACCTCGTCGATCATCTGAATCGCCTGGCCGTTGTGCAATTCCGGGTTCGGCACCGTGCGGAACAACAGCGGCATCGCCCGCGCCGCCGAGATCTCCGGCAACGGGATGATGGACAGGAACAGCTTCTGCCACTCCAACCACCGTTCCTGGACCTGCCGGAACATGTTTCCCCGGATGGCGCCGTCCTCGGCCCCGTAAACGCGGTGGTCCTTTTCCTCCTGCATGGGGAAGTAGGAACGGAGCACCTGCTTGAGCGGGTCCTTCTTCTTGGCCTTCTGGAACGTGTAATCGGTTCCGTAGTGCGACACCGGCTGGTGGTACACCGGTTCCCACGACAGCTCCTGGATCTTCTGGTGGGCTTTCGCCACGCTCTGGCGGCTCATGGTTTCTCCTTACCCGTCGCGCCACGACGGCTGCTGCTGGCTCGCCCTACCCGTACCTCGGTACCCGGTTCACCCGGTGCGGACGGGGGCGTCAAGTCCTGCGAACACGATTAAGGGGGCGGCCCGCCGAACCGCGAGTCTCAATACGAGACAAGCCGCGGAGATTTTTCAGCGGTCCTCCATCATCGCGGCCCTCAGCTCGGCCAGCTTCGACTCCTTCTCGTGCTGAACCCGCACGTCACCCTCGGCCGTGGGGGTGATCCCCAGCGCACGCAGCAGATCCGCGGCCGGGTCACCGGGCGGACCGCCGGTGCCCAGCGTCGGGTGCAGCCCGATGTCCACGAGGTGGCGGAACACCAGGTCGACAACCGTCCACGGGTTGTACGTTTCCTCGGGTTGTTCATCCATTCGGGTCCTCCTGAGCTGCTCGTCCGGACTTCCCCATGAGAACCCCGCGCGCGCGAGGAGCGCGTCTCAACGTGAGACCTGCGCTGGACACGTGTCCTAAGCTGGGCACGACCCGGTCCGCGACACAACGGCGTGGCAGCGACAGGAGGTCGAGTCTGCGGTGAAGAGTCCACCCGCCCGCCAAGTTGGCCCCCCTCCGACCTCGGTCCTCCCGGACGAAGACGGTCTGGCCAGGACCCGGATCCGGTTCCTCACGTCGGAAACCGTTGAGCCGGACCAAGTCCGCGAGGCGATCCTCGCTTCATGGTGGCGGTCCCGGCACTTCCGCGTGCCCGCGGACCGCATCGACCTGCCCTACCTCGGCGAGGTCAACCTCGACACTCCCCTGATCCACAGCGCGAAACTTGTCATGCAACGGCTCGGCGACCAGCTGGACGGACAGCCGATCAGCATGATCCTCGCCGACCCGACGGGCACGGTGCTGAGCCAGCGCACCGGCGACACCGACCTGCACCGCCACCTCGAGCGCGTGGAACTCGTCCCCGGGTTCAGCTACGGCGAGAAGTTCGTGGGCACCAACGGCATCGGTACCGCGCTCGAGGACGACCAGCCGACGCACGTGTTCGGCCACGAGCACTACGCCGAGCACCTGGAGAACCTCGCGTGCGCGGGTGTGCCGATCCACCACCCGATCTCCGGGAAGATGATCGGCGCGATCGACCTCACGTGCTGGCGCAAGGACGCGGGCGGGCTGTTGATCGCGCTCGCGCGCAGCACGGCCGAGCAGATCCAGCAGGCGCTGCTCACGCACAGCAACCTGCGCGAGCTGATCCTCTTCCAGTCCTACCTGCAGGCCTGCCGGCGCACGACCGGGATCGTGATGGCGTTCAACGACGACATCGTGATGATGAACGACAGCGCGCGCCAACTGCTCAACTCCGCCGACCAGTCGATCCTGCTCGGGCACGCGGCGCAGGCGCTGTCGGAGTACCGGCGCAACACCGCGACCGTCACGCTTTCGGGCGGGGGCAAGGTCAAGATGCACTGCCGGCGCGTGCCCGGCCAGCACGAGGACGACGTGGTCGGCGGCGTGCTGTCGGTGAAGCTGATCGTGTCGGAGGCGGAGGCGAGCGGCGTGCCCGTGCCGATGCTGCCGATGTTCCTGCCCGGCCTGGTCGGTTCGGCTCCGTCGTGGCTGCGCTGCACGCACGACGTCGACGCCGGCTACAGCCGCGGCGAGTGGCTCGTGCTCGCGGGTGAGCCGGGCACCGGAAAGCTGAGCCTGGCCAAGGGTGTGCACCAACGGCGCAATCCGACCGGTCGGCTGCACACGCTCGACGCGCGGGACGCGGCGCAGGAGAGCTGGCTGTGCGACCTGCGGCGCGACCTGATCGACGACCCCGTGGACACGCTCGTGGTGCAGCACCTGGAGGCGTTGCGCGGTGAGCCGCTCAAGGCGTTCTCGGGGCTGCTCGAAGAGGTCCGCACCGCCTACGGCGCCAACGCGCCGTGGGTCGCGGTCACCCTGGCGCCCGAGGCCGAGACGACACCGGATCTGGCCGAGCCGCTGGCGTTCTTCCCGCGCACCGTGACCGTGCCGCCGCTGCGCCGCCACATCGACGACCTGACCGAGCTCGTGCCGTTCTTCCTGGCGAAGCTCTCGCGTGGCAGCCGCCTGTCGTGCTCGCCGACAGCACTGCACCTGCTGATGCGGGCCGACTGGCCGGAGAACACCGAGCAGCTCTACCAGGTGCTCAAGAAGGTGGCGCAGCACCGGCGGCTCGGTGCGATCCAGCCGAGCGACCTGCCGGCCGAGTACCAGGCCATCGCGAAACGGCCGTTGAAGGGACTGGAGTCGATCGAGCGGGACGCGATCGTGCGCAGCCTCGAGGAAGCACACGGCAACAAACCGCGCGCGGCGCAGCTGCTCGGCATCTCGCGGGCGACGATCTACCGCAAGATCCACGAGTACGGCATCGTGACGCCGGACCACTGAGCTCACCGCGGTCCCGCACGTGCTGGCTCATCATGGGGGCATGCGGTGGCCGGGTGTGCGAGGGGTGGGTTTTCGAACGCTGGGTTTTCGGAGGTTGAGCCCGCGGCGGCGCCTGCTCGCCGCGGGCGTGGCCCTGGTGGTCGTGGCCGGTGCGGTCACCGCGGCGGTGTCGCTGTCCGGCGGGTCGTCCGCCGTGCCGCGCGACGGGAGCCCGGCCCAGGACACGCCGGGACCGGTGCTGCTCGTGCCCGGCTACGGCGGCGGGCGCGGCGCGCTCCAGCAGCTGGCCGACCGCGTGCACCAGGCCACGGGCCGGGACACCGAGGTGCTCACCCTCGCCGGCGACGGCACCGGCGACCTGCTGCAACAGGTCGACGTCCTGGCCGCGGCGGTCGAACGCGCGTACGCCGACGGCGCCCCTTCGGTGGACGTGATCGGCTACTCGGCGGGCGGGGTCGTCGCGCGGCTGTGGGTCGCGCGCGAGGGCGGCGAGCACCAGGCCCGGCGCGTGATCACGCTCGGCGCACCGATGCACGGCACCACGCTCGCCACGGCCGGTGGCGTGCTCGCACCGGGCGCCTGCCCCACGGCGTGCCGGCAGCTCACCCCCGGCAGCGCCCTGCTTCGCGAGCTGCCGCCGATCCCGGCCGGGCTGCCGTGGCTCTCGGTGTGGACGAGCCTGGACCGGACCGTGACGCCGCCGGAGTCGGCGCGGCTCGACGGCGCGGTGAACGTGGCGCTGCAACAGGTGTGCCCCGCCGATACCGCCGCGCACGGCGACCTGCCGACGGACCCGGCCGTGACCGGTCTCGTGCTCGGCGCGCTCGGCACGGCGCCGTTGAGCGCGCCCACCTCGTGCTCGGCCCTGCGCTCATGACGGCCCTCAGCTCGTGATGTCCTTCGTCGCGAAGTTCGCCCACGCGGCACCGAAGAACACCACGATGTACCCGGCCTGCAGCAGCAGCCCGCGGTCGATGTTGTGCCACAGCACGGGATCGCGGAAGAAGTCGAGCCACGAGAGCCAGTAGTGCGTGGGCAGGTACGGCTTCACCGGCGCGGCCGCGTCGAGCGTCTCCAGCACCGAGCTCGTGATGAGCACCGCCAGCCCGCCCAGCGCCGCCCCGAGCGCGGAGTCCGCGAGCGTCGACAGGAACATCGTGATCGCGGCGAACCCCAGCATCGACAACACGATGTACGCCACGGCCCCCAGCAGCCGCAACGCGAGCGACGACGAGCTCAGCGACGTGCCCGACAACGTGACGGCCTGCGCCGCCTGGCCACCGGCGCCCGGCTGCCCGCCCGTGCCGAACAACAGGATTCCGATCACCAGCGACGTGAGCACCACGATCGCGATCGCCGCCGTCACGTACACCGCCAGCGCCACGAGCTTCGCCACCAGCAGGCGCGTCCGCCCGGCCGGGCGCGCCAGCAGGTACCGCAACGTGCCGCCCGACGCCTCGCCCGCGATCGAGTCCCCCGACACCACCGCCACCGCGATCGGCAGGAACAACGGCAGCACCAGCGCCAGCGCCGCCGCCGGGTACAGCGACCCGTCGCTCACCACCGCGGACAGGAACGCCCCGCCCTGCCCCGGCGGCGGCGCGAAGTCCGCGGTAGCCAGGAACACCGCCACGATCGCCGGCAGCAGGCACAGCAACAGCACGCTGACCCAGACGCGGGGCCGCAGGGCGAGCTTCTTCAGTTCGACGCCGATCACCCGGCACCCCCGAAGCGGTCCGAGCCGTGGCCCGTCACGTCGAGCACCACCTGCTCCAGCGTCCGGTGTTCCTCCCGCAGGTCGCTCACGCGCACGCCCGCCGTGACCAGGCGGGTGTTGAGCTCCGCGGCGTCGCCGTAGCGGACCACGAGGTGCTCGCCGTCGCGGTGTTCGAGGTGGCCGTCGAGGACGGCGGCGGCCGCGGCGGGGTCCGGGGTGCGCAGCAGGACACGGCCGGTGGCGGCGCGCAGGGTGGCGACGTCGCCGTCGAGCACGAGGCGGCCGTGGTCCACGACGCCGACGCGGGTGCAGAGCTGTTCGATCTCGGCGAGCAGGTGGCTGGACAGGAACACTGTGGTGCCGGCGCGGTTGAGGTCCAGCAGCAGCTCGCGGATCTCCTTGATGCCCTGGGGGTCGAGGCCGTTGGTGGGCTCGTCGAGGACCAGCAGGCGCGGGGCGTTGAGCAGGGCCCCGGCGAGGCCGAGGCGCTGGCGCATGCCCAGCGAGTACGCCTTGACCGGCCGCCGGTCCACGCCGGCGAGGCCCACGCGTTCCAGCGCTTCCTCGATGCGGCGCCGGCGGGTGCGCCGGGAGCCGCGGCGGCCGGTGGCGTCGAGCAGGGCGAGGTTGCGCCGGCCCGACAGGTGCGGGTAGGCGCCCGGGCCCTCGACGAGCGCGCCGACGTCGGGCAGCACGTCGGCCACGCGTTTCGGCACCGGCTGCCCGAGCACCTCGATCTCGCCGCTCGTGGCGTAGACGAGCCCGAGCAGCATCCGCACGAGCGTGGTCTTGCCGGAGCCGTTGGGACCGAGAAAGCCGTAGCGGTCGCCTTCACGCACTTCGAGATCGACGGCGTCCACCGCCAGCGTGCGGCCGTAGCGTTTGGTCAGCCCCCTCGTGACGATCATCGGCCGCTCCGGCGCAGCGTGGCCAGATCGGCCGCCGCCGCGGTGAGCACCGCCGGTGTGACGAGCCCGGCGAGCAGGTAACCGCGCCGCGAGCCCGGTGGCCGCACGATCGCCAGCGACAGCGGCGTGACCGAGAGCTGCACGGCCTGCGCTGTGGTCGTTCCGCCCGCCTTGCCCGCGGCGTCGGCGGCGCCGTCGGCGACCGCGCGCGGCACGGCGACCACGGCGAACGTCGCGAGGCCCGTGCCGTAGAGCGCGGCCCCCTGCACGCCGCCGAAGTTCGCCGTGCGCACGGGCCGGCCGCCGAGCGAGGTGGGCAGGCGGGCGCGGCCCAGCGCGCCGAGCGCCCCGGACAGGTCGGGTGCGTTGGTGATGGTGAAGCCGCTGCCCGGCACGGGTCCGGGCGCGGTCACCACCGGCGCGGTCTGCGACACGTCCTGGAACTCACTCGACAGCATCGGCGCCCGCTGCCCGCGCGCGGTCACCTCGACCCGCAGCGCCACGCCCGTCACCGGATCGGCCCACACGTCGACCCCGCCGATCGTCGTCGCCGGATCGGCCGGAACCAGGCGGAACCCGGCAGCCGGCACACCCGCGATGTTGCGCGGCGGCAGGGCGCTCACCGGGTCGGCCGGGGCCGAGCGCAGGGCCCACCGCGCCAGCTCGGGAGGCAGCAGATCCCCCGCCCGAGGCAGCCGCACGGCCGGGTCGCCGGTGAGCTGCGTGAGCATGTTCGCGCCGTAGTCCCAGGTGTACTCGCCCTCGGGCAGGTGGTAGACGTCGTGCTCGCCGGTCGTCGTCAGCACGGCCACGCGGTAGCGGTCCGGCCCGGCGTACCACGCTCGGGTGGTCGTGGTCGTGGAGAACAGGGCGGACACGTCGGCGAGGTCCGGCAGCTCGGGAATGGCCAGCGAGCCGCGGCTCTGCGCGAGCCCTTGGTACGGCTTCGCGGCCGAGGCCAGCACCAGGTCGCGCAGCCGCCCGGCGTCGGCACCCGGCCCGGCGGGCCGCAGCGCCACGACGAGCGAGGGCAGCGTCACCAGCGCGACGGCCACCACGGCGACCACCGCCCAGCGACGACCGCGCTCTGCTCGTACGACGGACACCGGCATCACCATCCCTTTGTACGCCACGAATCGACACACCTTCGTTTCTGAATCCTTACGCGGGCCCCGTCGCCCTAAGGTGAGGCGCATGCCAGATCTCGCGCGGCGGTACGCGGCGGGCACGCTCGCCGACGTCGTCCCCTCGGTCCTCGCCGGGCTCGGCGTCGCCGGCGGACGGCACACCCTCGACCTGCCCGCCACCGACCGCGTGTGCGTGCTGCTCGTCGACGGCCTGGGCTGGGCCTCGCTGCAGGAGCACGCCGACGCCGCGCCGTTCCTCTCGCGGCTGGCAGCCCGGCCGATCACCGCCGGGTTCCCCAGCACCACGGCCACGAGCGTCGCCTCGCTCGGCACCGGGCTCACGCCGGGCGAGCACGGCGTGGTCGGTTATGCGTTCGACGCCGGGCGGGACGTGCTGAACGTCCTCGGCTGGCGCCGCCACACCGGCGGCAAGCCGATCGACCTGCGCGACCGCGTCGTGCCCGAGCAGCTGCAGCCGCGGCCCACCGCGTTCGAGCGGGCGGTCGCCGCGGGCGTCGGCGTGCGCGTGGTGGGGCCCCGCGACCAGCGCGACAGCGGCCTCACCCGCGCGGCCCTGCGCGGCGGCGAGTTCCGGGGTGTGCACGCGCTCGGCGACCTCACGGCTTCGGTCGTCGAGGCGCTGGAGCGGCCCCGCAGCCTGTGCTACGCCTACCACGCCGACCTCGACCTGCTCGGGCACGTGCACGGTCCCGGCAGCACACCGTGGCTCTACCAGCTCGCCTACGTCGACCGACTCGCCGAGACCATCGCCGGCGCCCTGCCGCACGGCGCGGCGCTGGTCGTGACGGCCGACCACGGCATGGTCACCGTCGGCGAACGCGTCGACTTCGACCACGAGCCGGCGCTGCAGGCCGGCGTGCGCGCCCTCGGCGGCGAAGCCCGCGCCCGCCACGTCTACGCCGTCGAGGGCGCCGCGCCCGACGTGCTCGCGGCGTGGCGCGAAACGCTCGGCGACCGCGCCTGGGTGCTCGGGCGGAAAGAGGCCGTCGACGCGGGCTGGTTCGGGCCTCGTGTCGCCGGCGCGGTGCTCCCCCGCATCGGCGACGTCGTGGTCGCGGCCCGCGGCACGGGCGCGGTCGTGCGCACCGAGGGCGAACCCCGGCTGAGCCGGATGACGGGCCAGCACGGTTCGGTGACCGACGAGGAAATCCTGGTGCCGCTGGCGATCGCCCGCGGTTGAACCGTCCGTTAGGGACGGTCGGTGGCCGACGTGCCGCTCTCCGCGAGCTGGTCGATGGCGCCCACGAGCTCGCCCAGCGCCGGCACCGCCGAGGCGATCAGGTGCCGCCAGGCCGGGTGCAGCCGCTCGAGGGCCGCGGCGAGGATCTCGGCGTTGTGGTGCTTGTAGCGGTCCACGGCCGCGCGGCCGCTGTCGGTCAGTTCGAGCTCGACGGTCCGGCGGTCCTCGCTGCCGCTGGTGCGCGTGACGAGGTCCCGCGCCCGCAGCCCGGTGACCATGGTCGTGACGGAGTTCGGCGCGAGCTTGAGCAGCTGGGCGACGCGGCTGGGGCGCGCACCGGGGTTCTCGGCCAGGCACGAGAGCAGTTCGAGCTGCGCCACCGACAGCGTGTTGTCCGGGTCGGCGGTGCGCGCGGCGCGGCGCATGGCGCGCCGCAGCCGGGCGACCACGTCGGCGAGGTTCGGTTCGGGCGTCATGCGCGGCGAGGGGCGGCGAGTCCGCTGACCGCGGCGAGCACCGCCGCGCCGGCCAGCACGACGAGCGCGAGCGAGCGGCCGCCGGTGCCCCCGGCGTGCAGGCACAGCGTCACCAGGGCCACGCCCAGCGCGGTACCGAGTCCGCGGGCCATGTTCACCAGACCTCCTCCGGTGGCCGACATCCGGGTGGGGATGGCGCCCATGACAGCCGAGTTGTTCGCCGGGATGAACACTCCCAGACCGAGCCCGGCCGCGAACAGCGACACGCCTGTTTCCCACGGACCGGACACCCCCGCGAGCACCGCACACGCGAGGGCGGCCACGATCGCGCCGGCACCGATGCGCGCGCGGGACCCGAGCCGGGTGGGCAGGACGCGGTCGGCGGCCACCGCGGCCACGGCGAACCCCGCGGGCAGGCTCGTGAGCACCGCCCCCGTCGCGCCGTGCGCGCCCAGGACCTGCGGCAGCAACGCCAGCGGCCCGAACAGCACGAGGTAACCGCACAGCGCCCCGACCAGGCCGAGCGACACGACCGGCGGGCGCAGCACCGAGAGCCGCAGGAGGGGGCTCGCCGCCGAGTTCTCCCGCAGCACGAAGGCGCCGGCCGCCGCCACCCCCACGGCGAACAGCGCCGGCACGGCCCAGCCGGGCAGCGCGAGTCCCGACAGGCCCGAGATCGCCAGCAGCAGCGCGGTCGACGCGGTGGCCAGCAGCGCGACGCCCGCGCCGTCGAAACGGCCGAGCGGCGTGCGCTCCCGGGTGCGCGGCAGCAGGTACCGGCCGGCGATCAGGCCCAGCACGCCGACCGGCGCGTTGACCAGGAACACCCACCGCCAGCCCGCGGTGTCCACGAGCAGCCCGCCGACAGCCGGCCCGAGCGCGAGGCCCAGCGCCTGCGCGGCGGCCTGCACACCCAGCGCCGCGCGCATCTTTTCGCGGCGCACGCTGCCCACCACCAGCGCGACGCTGTTGGCCTGCAGCATCGCCGCGCCGAGCGCCTGCACCACGCGGAAGATCACGAGCGACGTCAGCGTCGGCGCCAGCCCGCACGCGACCGAGGCCAGGGTGAACACGGCGAACCCGTAGCCATACGTCAGCTTGCGGCCGTAGGCGTCGGCCAGCCGGCCCACCGCGGCGAGCAGCCCGACCAGCGTCAGCAGGTAGCCCAGCGACACCCACTGCACGGCCGCCAGCGGCTCGCCGAACTCCCGCTGCAGCGCCGGGAACGTGAGCGTGACGATGCTCGCGTCCAGCTGGCCCATGAACGCGCCGAAGCACACCGCGCCGACCGCGAACCAGCCCGCGAACCGGTGCTCGCGCACCACCCGCGGCCGCGGCCGCTCCACCAGCACCGCCACCAGGCCCCCTCTCCTGCGCCACCATTTCGTTCTCACACAGAACTACTTCAGCATCAACTCCGCCAGTCCAGCGCGACCAACACCACAAACTTGTTTCGGATCCCGAGCTATAAAGCAACTCACCAGCGAGATCGCGTCAAAGGCGATCTCGCACGCCCCGCCGGAGGCGGGGCCAAAGGCACCGCGTCGCAGATTGAGACAGTCAGCGAGGTGTTGGTGCGGTGTGATGGGAGCGACACTTTCGCCGGCAGGACAGGAGCGTCCCGGGATGTCCCAACCCACGGCACCGGTCAAGAACGCGCGCCAGCTCAGGACTCCGCTGGCGCTCGCGCTGGCCGACCTCGCGGCGATCTTCGACGATCTGCAGTTCACGCTGCGCTGTTGCGAGCGCCTGGTCCTCGAGCTCGAACGCGGCGAGGCGCAACGCGACCCTGTGCTGATCGAAGCGCTGTGGGTCTCGGCCCTGAACTCCTACGCCCGCTGCTTCCGCCCCGGCGAACGCGGCATGGGCCTGACCGAGGCCGATCTCAAGGCGACCGGCGTCGAGGGTGAGGTCGTGGAGTGGCACGGGCTGTTGCGCAAGATCCGCAAGCACCTGGTGCTGGGTGAGGCCAACCCCCGTGAGGTCTACTCGATCGGGGCGACGCAGGCCGCCGACGGGAGCCCGGAGGGCATCGTGATCACCTCGGCGATCAACCCGGTGGTCGACGACCTGACCGTGCGTCAGACCGGCCGACTCGCCTTCGAGCTGAGCCGCCTGCTCGACGAGCGGATCAAGGAGCACCAGAAGAAGGTGTTCGCCGCCGTGGAGGAGCTGCCGAAGGGCAAGCTCGACGAGCTGCCGGACATCGAGATCACCGGCTGAACCACCGCGTGACACCCGGGCCGGAAACGCACGGCCCATCGGGCACTCCCCCAAGAGAAACGGGCACACCACCCCGGTCGCGCGTGCGGCGCGGCGGGCCCGCGCGATGACCTGGACGTGGGTGCGGGTGCGCGAGCCTTCCCTCGCGCACCCGCGCCCTTGCCCAGCGGCCGGCTTCAGCGGACGCTTCGCCGCTGCGTCACGGCTTGGTCACGCCCGCAACGCGCGCGCCGCACCGCCGTCTTCCCCCGTGACAGCAAGCGAATCTGGGGGGAACGATCACATGACGCGCGCGCCCATGTTCAGAGCCGCGCTCGCCACCGCGTCCGTGTCGGCCGTGGTGCTCGCCCCCGCCTGCTCGGCCGCGCCCGACGCGCCGCCCGCGGTGTCGGCGCCGCTGCCCACCTCCGTGGCCCCGACTGCGACGCGGGCCGTGGTGACGCCGCCCTCCCGGTCGCCCTCGTCGCCGCGCAAGCCCGCCGAGGTGGCGAACGCGGGCCTGAAGTTCCCGGGCAAAACCCGGCAAGTGCGGTTCACGAGCTACGCCCGGGCGAGCGGCTTCGCGGAGTTCCACCTGGTCACGGTCGAGTCGACGGGCGGCGCCCCGCACGTGGTCGACGTGCCGGGCCTGCACCGGCTGCGGCTCACCCCGACGGCGACGATCGAGGCGAACGACCCGCAGGGGTTCCCGTTCGAGACCTGTCCGCCGGACGAGTACTCGACCGGGATCGAGCTGGAGTCCGTGCTCGGCCACTACGGAACGGGGTTGATCGCGCACGCCGCCGTGAACGCCGACGACCTGATCACCGACATCCACGAATCGGCGTACTGACCGGCCGCGGGTGCCCGGACCGCTCGCCCGGGCACCCGCGGACCTACTGCCGGTACGGCGCGGCGGCCGCCTGCGCGGCGGTGATGAAGGCGCCCTTGTTCTTCGGCCAGAAGGTGCTGTCCACACAGGAGTACTGGGGCAGGAACCCGCCGCAGGTGCCGCTGGAGGCGCCCACTTCGAAGGTGAAGCTGGCGACGCCGAGGGCCCCGTAGGTGAAGTCGTCGGTGGTGCCGCTCGTGTCGTAGCCGACGGTTTCGCGGTTGGTGCCCACGAGGTACCCGTTGGCCGCGGTGAACTTGGCGCCGAGCTTGCGGTACTGCGCGTCGTTGGGTGAGGTGGCCTGGGTGAAGCCCCACGGGATCACGATGTCGTTGCCGTAGCTGTGCAGCGTGATCATCGTGCCCCGGGCGGTCGTGGGTGCCGGGTCGTTGTTGCCGGTGCCGCGCTGCACCGGGTAGATCGCGCGGAAGAACTTCTCCAGCGCCTGGGTTTCCGGCTCCGAACCCGCGCTCACGCCCTGGTAGGTCTCGGCGCACGGCGAGTTCGAGTCGCCACCCCACTCGAAGCTGGAGTTGCGGTTCACGTCGATGCCGACGTCGGTGCCGGTGCAGCCGCCGCGGGAGTTGTCGGCGTTCTTGCGCTGCAGCTTGGGTGAATTGCCGCCCGAGGCCACGATGTCCACGCCGTCCGGGTTGGCGATCGGGATCACCCAGACCTCCGTGGTGTCCAGAATGGACTTCGCGGTCGCGTCGCTCGCGTAGCCGTTCGTGAGGTAGTCGATCCAGCGCCAGGCGAGCTCGCCGGTGGAGAGCTCACGCGCGTGGACCTGGGCCATCAGCACGAACTTCGGTTTGGCCGAGGTCGTGGACAGCGTGCAGTCGCCGGCTTGTTTCTTGCTGAGGCAGATGGCTTTCAGGTCGTGCCCGCCCTGGCCCTTGGTCTTCTTCCACGACGGGCCGAGGGAGTACACGGTCGCGAGATCCGGGTGCGCCGATGCCACCTGGGTCAGGTGTGCCTCCTGCGCGGCGACCGTGCGGTAGCCGCCGTAGAAGGTGTCCCCCGCGACGCGGGCGGCGGTCGCGGCCGCGTCCTTGTAGACGGTGTCGAAGTACGACGGCCGGTACCCCAGCGTGCGCAACCGCTGCGCCACAGCCTGGTCACCGACGACGTACGCGGCTTCGCGGTCGGACTCGGCGACGTCGAACCCGGCCCGGGCGAGCCCGGCCACCTGGCCCGCCGCCACCGGCACCCGCCAGAACACCGGTGCGCCGGCCCCGGGTTCCGGCGTGGCGGTCGCGGTGCCGCTCGCCAAGCCCGCCACCAGCACTCCGACCGCCGCCAGCGCGGCCTTCCACGACGACCTGACCTTCATCGGGGCTCCTCACGGTGCGTCGGGGGACGGACCGACGGTGACCGTCCCGCGACGCACAGTGTGGCGGGCCGCGACAAATCCGGCACACCCACGAAAGTCGGATCTCCCGGCTCACCCCTCCGTGAGGAGGGTGGCGAGCAGGTCCGCGGCGATGTTGCGTCCTGACACCACGAGCACGATCGGCCGGTCTAGCGGCACCAGGCCCGCACGCAGTGCCGCCAGCGCCGCCGCCGACGAGCCTTCCGCCACCAGCCCGGCCGACAGGGCGAACTCGCGGACCGACCGGCGGATCGCGGGCTCGTCGACGTCGACCAGCTCGACGCCGGCCGCACGCACGATGTCCGGTGTGATCGTGCCCGGTTCGAGGTTGCCGACCAGCCCGTCGGCGATCGTGTCCCCCACCGGCACGGTCACGACGCGGCCCGCCGCGACGGCCGCGGACACGGCGTGGCACGCGGCGGATTCGACCCCGATCACACGGACGTCCTGCTTCGCCCGCTGGGCACCCAGGGCCGTGCCGGCGAGGAGCCCGCCCGCACCCGTGGGCACGACGATCGTGAAGTCCTCGTCGAAAACCTCGGCGACCTCGGCCTCGAGTGTGCTCTGGCCCGCGATCACGTGCGGGTCGTTGTAGGCGGACACGAACTTCATCCCGCCGGCCGCGAGCTCCAGCGCCCGCGCCTCCGCGCCGTCGTAACCGCCCGCGGCGAGCACGAGGTCGACCGGATACGTGCGCAGGGCCGCGATCTTCGCCGGCGAGCCGTCTTCGGGAACGACCACAGTGGACTGCGCGTCGAGCAGCCGTGACGCGTGCGCGATGCCGAGCGCGTGGTTGCCGGCCGAGGCCGTGACCACCGGGGTGCCGTCGGCGGCGTACGCGGTGAGGGCGGCGACGCCCCCACGGACCTTGAACGAGCCGGTGGGCTGCGCGCCCTCGTACTTGAGGTACACCGGCACGTCGAGGCCGGCGGCGGCGAACGGCAGCAGCGGCGTCGGCACGAGGTGACGCGCCACCGTTTCCCGGGCCTGGTCGAGGAGGTCGTCGGCGATCAGGGGCATGGTTCTCCTTCTGCGAGGACCGGTCGATTCTGAAGTATTCAATACAACTGGTGACACTTCTGTCGTGGCTGCTACGGTAGTCGCACCGTACCCGCGAAGAGGGAGCCGCCTTGTCCCCGATCACCGGTGCCCTCGCCTCGCCCCACGCCCTGGCCACGCGCGCCGGTGAGCAGGCCTTCCGCGCGGGCGGCAACGCGATCGACGCGGCTCTCGCCGCCGCGACCGCGCTGACCGTCGTCTACCCGCACAACACCGCGCTCGGCGGTGACCTCGTGGCCCTCGTGCGGACACCCGACGGCTCGATCACCTGCGTGAACGCCACCGGCACGGCGCCGGCGGCCCGCGACCGCACCGCACTGAGCGCCCGCCACGGCGACCGGCTGCCGGAACGCGGGCCCGACACCGTCACCGTGCCGGGCGCCGTACGCGGCTGGGCAGCGTTGCGCGGACACGGCGCCGCCCTCGGCTGGGCCGCGCAGTTCGAGGCCGCGATCGCGTACGCGGCCGAGGGCGTCCCGGTCGCGCGCTCGCTCGCCGCCGCCTTCGTGACCGACCGCGCGCTGCTCGAAGCCGACGCCGGGTCGCGCGTGGTGTTCGCACCACGCGGCGAGTTCCTCCGCGAAGGCGACCTGCTCGTTCAGCCGAATCTGGCGCGCTCCCTCGGCGCGCTCGCGGCGGGCGGGCCCGACGAGTTCTACACCGGCGCCACGGGCACGGCGCTGGCGCGCGGCCTGCAGGACCTCGGCTGTCCCCTCACCACCGGCGACCTCGCCGGGTACACCGTCCGCGAAACGGCCGCGATTTCCGCGCCATTGGGCGGTTTCCGCGTGCACACCAGCCCGCCCAACACCCAGGGCTTCGCGCTGCTGCGGACCGTGCGGGCGCTCACCGAGCTGGGGTTCGCCGCGGCGCCGTGGACGGTCCCGGCCTCGGTCCTGGGCCGCCTGTTCCACGACGGCACCCGCGTGCGCGACACCCTGCTGGCCGATCCGGCGTTCGCCGACGAGGACGTGGACAACAACGGCTTCGCCGAACTCCTCGCGCAGCTGCGGGATCCCGGTCCCCGTGCGGCCATCGCCGTCGCCGCGCCGTCGGTGCCGCGCGGGGACACCGTGGGTGTGGCGGCGGCCGATTCGGCGGGTTACGCCGTGTCGATCATCCAGAGCGTGTTCGACAGCTTCGGCGCCGGGTTGCTGGAGCCGGAAACCGGCGTCATCGTGCAGAACCGCGGCACGAGCTTCTCCCTCGATCCCCGCTCCCCCAACGTGATCGAGCCCGGCAAGCGGCCCCGGCACACGCTGATGCCCGTGCTGGTCACCCACGCCGACGGCCGCGTCCGCTGGGTGAACTCGACGATGGGCGGACACGGCCAGCCGCAGATCCACGCGCAGGTGCTGCTGCGGCTGCTCGCGGGCGACTCGCCGGCCGCGGCTGTGAGCGCGCCGCGCTGGTTGGTCGGCGCACGGGCCGCGGGCCAGGACTCCGACACCGTGCACCACGAGGCCGACCTCGCGGCGGCGACCGTGGTGGACCTCGCCGCCGACGGCTTCCCGCTGCGCGAGGTGCCCGCGCGCACGGAGTTTCTGGGCCACACCAACGTGGTCGCGCTCGCCGCGGACGGCACCTTCACCGCCGGCAGCGACCCGCGGTCCGACGGGTCCGCCGCCGTGGTCCCGGCGTGACCGGCCGTCTGCGGCCAGGTTGAAGGGTGGCGAGCCGCGTCCGGCCCGCCACCCGGCGCGGCTCACTCCTGCGCGAGAGCCATCGCGCCCAGGAAGGTGTCGAGCGCCACGTTCCGTCCACAGAGGACTACCGCGACCTTCTTCCCCCGGTACTGCTCGGCCGTGCGGATCAACCCGGCCACCGCGACACCGGCCGCGCCTTCGACGATCCAGCGCTCGCCCTCGGCAATCTTCCGCATGGCGCGGGCGATCTCGGGCTCGGTGACCGTGACCGTGTCGGCCACGACCTCCTGGCAGATCGGGAACGTGACCGAGCCCGGCTCGACCGCGCCGGCCGAACCGTCGGACAGCGTGGGGAACTCCGGGGTCTCGATGATCCGGCCGGCCTTCAGCGAGTCGAGCAGGCACGTGGAGTTCTCCGGCCAGACGCCGACCACCTTCGTCGCGGGGCTCAGCTGTTTCAACGCCGTGCCGGTGCCGCCGATCAGGCCGCCGCCCCCGGTGCAGATGAACACCGCGTCGAGGTCCGGCGCCTGCTCGGCCAATTCGACGCCGAGCGTGCCCTGACCCGCGACGGTGTCGAGATCGTTGTAGGGCGCCACGTACGGTTTGCCGAGCCGCTCGGACTGCCGGCGTGCCTCCTGCTCGGCGTCGAGCGCACCACCCTCGACCACCACGAGCTCGGCGCCCATCGCCTCGATCGCGGCCATCTTCGCCGGCGTGGTGTACGAGGCCACGTACACCGTGACCGCGACGCCGGCGAGGTTTCCGGCGCGGGCCACGCCCTGGCCGTGGTTGCCGGTCGACGCGGTGATCACGCCGGTCTTCTTCGCGCTTTCACCGAGCACGCGGATCTTGTTGGCCGAACCGCGGACCTTGAACGAACCGGTGGGCATGAGGTGCTCGGTCTTGAGCCACACCTCACAGCCGAGCTCGGCCGACAACAGCCGGCTGCGCTCGAGCGCGCTCACCGGCACCTGCGGGCGGATGCCCTGGTGCGCGTCGAGAATGCGGTCGAAGAGGGTGGGCACGCTGGGCTCCTCGGGGCGACGGTGGTTCGGGGGCCCGGCCGCGGCCGCGGCGCCGGGGCCTCTGGTCTCACTTCCGGGCTTATTATAGCCTATAAGCTGTAGTGGAAGGAGCACCTTGAGCACAGCGTCCCAACCGAGCACAGCGTCCGAACCGGCCGACAGCTTCGGCAGCCTCGCCCACCTCGACCTCGCCGGCGAGAAGTACCGCGTGCACCGCCTCGACGCCGTGCCCGGCTCCGAGCGGCTGCCCCTGAGCCACAAGATCCTGCTCGAGAACCTGCTGCGGCACGAAGACGGCCACACCGTCACCGCCGAGCACATCACGGCTCTCGTGCGCGGTGGCTCCGATGCGGCCCACGACGTCGTCGCCTTCTCGCCTTCGCGGGTGTTCCTGCACGACACCAACGGCGTGCCCGTACTCACGGACCTGGCGGCCCTGCGCGACGCCGTCGCGGCCTCGGGCGGTGACCCGCGCAGCGTGCGCCCGCGGATCCCCAGCCACCTCACCGTGGACCACTCCGTGGCCACGGAAGTTTCGGGCCGCGCCGACGCGCTGCGCCGCAACGTCGAGATCGAGTACACCCGCAACGCCGAGCGCTACCGCTTCCTCAAGTGGGGCGAGACGCTCGACGGCGTGCACGTGGTGCCGCCCGGCACCGGGATCATGCACCAGATCAACCTCGAGTACCTGGCGAGCGTGGTCGAGCGGCGCGAAGGCTGGGCGTTCCCCGACACCTGCGCGGGCACCGATTCGCACACCACGATGGTCAACGCGCTCGGCGTGCTGGCGTGGGGCGTCGGCGGGGTCGAGGCGGAGGTGGCGCTGCTCGGCCAGCCGCTGAGCATGCTCGTGCCGCCGGTGGTCGGCGTCGAGCTCACGGGCGAGCTCGGCCCCGGCGTCACGGCGACCGACCTCGTGCTCACGGTCGTGGAAACGCTGCGCGCCCACGGCGTGGTCGGGAAGTTCGTGGAGTTCACCGGGGAAGCGGTGGCCCGGATCCCGCTCGCCCACCGCGCGACGATCTCGAACATGTGCCCCGAGTTCGGTGCCACGGCGGCGATGTTCCCCCTCGACGCCGCAACGATCGGCTACCTGCGCCTCACCGGCCGCACGTCCGACCACGTCGCTTCGGTGGAGACCTACGCGAAGGAACAGGGCCTCTGGCACGATCCGGCGGCCGGATTGCGTTACGACGAACGCCTGCGGATCGACCTCTCCACTGTGACGGCTTCACTGGCCGGCCCCCGCCGGCCCCAGGACCGCGTCCCGCTCGCCGCCGTGCCCGCCAACGCGACGGCGGCGGTCGAGCACGTGCGCGCCGCGCGTGCCGAAGAGGCGACCCACGAGCGAGATCGCTCCGGAAGCCGGCTCAAAGACGATCTCGCACGCCCCGCCGGAGGCGGGGCCAAACAACACAGCGATCGCGCAGTCGACCCCGGCGAAGCCGCGGCCGACGGAGCGATCGCGATCGCGGCCATCACGTCGTGCACCAATACGTCCAACCCGCACGTGATGGTGGCCGCGGGTCTGCTGGCGCGCAACGCTCGCGCGCGCGGCCTCACCGTGAAGCCGTGGGTGAAAACGAGTCTGGCGCCCGGGTCGAAGACGGTCACCGAATACCTGACGCGCGCCGGGCTCAGCGAGCCGCTCGACGAGCTCGGGTTCCAGCTCGTCGGCTACGGCTGCATGACGTGCATCGGCAACTCCGGGCCGCTGCTCCCGAGTGCCGCCGAAGCGGTCGCCAAGCGCGGTGCGGTCGTGGCCTCCGTGTTGTCGGGCAACCGGAACTTCGACGGCCGCATCAACAACGACGTCTCACTCAACTACCTCGCCTCTCCCCCGCTGGTGGTCGCGTACGCGCTCGCCGGGTCGGTCAAGCACGACCTGACCACCGAGCCCCTGGGCGTCGACACCGACGGCAACCCTGTGCTGCTCGCGGACCTGTGGCCGGACGACTCGGAGATCGACGAGGTCGTCCGCGCGCACCTCACGCCCGAGCTGTTCCGCGCCGCCTACACCGACGTGTTCGGCGGCGACGAGCACTGGGCGGGCGTGCCCGCGTCCGACGGCCACCACTTCGCGTGGGAACCGGACTCGACCTACCTGCGCCGCCCGCCGTTCCTCGACGGCGTGACCGGGACCGTCGAGCCGGCGCGGGACGTGACGGGCGCGCGGACGCTGTTGCTGCTGGGCGACTCCGTGACGACCGACCACATCAGCCCCGCCGGCCGCATCCCCGCGTCGAGCAGTGCCGGGCGCTACCTCACGGAGCTGGGCGAGACCGACCTCAACACCTACGCCTCGCGCCGCGGCAACTTCGAGGTGATGGTGCGCGGCGGCTTCGCCAACCCGCGGCTGCCGAACCGGCTCGCCCCCGGCGCGGGCGGCGGCGTGACCCCCGATTTCACGCGGGACGGTGCGCTGGTGCCGATCTACGAGGCTTCGCAGTCCTACGCCACGGCCGGCGTGCCGCTGATCGTGATCGCCGGGCGCGAGTACGGCACGGGGTCCTCGCGCGACTGGGCGGCGAAGACGACCGCACTGCTGAAGGTGAAAGCCGTGCTGGCGCAGTCGTTCGAGCGCATCCACCGGGCCAACCTCGTGGCGCTGGGCGTGCTGCCGCTGCAGTTCCTCGACGGCGAGAGCGCGGAAACGTTCGCGCTCGACGGCACGGAGGAGTTCGACCTCGCCGGAGTCGAGGACGTGGTGCGGGATCCCGCGCGGCCGCTGACCGTGCGCGTGCGTCCGGCGGACCGGCCGGCCTTCGAGTTCGCCGTGCGCGCCCGGCTCGACACCCCGAGGGAGGCCGCGTACTACGAGAACGGCGGGGTGTTGCCCTACGTGCACCGGCTGATCCTGCGAGGTGAGCTTGACTGATCCCGCGCCGGTCGTCGAACCGCTGCTGTTCGGGTACGGGCTCTCGTCCGAGCAGGGCAGCATCGGGTTCTGCGGCGTCTACCTCGTGCAGACGCCGCGGCGGCGCATCCTGTTCGACTGCGGGCACGCGGGCCGCCGCCGCGCGCTGCACCGGGCGCTGGCACGCCACGGCCTCGGCGTGCGGGACGTCGACACGCTCGTGCTGTCCCACGCGCACTACGACCACGTGCAGAACGCCGATCTCTTCGGCCACGCCGCGGTGTTCCTGCACCCGGCCGAACGCGAGCACGCGCCCGGCGACCCGGTCAGTCCCCCGTGGACGGACGCGATCTTCGCCGGCCTGACGCTGGACGAGGGAGCCGACGGACTCGCACTGGCGCCTGGCGTCACGATCACCGGGCTGCCCGGCCACACCGCGGGTTCGCTCGGCCTCACCGTCGAAACCACCGACGGCACGGCCGTGCTCACCGGCGATGCCGTGCCCTCCTCGCGCGCCCTGCGCGCCGGCCGGCCCACCACCGCGGCCGACGAGCACAGGGCCGCCGCGTCGATCGAGCTCGTGCGCACGCGGGCCGACGTCGTGTACCCCGGCCACGACCGGCCGTTCACGATCGAGGCCGGGCTGCCCGGCCGGTACCTGTTCCCGCGCGCGGATCTGCACCTGCTCGCACCCGATCCCCTGACCGACGACCCGCCCGCGCCGTCCTGAGGCGCGGGCCTCCGGAAAGGAACCTCCCCAGCATGACCACCGCCACCGGCATCTTCGCCGAGCCGGCACCGAAGTTCTCCCCCGAGGGCCTGCACGCCGTGCTCGGCGAGCACTGGGCGCTCACCGAGCCGATCCTGAAGCCGCTCGACAGCGAACGCGACCTCAACGTGCTCGTCGACGGCCGGTTCGTGCTCAAGATCTCCAACCCGGCCGAGCAGGCCGAGGTGGTGGAGATGGAGACCCTCGCGCTGGAACACGTGCACGCCGCCGACCCCGAGCTGCCGGTGCCCGAGACCGTCCCCACCACGGCGGGCGAGTCCGTCGCGCACCCGCGCGACGACGCCGGGCGCGAATGCCTCGCACGGCTGATCACGCTGCTGCCCGGTTCACCGCTCGAGGGCGGGCCGCTGGACCTCGCCCTGGCCGAGCAGGTGGGCGCGGTCGCGGCGCGCGTTTCCGTGGCGCTGCAAGGGTTCTTCCACCCCCGCGCCGGCCGCACGCTGATGTGGGACATCCGGCGGATGCCGGAGGTGCTCGCCGCGGCGGGCCTCGCGACCGGACGCCTCGGCGAGCTCGCCGAGCGGGTCGCCCCGGCGCTGGCGGCCACGGCCACGCTCCCGGCGGGTGTGCAGCACGCCGACGTGACCCTCACCAACGTGCTGGCCTCGCGCGGCGGCGTCACCGGCGTGATCGACTTCGGTGACATGCACCACACGGCCGCCGTGGCCGACCTCGCCGTGACGCTGACTTCGGTGCTGCGCCTCAGCGGCGGTGACGACGGCCGGTTGTGGCGCCTCACCGACGCGGTGCTGCGCGGATACCAGCGCCACCGCGCGCTGTCCCCGGCCGAGGTCGCGGTGCTGGGCGAGCTGGTGATCGCGCGGCTGCTCACCACCCTCGCGGTGTCGGCGACCCGGCGCGGGCCGCACGCCGACAACCACCGCTACATCACGCAGTACGACACCAACAGCGAGCAGGCGCTGGATCTGCTCTCGGCGTTGTCCGTGCGCGAGCTGGCCGATCGGCTGGCGCGCCTGGCGGGCACGCGGGACCTCACGGCCGCGATCGCGCCCGACCACCTCGCCACGCGGCGCGCACAGGCCATGGGCGGGCGGCTCGCCCCGCTGTTCTACCGGCGGCCCTTGGAGATCGTGGGCGGTGAAGGGCCGTGGCTGCACGCCCGCGACGGCGCGCGCTACCTCGACGCGTACAACAACGTCGCGGTCGTCGGCCACACGCACCCCGCCGTGACCCGGGCGGTGGGCTTGCAGCTGGGGCGGCTCAACACGCATTCGCGCTACCTGCACTCCGCCATCGTGGAGCTGTCCGAACGCATCCTCGCGACCATGCCGGCCCCGCTCGACACGGTGCTGTTCACCACGTCGGGGACCGAGGCCAACGAGCTGGCCTGGCGGCTGGCCACCGAGTACACCGGCGGCAGCGCGGCCGTGATCGCGGAGCACGCCTACCACGGCGCGTCGAAGTGGATGGCCGACCTGAGCTCCAACGAGTGGCCCGCGGGTTACCGGCCGGCGCACGTCGCGACGTTCGAAGCACCCCGCGGACCGGCGACCGGGCTCACGGAAACCGTTGCGGCCGAACGGATCCACCGCGCCGACGAGAAGCTGCGCGCCGCGGGCGAGCGGCCGGCGCTGGTTCTGGCCGACTCGCAGTTCACCTCCGAGGGCATCCTCGACGTGCCCGGTGCGTTCATGGCGGGTCTGCTCTCCGGCGCCCACGCGGCGGGCGCGCTGTACCTCGCCGACGAGGTCCAGTCCGGCTACGGCCGCAGCGGCCCGCAGCTGTGGCGCTTCCTGCTCGCCGGCGTGACGCCCGATCTCGTCACGCTGGGCAAGCCGATGGGCGCGGGTTACCCGATCGGCGCCGTCGTGACCCGGCGCGAGATCGCGGACGCGCTCGCGAGCGGGTACGAGTACTTCTCCACGTTCGCCGCCACCCCGGCGGCCGCCGCGGCCGGGCACGCCGTGCTCGACGTCCTCGAGCTCACCGACCTCCCGGCCCGCGCCGCCGCGACGGGCGAGAACCTCCGGGCGGGGCTGGGCGCCCTGGCCGCGGAAGAACCGCTCCTCGGCGACGTGCGCGGGGTCGGGCTGCTCGCGGGAGTCGACGTGCTGGCCACCGGCGCCTCGACCTCGCGCGAGGTCGCTCGCGCGCTCCTGTCGGAGCTCGTCGGCCAGGGTGTGCTCGCCGGCTCCACCGGCCCGCGCGGCGATGTCCTCAAGGTGCGCCCGCCGCTGGTCTGGGAGGACGAGCACGTCAGCTTGTTCCTCGAACGCCTCCGGCGGGCGCTGGCCGCGCTGCGGCCCTGACGGAAACCGGCCGTGGGATCCGCCGCCGAGGCGGCAGGCCCCACGGCCGGGAGGGTGCGCACTACTTCCGCAGCTCGCCCCGGGCCGACGGCAGCGTCGTCGGGCCCGAGTTGACGTTCGTGGCGTGCTCGACGGTCACCCCGGTGTCGTCGAAGGACAGCGTGAGCCGGTCGATGAACGGCGACTCCAGGAAGTGCCACGTGAGGCCCACGGCGTCGGCCGAGCGCCACTCGGCGCCGGCGAGCACGGCGGCGGTCGGGTCCTGGTAGGAGTGGTGCAGGCGCCACACGCTCACGCCGGTGTCCTGCCGGATCCAGGTGCCCACGCCGTGGTCGATCGGGTGGTGGCCCAGCTCGTCCTCGACGTCCACGTGCACTCGATCGTCGCGGACCTCGACCGCCAGGGAGACCAGGCCCTGCTCGTTGGGGGCGAAGTCGTAGGTCGCGGTGAAGCCCGCACGATGCGCCGTCGCGTTCGGGGTTTCCGGCTCGCGCGCGCGGTCCACCCACGCGGCGAGGGCGTCCACTTCGGACTGTTCCCGCGCCGGGTTCGTGAAGGCTGCGGTGAACGCGGACCGCAGCAGGCCCGGCAGGTCGTGGTAGCTGCCGTCGCCCATGGCACCGGTGATCACGACGACACCGCCGTGGCGCGGGAAAACCATGCACTCCTGACCGAAGATGCCCGACGCGCTGTAGATCCCGGCCGCGGTGGTCCAGAACTGGTAGCCGTAGCCCTCTTCCGTGACGACGCCGGGCGCGGGCGGCACGAGCTCCTTGCCGTTCCACTGCCCGCTGATCGCGCGGCGCACGTGCAGCGCCGAAGCCTTCTGCACCCACCCCGCCGGCAGCACACGAGCGCCTTCCCACACGCCGTCCTGCAGATGCAGCACACCGAACTTCAGCAGGTCGCGCGGGCGCAGCGAAAGACCGTTGCCGCCACTCGACACGCCTTCGGGGTCACGCTCCCACGTGTAGTCGCCGATCCCCAGCGGGGCGAACAGGCGCGGGCGCAGGTACTCGTCGACGGGTTGGCCGACCACCTCCTGCACGATGGCCGACAGGACGTGGCTCGTGGTGCTGCTGTAGGTGAAGTTGCGCCCCGGCAGCTCGACGACCGGTTCCTCGAGGAACTCCCCGACCCAGCCCGTGCGGCGCAGGCGGGTCGTGGCGCCCGACAGCCCGCGCGCGTGGCCCGTGGACATCGTGAGCAGGTCGCGCACGCGCATGCGGCTGAAGTTCTCGCTCGCCGGCGCGGGCAGCCGGTCGGCGAAGAACCCGACGACCGGGTCGTCGAGCGAGAGCAAGCCCTCGGCCTCGGCGAACGCGACGGCCGCGGCCGTGAAGCTCTTCGTGGCCGAGTGGATCTTGTGCCGCAGCTCGGGTTCGTGCGGCCACTGCCACAGGTCGAGCAGCGTCCGGCCGTGGCGGTGCACGAGCAGGGAGTGCACGCGCATGCCGCGCGAGGCCAGGGTTTCCAGCAGTGCGTGGACCGGGGCCGGGTCGAAGTCGGGGTTGGCGTTGCTCATGCTCACCGTTCTCGTGCGGAACTTGTTACAGGACTTGCGAAAGGAACGACTTCAGCCGCGGCGTGCGCGGGTCGGTCAGCAACTCGCGGGCCGGGCCCTCCTCCGCGATCACGCCGCTGTCGACGAACAGCACGCGGTCGGCGACCTCACGCGCGAAGTTCATCTCGTGCGTCACCACCATCATGGTCATCCCGGACGCCGTCGCGAGGTCGCGCATCACGTCGAGCACGCCCTTCACGAGTTCGGGGTCGAGCGCGGAGGTCGCCTCGTCGAACAGCATGATGTCGGGCTCCATGGCCAGCGACCGCGCGATCGCCACGCGCTGCTGTTGCCCACCCGAAAGGTGCGAGGGCCGTGCGGACGCGAGCGCCCGCAGGCCGACCTTGTCCAGCTGCGCCAGCGCCCGCTCGCGCGCTTCCTCGCGCGACATCTTGCGCACGCGCCGCAGTGCCAGGGCGATGTTGTCGACCGCGCTCTTGTGCTGGAACAGGTTGAAGTGCTGGAAGACCATGCCGGTGCGCGAGCGCACGGCGTTGAGGTCCACCTTGGGGTCGGTGATCGTCCGCCCGTGCAGCCGGATCGTGCCCGAAGTCGGCGGCGACAGGAGGTTCACGCACCGCAGCAGGGTCGACTTGCCGGAGCCCGAGGCACCGATGAGGCACACGGTCTCGCCGCGCGCGACCGTCGCGGACACGCCCTTGAGCACCTCGACGAGGCCGAAGGACTTGCGCAGGTCGAGCAGCTCGATCGCCGGGACGTCGGTCTCCGCGTCGGCTGAACGCTCGGGGACGGTCGTGACCTCGTCCATCCTCATGCCCCCGCTTCGAATCCGGTCGCACCGACGGGGACCAGCGGCTGTGGTGTCTCGGCGGGCCCGCCACCGCCCCCGCCGCTCGCCGGGCGGCGGCCTTCGCGCAGCCGCTTGTCGAACCAGTTCACCAGGTGCGTCAGCGGCACCGTGAACACGATGTACACCAGGCCCGCCGCCACGAACGACGACGAGTTGTACGAAATGGACTGAGCCTGCTGCGCGATGAAGTACAGCTCACGCTCCCCCACGGCCAACCCGAGCAGGTACACCAGCGAACTCTCCTTCACGGCCACGATGAACTGGTTCGCCAGCGCCGGCAGCACGTTGCGGATGCCCTGGGGCACCACCACGAGCAGCTGCGTGCTCAGGTGGCTCATGCCGAGGCTGCGCCCGGCCTCCGTCTGCCCCGGCGGCACGCTCTGGATGCCGGAGCGGAAGATCTCGGCGATGTAGGCCGCGTTGATCAGGCCCACGGCGAGGATCGCGTACCCCATCGGCGACTGGCCGAACAAGCGCACGCCCGCCGACGGCAGCCCGATGCCGATGAGGCTCACCGTGACGATGGCCGGGAGACCGCGGAACACGTCGACGTACACGCGAGCCGGCAGCCGCAGCCACCAGCGCGTGGAGATGAGCAGCAGCGCCAGCAGGAGGCCGACCACCAGTCCCAGCACCAGCGCGAGCGACGCGATGATCAGCGTGTTGCGCAGGCCCTCCCCGAGCAGCGAGGGCAGCACGGCGAGGATCTGGTGGAGGTCGAAGAAGGAATGCAGGAAATCGCCCATGGGAGCAGGTGTCCTTACCTCGGGCCGGCCGCGGACCGCCCGCAGGGCTCGCGGACCCCGGGCTCCCGGGATCGGCGACGGGTTCGGTGACCGACCGGCCGGCTATTCGCCTTATAGACTATATTTTGGCGTGGCGCTCACGGTAGCAGGTTCGACAAGATAGTCAACGGATGAAGTGCGCGCTTCAGACGGTGCGCCGGGCAGCCAACAGGCCGCCGAAGAAGTGCTGGACCACGGGGATCACCGCGCTGCCCTGGTGCGCCACCCCGGGCACCACGTCGAACCGCACGGGGATCCCGTTGCGCTCGAAGCTGTCGCGCAGCACCTCGATGCGCTCGACCCGTGTGCGGCCCGTCTTCTCGACCCCGTCCATCCAGTTCGGACCGCCCGCGTTGTTGATCTCCCAGGTCTCCACGTCGGCGGAGCCCACGACCATCTGCACCGGCACGCGGCGCAGGGCCGCCAGGTCGACATCGAACCCGAACTTCTCGCGGAAGCCCCCGGTGCCGAGCCACCACGGCAGCGAGTCGTCGAGCTGGGTGATGCGCCCCGGGGCGCCGATCGAGATCCCGGCCAGCCGGTCCGGGTGGGCGTAGCAGAACCGGTGCGCGAACTGCCCGCCACCGGAGAACCCGTGCAGGTAGAAGGTCTCGGTCTCGGTGTTGAACTCCTCACCGACCTCCTCGACCATGTGCAGCAGCTCCTCGTCGAAGCGGATCCCTTCGTACTCGAGGAACTTGAAGCTGTGCAGCTCACGCCGCCGGCCGATGCCGGCCGGGAACAGCGGCGCGAGGATCACACAGCGGTGCAGGGTCGCGAAGTCGGCCCACTGGTTGCGGTAGAGCTCGGCCGAGCGGCCGGTGCCGTGCTGCACCACGACCACCGGCAGCGGTGCGGCGTCCGGGGTGTGGTCCTTGGGCACGAACAGGCCGTAGGACAGGCGCTGGTCGTGCCCGGAGGCGAAGAACGGGGTCGCGCCGACGAAGTGGGCCCCTTGTGAATCGGGTTCGGTGGTGGCGGTCATGGCGGCCGGGCTCCTCGGAGTTCAGGGGCACGGGACGTACCCAAGTGGACTAAGCACGCGGAAGATATAGGCTATAGACGAATACACCCACTCAGTAGCCCTGTGTGAAGCGACAAGTCGGGCCGGGAGGACACCGGTGGCCGGCCGATCCGGGACGACAGAATGCAGGCCGCAGGCCACAGCCTGCCCGCCACGCGGACGCCGACACCGCTATCCTTGCGGTCCCCTTTGTCCGCGCTGAGAGATTGCCAAGCCGATGACCAACCCCCGCCCAGCCCTCACGAAGAACGCGTACGTCTACGAGGAGCTGCGCCGGCGCATCCTGGCCGGCGAGCTGATCCCGGGCCAGTCCATCTCCCAGGAACAGCTGGCGGCCGAGCTGGGCGTGAGCACCACTCCCCTGCGCGAAGCGCTGCGCCGGCTCGACGCCGAAGGTCTCGTGACGATCGACGCGCACCGCGACGCGCGGGTGAGCCGGCTCAACGCCGAGGAGGCCCGCAGCCTGTTCGAGGTCCGCGAACGCCTCGACCCGCTGGCCACCAAGCTCGCCGCCACACGGCGGACCGACGCCGACATCGCGGCGATCGAGGCCGCGCTCAAGGACCTCGAGCCGCTGAGCACGTCCACCGGCTTCGAGTCGCTGCTCGTGCACCGCGCGTTCCACCGCAGCATCTACACGGCATCGCACAACCCGCTGCTGATGACGCTGCTCGAAGGACTGTGGGACAAGGCCGACCGCTACCGCCTGATCGGTCTGCAGTCCAAACCGGACTCCCCGCAGGACCAGGAACGCGTGCGGCGAGAGCACATCGAGATCGCGCGGGCCGTGATCGCGGGCGACGCGCGCACGGCCGAGCGGACCATGAAAAAGCACGTGCTCGGCAGTCTCGGCCGCCGGGCGATCGCCGCGCTGGAGGCCTGAGCGCGCTCACAGCAGCGCCAGCGGGTTGACCGGCGAACCCGTCCCGCCCTCGACCACGAGCGGCGCCACCAGGAAGAGGAACTCGTGACGGCCTTCCTCGGCACACACGGCGGCCAGCGGTTCGAGCGCGCAGTTGTCCACCACGGCCAGGCCGTAGGCGAAGATCGCGCCGTGCACGGTCCACGGCACTCCCCCGTCGTTCGGGGCGCGGTCGAGCATGTCCCAGGCCAGCACCGCACAGTCGTGGTCACGCAGGAACTCCAGGCACGAAACGTGCAGGCCAGGCCGGGTTTCCTCGGTGCCCCACGGCGGGTTCGCGCGGTCCCACGCGTCGCGGCCGCAGTGCACGACCAGCGCGTCGCCGGGACCGACGGTCACGTCCTGGGCCTTCGCGATCTCCGCGAGCTCCTCGCCGGTCACCGGGTCCTCGAGCGACACGAACGGCTCGCCGCGGAAGGCGGGCACGTCGAGCAGCACCCCGCGGGTGACGATGCCTTCGCGCCAGTGGTCCACCGAACCCCAGCGGCTGCCGCGCGAGGTCAGCTCCGCATCGGGGTCGCGGCCCTGCCACAGACCACGCTCGTCCCACACGTGGCACAGCGCGTCGACGTGGGTGGCGGCCACGCCGTGGTACTCGATGCCGTAGTAGTCGCCCGAGATCCCGCCGGTGCCCCGCGGGGTTTTGGTCGTGTAGTGCGAAGCCGGGCGCGGGTTGTCCACGTCGGGCCGGGTCGGGAACGCCCGGGACAGCGACACCGTGCGGCCCGCGCGCACGAGCCGCGCCGCCTCGGCCTTCTTGGCGGCCGTGATCAGGTTGACCGTGCCGAGCTGGTCGCGCGGACCCCAGCGGCCCCAGTTGCTGCGGCCGTGGAGCTGCCGCTCCACTTCGGCGCGGGTCCAGTCACGCGCCACCGCTCCACCTCTTCCGGTTCGCTTCCAGGTGTTGGTATTTTCTAAGCGACAAGTACCAGAAAGTCAACCACGAGAGTCCACCAGGAGGAAGGCGGCAGCCGGTGCGCAAGATCGTCCTGTTCGGCGACAGCATGCTGGGCCGGTTCACCAAACCCCGCATCGACCAGCTCGAGGAAGAAGCCGGCGACGTGCTCGTGTTCAACTGCGCCGCGGGCGGCTGGAAGAGCGACGACGGGGCGCGGCGCGCGGCCACGATCGCGAAAACCGAGCCCGACGTCGTGGTGTTGTCCTTCGGCGCCAACGACTGCGCACCCGACCGGCTCGTGGAGCTCGGCGCGTACACGAAGAACCTGCGCGTGATCGCCGACGCCTTCGCCCCGGCCACGTTGATCGGTTTCCTGCCGCCCTCGATCGAGGAGATCGACGGCATCGGCCGGCGCGGCCGCACGAACGCCGTGCTCGACACCTACCGCCAGGCGCTGCGCGAGGTCGTGTCGGCCCCGAATGCCGTGGACACCGACGCCTCGATCGCCCCGCTGATCGCCGCCGGCGAACCGGTGCACGAGGACGGCCTGCACCTCACCGGCGCCGCCTACCGGCTCGTGATCTCCGCGCTCGCCCAGCGGATCGCGGCGCTTCCGAACCTCTCCGATCTGCACTGATCCACCGGCGGGCGAGCCCGTGAAGCCGGAACTACAAGTCGTTGACCGCCTGAAGTTCTATAGCCTATAGTTCCGCCCCATCGTCAGCGCTCCCCCACTTTTCCCTGCCAGGACTGGCGAAGGAGACCCATGAACCGACTTCCCCTCAGGCGTGCGCTCGGCGCACTCGGCCTCGCCGCCCTCACCGCCGCGTCCGTCACCGCATGCGGCGGGGGCGACTCCGCAGCCGGTGACGACTTCGGCCTCGCGCAGCCCGGCACGATCACGGCGGCGGTCACGGCGGGCGACTACCCGTTCGTCTCGCCCGACGCCACCGGCAAGCCGGTCGGGTTGCTCGTGGACCTCAACAACCTCATCGCCGAGCGGATGCACCTGAAGATCGTCTACAAGACGACCACCGTCCAAGCCGGACTGCCGGGTCTCACCAGCGGTCAGTACGACCTGATGTCGGTGGGCCTGGTCGCGAGCGCGGAACGCAAGAAGAGCGTGGCCTTCACGGTGCCGATCTTCTGGGGCCAGAACGTGGTCGTGGTCCCGAACGGCTCGACCGCGAAGTCCATTCCGGACCTGGCCGGCAAGCGCGTCGGCGCGGGCGCGAACAGCACGCAGGAAGACTTCGCCAAGAAGAAGATGACGACCTCGCAGCTCGTGTCCGAAGCCACCGACGGCGCGGGTGTGAACCAGTTGCTGGCCGGCAACCTCGACGCGATGGTGCTCGGCTCGACCCACGTGGGCCAGATCTTCACCGAGCACCCGGGCAAGCTCAAGGTCGCGCTGACCTCACCGCAGGACCAGCCGGGCGCCGAGGCGGTCAACAAGAAGCTGACCAAGTTCCTCGACGCCTACAACAAGGAGCTCACCGCGCTCGCCAACGACGGGACGTTCCTGAAGCTGTACCAGAAGTACTTCCCCAACCTGCCGTACCCGACGCAGATGTACCAGTTCTGGCCGTCGATCCAGCAGCAGATCGAGAAGCAGGGCAAGCCGACCCCCTAGCCGGACGGGACTCGGTGCCGGATCAGGGTGTCCTGCGTGAGAGCAGGACACCCTGATCGGTTCCGGGGTCAGCAGGTCACGGACACCTTGGCGCCGGCCTTGAAGGACACGTGGACGTGGTCGAAGTGGTTCGCGGTGGGGCTGCCGCGGTCCTCCATCGCCTTCCAGCCACTGCCGGTGTTGATGCGCTGGCGCCAGATCACGTAGGTCACGCCGAACTCGCCCTGGTGGGCCAGCACATACGCGGCGAGCGCGTTGCCGGTCGCGGTGTCGACCATGAAGTCGAGCGCGAGCCCGGAGGGGTGGTCGCTCTGGCCCGCGCGACCGGCACGGCCGCCGACCGAGCTCACCTTGAACTTCGTGAGGATGTGGTTGCCCACCTGGGCGGCGTTCGGTTGCGCGCCGGCCAAAGTGGACGAACACGCCTTGCCGGCCGAAACGGTTTCCTTCGCCGCGGCCGTGACTGGCGGTTTCGGCTTGGGCTTCACGACCGGGTTCGTCGTGGTCGGCTTCGGGGACTCGGCCGACGTGCTGGAAGTGCTCGAAGTGCTCGGGGTGGGGCTCGCGGTCGTGGGTGTCGTGACCGGCGTCGGGGTGGTGGTCGACGTGGCGCTCGGCGAGGGCCGGGGCGCGCTGAGGGCGAGGCGGTCGGCGGCGGAGACCTGTCCGCCGCCCGGGGTACCGCCGGTGAGCCACACGAGAGCCACCAGCCCGAGGGCGGCGAGCAGACCGGCTCCGGCGGGCAGCCGCCACGACCGCGACCGGTGACGATGTCGTCCGGACATCCTGGTGCACCATTTTCTTCGCTCGGGGAACACACGCCGCGAATTCGGGGGATACGGCGCGGGCAAAGCGGCCTCGACATTACGAATCGGACACGACACTGTCACGGCCAAGTGATGGTCCACACAGATCAACACGGATCGATGCAGGTCAGCGGGCGTGTCGAAGTTCCGGGTACCTGGCATTGACAGCACCGGTCCAGCCATTTCGCATCGCTCGAAACACGGCTCGCGAGGGTGTTGTCACCGCAGTTCGGCGCGCGATTCCCTTGATCATTCATGTTCGGTGGTGCACCGCCGTTCCGGCTTCGGAACCGATCCTGACCACCGCTCCGGTTGACGTGCGGTCGTTTTGGATCCAAACTTCCGGGGATTCCGACCCGAACCCGTGGAGGCGGCATGTCGTTCTCGTTCCTCAGCCACCTGGAGTGCTCCCGCACCGGAGAGCGGTCCGAGGCCGACCGGGTGGCCGGCACGTCGGCCGTGGGCGCGCCGCTGCTCGCGCGCTACGACCTGGAACGAGTGCGGGAAACGGTGACGCGCGAGGACATCGCGGCCCGCGAGCCCAGTCTCTGGCGCTACCACGAGGTGCTGCCGGTCCGCTCGCGCGACAACATCGTGAGCCTGGGCGAAGGCCTCACTCCCCTGCTGGCGCTGCCGAACCAGGGCAAGCAGTCCGGGGTGCCGAAACTGCTGATGAAGGACGAGGGCCTCGTGCCCACCGGGTCGTTCAAGGCCCGCGGCGCGGCGGTGGGCGTCTCGCGCGCGGCCGAACTCGGCGTGCGCGGCGTGGCCATGCCGACCAACGGCAACGCCGGCGCGGCCTGGGCGCTCTACGCCGCCCGCGCCGGCATGGACAGCCTCATCGCGATGCCCGACGACGCCCCGGCGATCACCATGAAGGAGTGCCTCGCCGCCGGCGCCGAACTGTACCGGGTGGACGGTCTGATCGGCGACGCGGGCAAGCTCGTCGGCGCCGCGGTGGCCGAGCGCGAGGGCTACCAGGACGTGTCCACCCTCAAGGAGCCCTACCGGCTCGAGGGCAAGAAGACGATGGGCTACGAGATCGTCGAGCAGCTCGGCTGGCGGGTGCCGGACGTGATCCTCTACCCGACCGGCGGCGGGGTCGGCATCATCGGCATCTACAAGGCCCTACTGGAGATGCGCGAGCTGGGCTGGATCTCCGGTGACCTGCCGCGGCTTGTCGCGGTCCAGGCCACCGGGTGCGCGCCGATCGTCGAAGCGTTCAAGTCCGGCGCCACGGAGAGCACGCTCTTCCCGAACGCGCACACCGTGGCGTTCGGCATCACCGTGCCGAAGGCGCTGGGCGACTTCCTCGTGCTCGACGCCGTTCGCGCCACCGAGGGCACCGCGATCGCGGTGACCGACGAGGAACTGCTGGCCGCGCAGCGCCGGCTGGCCGCACTGGAGGGCGCCTTCGTGTGCCCCGAGGGCGCGGCGTGCTTCGCCGCGCTGGACCAGCTCCGGGAATCCGGCTGGGTGAGCGAGGACGACGAGGTCGTGGTGCTCAACACCGGTGCCGGCATCAAGTACCCCGAGACCGTGGAGGTCGACGCGCCGCTGCTGGCGAAGACCGACGCGATCCCGCCGCGGGGTGCGTTGCGCGTGCGTTAACTCTGCTCACGCGCCCTTGTGGCGCCGATTGGATCTGATCTGATGTCCCCACCTCAGCAGCCGATCTGACAGGACCGAGCCGATGAACCGACGACGTTTCCGTGCGGCGCTCCTCCTGGCCACCGCTCTCGCCCTGGGTGCCGCCTCGTGCGGCATCCAGCCGGCGAGCGCCGGCCGTGGCCCCGGCACGATTACGATCGACACCGCCAACTACCCGTCCACACTGGACCCCGGCAAGCAGTACGACACCGACACGTATTCGGTGTACCGCAACATCTTCGACCAGCTGCTGCGCCGCAACCCCAAGACGAACGCGGTCGTACCGTGGCTCGCCACGAAGTGGCGGCAGACCGATCCGCTCACCTGGCGCTTCACCATGCGCCCGGGCGTGACCTTCAGCGACGGCAGCCCGCTCACGGCCGAGGACGCGGCGTTCTCGATCAGCCGGATCCTGGACAAGAAGTTCGCCAGCCAGCAGTACGCGAACTTCTCCGTGATCGACAAGGCCACGGCCGACGGCGGCGACCTCGTCGTGCACACCTCGGTGCCCTCCCCCACGCTGCTGAGCTACCTCACCACGCTCTCGGTGGTGCCGAAGGCCTACGTGCAGCGGGTCGGGGCCAAGCAGTTCGCCGTGAAGCCGATCGGGTCCGGCCCGTTCACCTTGCAGTCGGCCACGGCCGGGTCCGAGGTCGTGCTCACGGCCAACCCGAAGTGGTGGGGTCCGCCCACGCAGATCCGCACGGCGGTGTTCCGCGCGGTGCCCAACGTGGCCAGCCGCGTGGCCGACCTGCAGTCCCGCAAGGTCGACCTCGCGACCACGCTCACGCCGGACGCCGCGGACCAGATCCGCCGCGACCCGACGCTGGCGATCCTGTCCACGCCGACGGAACGCGTGGCCTACCTCGCCTACAACACGATCAAGGGTGGCGCGACCAACGACCCGCGCGTGCGCAAGGCCATCGCCGAGGCGATCGACTACGACGCGCTGATCAAGAACCTCCAGCGCGGGTACGCGAAGCCGATCAACTCGATGGCCACGCCGCTCGCCTTCGGGTACGACAAATCGCTGCCGGACAACCACCACGATCCCGAAGACGCGAAAAAGCTGCTGCAGCAGGCAAACGCGGTCGGGGCGAAGCTGGTGATGGCGACCTCGCCGTCGTTCGACCCGCAGGTGGTGCAGGCGATCCAGGGTGACCTCGCGGCGATTGGGCTGCAGGTGGAGATCCAGAACAGCGACCAGGCGACGTACCTGAAGAAGGTGCAGGACCCGTCGCACGAGTGGGGGTCCATCCGGTTCGGCAAGTGGTCGTGCTCGTGCCTCGACTCCGACGGCGTGATCTACCCGCTGTTCCACACCGGGGAGATCTGGAGCTCCTACAGCAACCCGGACTTCGACAAGATCGTGGAGCGGGCCCGCGAGACGATCGATCCCGGGCAGCGCACCAAGCTGTACTCGCAGGCGTTCGACCTGCTCAACCGCGACCTGCCCGGCATCGGGTTGTTCCAGGCCTACGCGGTGTACGGGGCGAACTCGCGTCTGCAGTGGACACCCGACGCGTCGGAAAGCCTGTTCCTCGACCAGATGAAGGTGAGCTGACATGACGGCGACCGCGGTGCCCGCCCGCCGCAAGCGGACGAGGAGCCTGCCCGCGACACCCCGGTACGTCGCGGGGCGCCTCGGCCAGGCCGTGCTCGCGCTGTTCGGGGTGACCACCATCGTGTTCTTCGCGCTGCGCCTCTCCGGCGACCCGGCGCGCCTGCTGGTGCCCGAGGGTGCCACGGCGGCCGACATCGAGCGGGTGCGCGAGCAGCTCGGGCTGAGTGATTCCCTGTGGCACCAGTACCTTTCGTTCCTCGGCAACGCGGTGCGCGGCGACCTCGGCTACTCGTACGTGCAGAACCGGCCGGCCACGGCGCTCATCGCCGAGCGGCTGCCCTACACCGCGAACCTCGCGGTGGCCGCGCTGATCCTGTCTGTGGTGTTCGGTGTGGTGATCGGGGTGATCACGGCGCTGAAACGCGGCCGGTGGCAGGAGCGCGTGCTGATGCCGATCGTCCTCATCGGACAGGCGATGCCCGCGTTCTGGACCGGGCTGCTGCTCGTGCTCGTGTTCTCGGTGGCGTTGCGCTGGCTGCCCTCGACCGGGTACGACGGCCCGCTCTCCCTGCTGTTGCCCGCGGTCACGCTCGCCTCGCTGTCGGCTGCGGCGATCGCGCGGGTCACGCGCGGCGCGGTGCTGGAACAGCTGTCGCAGGACTACGTGCGCACCGCGCGGGCCAAGGGCGCGAGCACCACGCGGCTGGTGCTGCGCCACCTCGCCCGCAACAGCGCGATCCCGGTGCTCACCGTCGCCGCGCTCGAACTGGCGAACCTGCTGGGCGGCGCGGTGGTGACCGAGGTGATCTTCGCGTGGCCGGGGATCGGGCAGCTGACGATCCAGTCGGTGTCGGCCCGCGACTTCCCTGTGGTGCAGGCGATCGTGCTGTTCGCCTCCGCCGTGTACATCCTGATCAACTTGCTGACCGACCTGCTCTACGGCGTGATCGACCGGCGCGTCGCCACCGGTGCCCGAGGAGGTGCGGCATGACCCGGCGGGCCATCCTGATTCCCCTGGTCGTGCTGGCGATCTACGTGCTGGCCGCGATCTTCGCGCCGGTGCTGGCGCCGTTCGACCCCGACAAGGTCACCCTCGCGCAGCGGCTGCTGCCGCCGGGCGGACACCACTGGCTCGGCACCGACGCCCTCGGGCGCGACGTGCTCTCGCGGGTCATCTACGGCACGCAGGTGTCTCTGCTCGTGGCCATCGGCGCCGTGGTGGCGGGCGGCGTGGTCGGTGTCGCGCTCGGCGTGCTCGCGGGCTGGCGCGGCGGCTGGCTCGGCGCGGTGATCATGCGCCTGGTCGACATCGTGCTCTCGGTGCCGTTTTTCCTGCTCGCGATCCTCGTGGTCGCGGTGCTCGGCCCGAGCCTCGCCAACGTGGTGGTGTGCCTGGCACTCGTGCGCTGGCCGCGCTACGCCCGCGTGGCCCACTCGGCGACGCTGCAGGCGCGCGGCCGCGGGTTCGTCCGCGCGGCCACCGCGACGGGCGCGCCCGCGTGGTGGATCGTGCTGCGCCACGTGCTGCCCGAGGTGCTGCCGGTGTCCATTGTGGTCGCCACGCTCGAGCTGGGACTGATGGTGATCTACGAGGCCTCGCTGTCGTTCCTGGGCCTCGGCGTGCAGCCGCCCACCGCGTCGTGGGGCTCGATCCTGTCCGACGGCCAGCAGTACATCGCGTCGGCCTGGTGGCTCGCGACCTTCCCGGGCATCGCGTTGTTCCTGCTCGTGCTGGCCGTGAACCTGCTGGGCGACGCGGCCCGCGACCGATTGGACCCTTCGAAGCGCGCCGAGGTGGCCCGTCCGCGGCTGCTGCGCAGGATGGCGAGGCAGGCCGCATGATCCCCGACTACCGAGGCGAGTTCACCGGCAAGCGCGTGGTCATCACGGGCGCGGCCGGCCTGATCGGCACGTGGACGGCCGAGGCCTTCCACGCCCAAGGCGCCGAACTGCTGTTGTCCGACAACCGGCCCGGGCCGGTGCGGGAGCTGGCCGACCGGCTCGGCGCGCACGCGGCCGTGGCCGACGTCAGCACCGGCACCGGCGTCGACGAGCTGATCGCGGCCATCGACGACCGCTGGCCGACGGCCGACATCCTGATCAACAACGCCGGCGTGTACCCACGCACCCCCGTGGCCACCACGGACCGCGAGACGGTGGAGACGATCTTCGCGATCAACGTGCTGGCGCCGTATCAGCTGGCGCGGCACGTGATCGCGACGATGACCCGCACCGGCACACCCGGCTGCATCGTCAACCTGTCCTCGGGCGCGGCGAAACGCCCGACCCGCACGGGCGGCGTGTACTCCGCGAGCAAAGCGGCGCTGGAGATGCTCACGCGCTCGCTCGCCCTCGAAACCGGTGAGGCCGGGATCCGCGTGAACAGCGTGGGCCCGGGTTTCGCGCCCGGCAGCGAGGTCAGCGCGCTGCCCGAGGAGCACGTGGCCAAGATGCGGCGTGCGATCCCGCTGGGCCGCACCTCCGGGCCCCAGGACGCGCCGTCGGCGATCCTCTGGCTGTGCTCGAGCGCCGCGTCGTTCGTGACCGGCACCACCCTCGACGTCGACGGCGGCCGCACCGCCGGCGACTTCACCCCGGCGCCGTCCCCCACCACCCCGGCAGGTGCGTCGTGACCTACCCCTGGCCCGGCGGCGCCCGCGCGGCCGTCTGCTTCACCCTCGATTTCGACGGCGAATCCCCGCACCTGTGGCGGACACGGGAAAACCCGCCCGTGTCCGTCGGCGAGCTCGAACAACGCCGCTACGGCCCGCGGCGCGGGATCCGCAACCTGCTGTCCATGATGGACAACCTGCACCTGCGTGCCACGGTGTTCGTACCCGGCTGGATCGCCGCGAAGTACCCGGAGCAGGTCGCCGAGGTGCACGCGCGGGGCCACGAGCTCGCGCTGCACGGCTGGTGCCACGAGGCCCCGACCGGCCTGGCGCGCGACGAGCTGTACCGCACGCTGGCCCGCGCGGCCGACACGCTCGCCGCGATCACCGGCGAACGGCCCGCCGGCTACCGCTCCCCCAGCTGGGACATGACGACGGAGGTCTTCCCCGTCCTGCGCGAGCTCGGCGTGACCTACGACAGCTCGCTGATGGGCGACGACCGGCCCTACGTCGTCGACGGGATCGTGGAGGTCCCCGTCGACTGGGCCACCGACGACGCGCCGTACTACCGGTACGTCGGCGGTGATCCGCGCCCGCCCACGACCACCCCCGAGGTGCTGGCCGGCTGGGCCGCCGAGATCGCCGCGGCGAAGAAGCTCGGCTCGCTGTGCATGATCACCGTCCACCCGTGGCTCTCCGGTCGGCCCGCTCGCGTGGCCGCGCTGGAAGCGCTGCTCGCCCCCGTCGTCGCCGATCCGCGGCTGGCCACGCCGACGGCCGGTGAGCTCGCCGAGCACCACCGTGAACACGGTGTCGGCGATACCGTCCCCCTCGAACAGTTGGGCAGGCCCGCTCATGACTGAGCTGCTCGAAGTGCAGGACCTGAAGGTGTCCTTCGGCGCCGGCCGCGAAGCCGTGCGCGGCGTCGACCTCACCGTCGGCCGCGGCGAAACCCTGGCCGTGGTCGGGGAATCCGGGTGCGGCAAGAGCCTCACCGCGCTGTCGTTGCTCGGCCTCGAACCCGCCGCCGCGCGGGTCACGGGGTCGGCGACGCTCGCCGGCACGGAGCTGATCGGCCGCGGCGAACGCGAGCTGCGGCGCCTGCGCGGCACGCGGGCGGCGATGATCTTCCAGGACCCGATGAGCTCGCTCAACCCGACGACCCGCATCGGCACGCAGATCGCCGAGGTGCTCGCGATCCACTCGCCGATGCGGCGTTCGGCCCGGTTGCGCCAGGCCGTGGAGCTGATGGAGTCGGTCGGCATCACCGACGCGGCGGCGCGCGCCAAGCAGATGCCGCACGAGCTCTCCGGCGGCATGCGCCAGCGCGTGATGATCTCGATCGCGCTCGCCGGCAGCCCCGAGCTGCTCATCGCCGACGAGCCGACCACCGCGCTCGACGTGACGGTGCAGGCCCAGGTGCTCGCGTTGCTGCGGGAACGCACGCGGGACACCGCGCTGCTGTTCATCACCCACGACATGGGTGTGGTCGCCGAGATCGCCGACCGCGTGGCCGTGATGTACGCGGGCAAGGTCGTGGAAACCGGCTCCGTGCACGAGGTTCTCGAAGCTCCGCGCCACCCGTACACCGCGGCGCTGCTGCGCTCGGTGCCCGACCCGGACCGTCCGGTGGACGGGGAACTGCCCACCATCCCCGGGCAGGTCCCCGCCGTCGGCGCGGTGATCGAGGGCTGCCCCTTCCGGCCCCGGTGCGACCACGCCGACGACACCTGTGCCACCGCCCCGTCCCTCACCGACGGGGTCGCCTGCTGGCACCCCGTTTCCCGCACGGCACAGGAGGTCGCGTGATGTCGGATCTCGTGGTCGCGGAAGGACTGGTCAAGCGCTACGCCGTGCGCGGCGGCACGATGGCGGCCGTCGACGGCGTGAGCCTGCGGGTCGAGCGCGGCACCACGCTCGCGCTCGTCGGCGAGTCCGGCTGTGGGAAGTCGACCACCGGGCGGCTGCTGCTCGCGCTGGAACGGCCCGACGAGGGCAGCGTCGAGGTCGCCGGGCAGAGCGTGCACTCGATCGGCAAGAAGGACCTGCGCGATCTGCGGCGCACGATGCAGCCGGTGTTCCAGGACCCGTACGACTCGCTCAACGGCCGCATGACCGTGGGGCAGATCGTCGCGGAACCGCTGCGGGTGCACCGGTTCCGCGGTGATCTCGAGGCCCGCGTGCGTGAGCTGCTCGAAGCCGTGACCCTCGCGCCGGAGCTGGCGCAGCGCTACCCGCACGAGCTGTCCGGCGGGCAGCGCCAGCGCGTGGCGATCGCACGGGCCATCGCGCTCGACCCGGAGTTCCTCGTGTGCGACGAGCCGGTGTCCGCCTTGGACGTCTCGGTGCAGGCGCAGGTGGTGAACCTGTTGCGGCGCCTGCAGGACGAGCGCGGGATCACCTACCTGTTCATCAGCCACGACCTCGCGCTGGTGCGCCACCTCGCGCACCGCGTGGCCGTGATGTACCTCGGCCGGATCGTGGAGGAGGGTGACACCGAGGAGCTGTTCGCGGATCCGCGCCACCCGTACACCCAGCTGCTGCTCGCCGCCGCGCCACGCCCGCGTGTGCGCGACCACACCCGTGAGGACCCGGTGGCCCACCTCGGCGAAGCCACCAGCGTGCTGACCCGCTCGGGCGGGTGCGCGTTCGCTCCGCGCTGCCCATTGGCGACGGACCGGTGCCGCACCGAGGATCCCGCGCTGCGCCCGCTCGCGGACACGCGGGCCGCGGCGTGCCACTACGCCGAGACCGCGCGAGTCGGGGCCGCATGATCACGCGCGACGCGTACGGGATCCCGACGGTGGTGGCGGAAACCGAGGACCAGGCGTGGTTCGAACTGGGCCGCGCCGCCGCCGAGGACCGGCTGTGGCAACTGGAGTACGACCGCCGCCGCGCGGCCGGGCGGTGGGCCGAGGTCGTCGGCGAGCCGGCCGTGGCCGCCGACCGGCTCGCCCGCCGGCTGCGCCTGGTCGACGCCGCCGAGCGCGACCTGGCGGCGATGGACACCCGGACACTGGGCACCTTCGAGGCGTACGCGGCGGGCGTCAACGCCTGGGTCGCCGACCACGGCACCACCGTCGAGTACGACCGCGGCGGCATCGGCTGGGAACCGTGGACACCGCGGGATTCGCTGCTGATGTTCAAGATCCGGCACGTGCTGATGGGCGTGTGGCAGTACAAGATCGCCCGGGCGGCGCTGCGGGCGACGGCGGGCGCCGAGGTGGCCGCGAAGCTCGATCCGCGGCCGCTGCCGGGCATGCGCGTGACGGTGCCGCCGTTCGGCCGCGTCGACGAAGCCCGCGGCGAGCTGGTCGAGCAGGCCCGCGCCGACGTCGAGGCGGCGGCCGAGCACCTCGGCTTCCTCGCCGAGTCCGAGGGCGGCTCCAACGCGTGGGTGCTCGGGGGTGGCCGTACGGCGAGCGGGAAACCGTTGCTGGTCAACGACTCCCACCGCGCCCTCGACGTGCCCAACGCCTACTGGCAGGCGCACGTGCGCTGCCCCGAGTTCACCGTGTCCGGCGCGACCTTCCCCGGGCTGCCCGGGTTCCCGCACTTCGGGCACAACGGCCGCGTCGGCTGGGCGATCACCAACGCGGCGGCCGATGCGCAGGACCTCTACGTGGAGCACTTCGACGGCGAGCGCGTGCGCACCGCCGAGGGCTGGGCCCCGGCTTCGGTGCGCGACGAGGTCATCCACGTGCGCGACGGCGAAGACCGCGTCGAGCGCTGCTGGCTGACGCCGAACGGTCCCGTGGTGCACGGCGATCCCGCACGCGGTGCCGCGCTGTCGCTGCGCTGGACGGCCACCGACGGGCCGTGCGAACAGTTCGGCGTGCTGCGCCGGATGCTCCTCGCCGGCGACGTGCGCACACTGCTCGACGCGCAGGACGGCTGGGTCGACCCGGTCAACAACCTCGTGGCCGCCGACATCGGGGGCGACATCGGCTACCTGCTGCGCGGGCAGCTGCCCGCCCGCGACCGCGCGGCGGCCACGCAGGTGCCCGTGCCCGGCTGGGACCCCGCGTTCGGCTGGCGGGGCCGCGTGCCCTTCGGCGAGATGCCGCGCACGGAGAACCCACCCGAAGACCTGATCGTCACGTCGAACAACACCGTGACCGCCGCCGCCCACCCCGTCGTGTCGCACGCGGTGAACGACGCCTACCGCGTGGAACGCATCCACGAACTGGCCGCGGCGACCGAGCGCGCGACCGCGGAGGACATGCGGGCGTGGCAGGGCGACACGACGTCGGTCGCGGCCCGGCGCTGGGGACAGCTGCTCGCCGAGCGCGGGCCGTACACCGGGGCCGCCGAGCAGGCGCGAGCGGCGCTCGTGGCCGGTGCGGGTGACCTCGGCCCGGCCGGCACCACCGGTCTCGTCCACGCGTGCTTCCGGCGTGAAATCGCGGCCCGCGTGCTCGACGAGGAGATCGGCTCGGCCGCGCGCGCATGGCTGATGAAGAGCGGGCTGCCCGGGATGCCCGTGGTGCTGCGGCGCTGGTTCGCGAGCCTGACCTGGCCGCGTGACGGGGTCTGGCCCGCGCGGGCGCTGTCGGACGAGCTGCTGTCCGACGCGCTGGCGGCAGGCTGGCGAAGGGCCCTCGAAAGCAGCGCCTCAGAAGCCGGGCTGCGGCCGTGGGGCGAGGTGCACCGCACAGCCGCGAAGCACCCGCTGCACCCCGTGGCCGGCACGGAGTTCGACCCGCCGTCGGTCGGGCTCGGCGGGGACAACGAGACGATCCAGAACGGCGCGTACGGCTGGGTCCGGGGCGGGCGCTTCGACATCACGAACCTCTCGGTGTACCGGCAGGTGCTCGACCTGGCCGACCTCGGCGCCGCCGGGTGGGTGATTCCTGGCGGAGCGTCCGGCGTGCCCGGTTCGGCGCACTACGCTGACCAGCTGACCTCGTGGCAGGTCCACGAGCTGATCCCGATGCAGCCGCAAGGAGTCGCGAACCGGTGAGTGACGAGCCCTCCGAACCGGCCAGCCTGGTCCGCACCGCGTACCGGGCGATCCGCGAGGCCGTGCTGGACCGGCAGCTGCGGCCCGGCGAACGCGTCACGGTCCGGCCGCTGACCGAGCGCCTCGGCATCTCGCCGACGCCGGTGAAGGCCGCGCTCGCGATCCTCGAACGCGAAGGGTTCCTCGTGGCGCGGCAGCACTCGGGGTACTTCGTGGCCGAGCTGACCGTGGCCGACATGCGCGACATCTACGAGCTGCGCTCGGCCGTCGACACACTCGCCGCGCGCGACTTCGCCCGCACCCGCCCGCCCCAGCTGCTCGCCCGGCTCACGGACCTGGTCGCGGGCCAGCGCGCCGCCCTGGCGTCCGGCGACGTGCCGCGCTACGCCGAGCTCGACCGCGAGTTCCACGCCCTGATCTGGCAGGGCTCGGCGAACCGGCGGCTGCTGGCCATCGCCGACCTGCTCGGCGCGCAGCTGCAGCTGGGCCAGAACGTGACGATCGCGGTCCCCGGCCGTCCGGAAGCCAGTCTCGACGAGCACACCGAGATCCTGGACGCACTGCGGTCGGGCGACACCGCGGCCGCGGAACAGGCGACGCGCCGGCACGTCGCCCAGGTCATCCGGGCGCTGGAAGCGGCGCTGCCGGAGTGAGGAACGGAGGTGAGCGACCGTGGACTTCGGGCTGACCGAAGACCAGGAAGCACTGCGCCGCGGTGCGGTCGAGCTGGCGGCGAAGTTCCCCGACGAGTACTGGGCCCGCTGCGACGCCGAGGGTGAGTTCCCGTGGGAGTTCTACCGCGCGTTCGCCGACGCGGGCTGGCTCGGCATCGCGATCCCCGAGGAGTACGGCGGCGGCGGGCTCGGGATCTTCGAGGCCGCGCTGCTGCTGGAAGAGGTAGCGGCGTCGGGCGCCGGGATGAACGGGTGCAGCACCATGCACCTCACGATCTTCGGGCTCAACACCATCGTGAAACACGGCAGCGCGGGCATGCGCGAGGAGATCCTCCCCCGCGCCGCCGACGGGTCCCTGCACGTGTGCTTCGGCGTGACCGAACCGGACGCCGGCACCGACACCACCCGCATCCGCACTTTCGCGCGCCGCGAAGGCGACGATTACGTGATCAACGGCCGCAAGGTCTGGATCACCAAGGCCGGCCAGTCGCAGAAGATGGTGCTCATCGCGCGCACCACCCCGCTGGCCGAGGTCGAGCGGCCCACCGACGGCATGTCGTTGTTCCTCGTGGACGTCGACCCGGACGCGATCACGCTCACCCCGATCCCGAAGCTCGGGCGCAACGCCGTGAGCTCGTACGAGGTCGCGATCGACGACCTGCGCGTCCCCGCCTCGGCCCGCATCGGCGAGGAGGGCAAGGGCTTCCGGTACCTGCTCGACGGACTGAACCCCGAACGCATCCTGCTCGCCCACGAGGCGCTGGGCCTCGGCCGCGCCGCCGTGGCCAAGGCCGTGGCCTACGCCCGCGAACGCGTGGTGTTCGACCGGCCGATCGGGCAGAACCAGGGCATCGCGTTCCCGCTCGCCGAAGCGCAGACCCGGCTCGACGCCGCCGCGCTCATGGCCCGCAACGCCGCCTGGCGCTACGACCGGGGCCTGTCCTGCGGCCGCGAGGCCAACATGGCCAAGTTCCTGTGCGCCGACGCGGGCTTCCAGGCCGCCGACCGCGCCCTCCAGACGCTGGGCGGGATGGGTTATGCGAAGGAGTACCACGTGGAGCGGTACTTCCGCGAAGCCCGCCTGCTGCGCATCGCGCCGGTGAGCCAGGAAATGGTGCTGAACTACGTGTCCACCCACGTGCTCGGGCTGCCGAAGTCCTATTGAGACGTTGCCCGGATCCGACGCCCGAGCGGGTCAGGGCGCCGAGGTGGTGTACAGCCAGTTGTGCCAGGGATCGGCGTGGGGATCCGCTCCGCAGCGGTGCATCGCCGCCGTCATGGGGTGGTTGTCCACGTCGACCAGGGACTGCACCGCGGCAAAGCCGCGGGCGCGGCCGGCGCGGTAAGCCGCCATGAGGAGCTGGTCCACGTAGCGGTGACCACGCTGCTCGGGCAGGACACCGATGAGCACGATCGTGCCCACGCCCGGATCACCGTCCCGTTCGGCCAGACCCACGAACCCGACCGGCACACCATCGGTCGTCTCGGCGTACAGCCACGACTGGGCGTCCGCGCCGGAAGCGTGGTGGTCCAGGAACGTGGTCGCCCACTGCCGGGGCTGCTGCCGGCCGAACACCAGGGCGTCGGTCCGGTCCAGGGTCTGGGCCACGCACCGCTCGATCACGGAGGTGAACGCCTCCCGTCCGATCCGCGACATCGGCGCCAGCCGCAGTCCGACGGGCTCGGGCAGCACCTGGCCGGTGTCGGCCCACCGGAAGCCCTCCTTCTCCTGGAACAACTCGAACCTGCACGCCTTCGCGACGTCACGCCGAGCGGCGTGGTCGGAACTCACCGACGCGCTGATCGGCAGGTAGACCGAGGTGCCGCGCGGGACCGAGGCCACGGCCGCGGTCACCGCCGCCTGCGCGGCATCCAGCCCGCCCTCGGTCCAGGACAGCCGGGCCACCGCGTACTCGATGGGCTCGCGCTCGAAGATCTCCGCCCGCCCCAGCACCGCCGATGCCACTTCCCGACCGTCGCGCTCCACCACGAACCGCGCGATCGGCCGCAACGTCGATCCCGGCTGCACCCGCACAGGATCAAGCGCGACCCGACGAACCCCACTCAGCGCACAACCCCGTCTCCCGATGCACCGGCCAGGACCATCCAACACCGCGCACCCACATTCCGATCAAGGGCTGCGGCGAAACCGCCGAAGCGGTCCCACCCGGGGGATGCCGGGTGGGACCGCTTCGGTTCGCCGCGCCTAGATCTTCGGCAGCGCCACGTCCGTGACCGTGGCCGCGCCCGCCTGCACCTTCACCTGCCTGAACTGCGGCTGGTAGCCGTTGGCGGCGACGGTGACCATCAGCGGGTTGTACCCCTTGTCCAGCCACAGCCGGTAATGGCCCTGCGCGTCGGTCTTCAGGGTGTACGACACCTCGCCGCACACTCCGTTGTGGACCATCGTGCAGACCTGCACCGTGGCGTCGGCGATCCCGGCGCCCGTCGCGGTGTCGGTGACCGTGCCCGAGAGCTCGCCCCACGCCTTGGGCGGCGTGGCCTGAAGCGAGACCGGCAGGGCCGGCACGGCGTAGGGCGAGTCCGTGTCGAACGTGACCGTGGCCGTGTACTTGCCGGGCTGGGTGACCTTGCCCGAGTCGGCCGTCACCGTGACCTTCGCGGTGGCGCCGGGGGCGAGATCCAGCTCGGTGCTGCTCTCCGAGAGCCAGCCGGCGTCGTCGTCACCGCACTGGTCGTAGCCCGGCAGCATCTGCGTGGTGCGCAGGGCCGGGACCAGCGAGCCGATCTGGTAGAGCGCGCAGGCACCGCGACCGCCGTCGTAGTAGGCGTTCGGCAGGTCGGGCAGCGACGACCACTTGTCGCTCACCGGGTCGTACTCGACGGTGCGCGCGGTTTCGCCGACCGGCGTGTTCAACTTGCCGTTGCCGGTCTCGCCGCCGGCGAGCTGCAAGCGGCCGTTCGCCCCGCTGTAGGCCATCTGGCCGACCTCGTACGGCGCGTCGGCGACCTTGGTCCACGCCGCGGTACCCGGCTTGAACACGTACGTCGACTTGATGTTGTCGAACAGGCCGAGCATCCCGCCGGCGCACACGATCTCGCCGTGGATTCCGGCGCAGCCCGCGTCGCTCTGGGCCTCCGGGTAGTCGGGCTGCGCCGACCAGGTGTTGTGCACCGGGTCGTAGGCGTACACCGACTTGAGCAAGCCCGTGCCGCAGTCGTTCCCGCAGCCGCCGACCACGTACAGCTTCCCGCCGAGGGTGGTGGCGGTGGCGTTGTAGATCTTCGTCGGCAGGTCCGCCAGCCGCGACCACGAGTTCGTCTCCGGGTGGTAGGCGTACGTCGTGGCCAGCACGCTGGTCTTGCCGACGCCGCCGACGACGTAGAACGCGCCGTTGAGGAACGCCGCCGCCGACTCCTTCACCGGCTGCGGCAGGTCCGCGATGGACGACCACTCCGCGGTGACCGGGTCGTACACGTAGCTGCGCGCCGAGGGGTACAGCTGGTGCGCGGGCATGCCGCCCACGCTGTAGACCTTGCCCTGGTAGCCGCCGATCGCGCCCTCGTAGGTGAACTCCGGCACGTTCGCCATCGGCTGCCAGCCGGCGGCCGACGCGTCGACCCCGCTGAACCCGGTGACGTGCTCGCCGAGCGACACGTGCACGGGTGCCGTGCCGGTGTTGGTGAGCTTCACCGTCTGGCTCGCGACCTGGCCGATCGACTTGGTCACGTCGAGGCTCGTGGACCCGACCGCGAGCTGCCCCGCCTTGAGCTTGACGTCCAGGCGGGCCACGGAGTTCAGGCCGGTTGTCGTCGACAACGCCGGTGAGGTGTACCGCGGCAGGCTCGCCGTGTACTTGTGCGCACCGGTGGTGTCGAACAGCTGGTAGAAGCCGTCCGGCAAGGCCGCGTCGTCGGGCGTCGGCCCGCTGACGGCCGAACGGGCCGCGGCGGTGGTGTCGGCCACCGTCACGTCGTTGCGGGCCGCACCGGTGTTGGCGTCGGTGACGACACCGGCGACCAGGCCGCCCTCACTCGGCGCGCACGAGCCGATCGCGATGTCGTCGAGCTCGGCCAGCGAGTTGTCGTGGCCCGCGTAGTGAAAGCGCACGCGCACCGACTGCGCACCGGCGACCTGTGGCAACGGAAGAGCCACGGTGGTCTGCACGACGTCCGTGGTCTGGTGCCACACCGTGCTCCACGTCGCTCCGCCGTCGAGGCTGAGGTCGGCGTCGAGCAGCGTGCCGGTGTCGGGCGCGTACACCGCGCCGAACGAGAGCACCGGCGCGGGGTCGTCGCCCAGGTCGAGCACCGGGGACACCAAGGTGGTGTCCTCGGGCTTGCCGCCCCGGGTGGCCGGTGCGGCGAGGGCGTAGTTGCCCGTGCTGATGAGGTTCCCCAGCTCGGTCGCGTCGTCGAACGTCCAGCCGGTCGACGCCGGATCCGCGTTGGTGATCGTCCACCCGTCCTTCGGGGTGGTGCCGAGCCAGCCGTCGAAGTGGGTCAGCGCGGCGTGGCCGTAGCCGAGCGCACTGCACGCTGTCGGGTCGACCTTGGCGCTGAAGTTCTTGCGCACGGCCGAAGTACCGACCGCCAGCGTCTGGTCGATCGGCTGGTAACCGGGCTGG
>NZ_JBSGDT010000019.1:0-160720 GCF_053602515.1 Amycolatopsis sp. NPDC004368 | reverse complement strand
ACGTGGTTTGCGTGGGCTGCGCGGCCGCGCCGCGACCGTCCGGTGTGGACGGTCGCGGCGCGGGTTTCCGGCTAGGGGTAGGACTTCAGCATCGCCAGTCCGGTCACGGCGTCCGACGGCCCGCCGGTGTCGTTGACCACGTGGGCGATCGTGCCCTGGCCGCCGCCGAGGGAGAACGTGATCATGGCGTGGAACTTCACCCCCGGCCGCCGGGGCGCGGCGATGGCGCGGTCCGAGACGATCGTGCGGTCCTCGGCGAAGATGCAGTAGCTGCCCAGACCCCACGCTTCGTGCGTGCGCACGTGGTCGGCCACGGCGTAGGCCGGAAAACCGCGGTGGGTCCCGTCCATCCACGCGGCCTGGTTCGGCGGGTCGTAGGGCATCTCGTTCTGGAAGAAGTAGGTCCGGCCGCCCTCGCCGTTCCACTGCACCTGCGCTTTCTGGTGGTGCTCCACGAACAGGCCGTAGGCGATCACGCCGGAACCGTTCACGACGAGGCCGACGTCGGAGGTGTTGGCGTCCCAGCCGACCCCCTTGCCGTGGTCGGCCCGCCACAGCCACATGTTGTCGATCAGCACGTCGTCGCTGTTCACGACCACGCAGCGCTTGGCCTTGCCCACGCCGGCACCGCCGACGCGCACGAACACGTCGTGCAGCGAGCTCGGGTTCCGCGCGTGGGAGCGACGGGACCCGTCGGGCCCGAAGCGGATCAGCGGGTCGGACGCCACCGGCCCGGCGTCCACGAGCAGTCCGGCGACTCGCACGCCGTCCACGTCCGCGACGTCGAGCGCGGTCACGCCGTTGTCGGGGATCAGCGTGGCGTAACCGAGGCCGAGCACCACGGTGTTCGCGCGCGTGACCGTCAGCGGCTGGTCGACGTGGTAGATCCCGGGTGTGAGCAGCAAGTGCTTGCCCTGCGCGAGGGCGGCGTTGAGGTCGGCGGCCGACTCGGTCGGCCGGGCGATGTGGAAGCTTTCGATGGGCAGCGACGTGCCCTCGGGTTTGCGTGCCTCCCAGCTCGTGGCACTCGCGTTCGTGCGCACGGCGGGCACGAACACCTGGTACGCCCCGGCGCCGTCCACGTACAGGAACGGCTTCTCGCAGATCACCGGCGCGCGGTCGATCGAGGTGTAGGGCGGGGTCGGGAACGAGGTCGCCGGCGCGCCGGGTGAGCCGACGAACACGAAGTTCCAGTTCGAGCCCACCCACGAGCCGACGACCGAGTTTCGCGTGATCCACTGCTGCTGGGTGCCGGAGTTGATCTGCCCGGTGAGCTGGCAGTCGGCGATGAAGCCGCCGCTGGAGTACCCGCCGTCGGACAGCTTCAGGTCGCCGAGCAGGTAGATGCGGCGGTAGAAGGTGGCCTGCGAGACGGCCCAGGTGTCGACGCCGCTCTTGGGCACGGCGTTGAGGTTCTCGGCGCCGCGCCAGAAGTTCACGAGGGTGCCGTTGCCGTGGGCGTCGCCTTCGACGCCGAGCGAGCCGGTGATGCTGGCGCCGCTGGGCTGCAGGCCGAGGCCCGCGACCTGGGTGTAGTAGCCGAGCTTCACGTCGACGGAGTAGCCGCCGGGCTTGAACAGCAGCGCGTAGCGGCCCGTGCCGAACTGGCTGCCGCGCTGCTGCGCGTAGATCGCGTCGAGCGTCGCCTGGATGTTCGCGGTGCCGGTGCTGGAGTCGAAGACGTGGACGTTGGGGCCGAAGTCGGGCTGACCCGCGGCGTGGGTGGCCGGCGGTGGGGCGGCCGGGGTCTTCGGGGCCTGCTCGGGTGCGGCCACGGCGGGGGCCGCGAAGGCAAGCCCCGAGGTGGCCGCCAGCGCGGCGCCGGAGCCCAGCGCGAGGAAGCTTCTTCTCGCGAGCGTCTGGTCGGGGTGATCTGAGGGTGCGGGCTGTGCGGACAACGGGAAGACCGTCCTTTCGACACGACACGACACGTGGCGGCGTGTGCGGGCCGAGGAATCCGTGCGGCACCGACATTTCCGAGCCGGGCTCACCGGTGTCAAGACGGCTGTCGGTCACCGGGACAGCCGAAAGTCCTGAACGCCCCGGGCCCGCCACTACCGGGCAAAGGCGACAGGTGCCGAAAACGGCTAGGGTCGAGGACGGGGACCGCGACGACAGGAGTGCCACATGACCACGAACCAACCCGGCGACAAGGAACCCCTGGACGCCGAGATCGTCGAGAGCCCGGAAGTCCCGGCCGCGGACCTGCCCGAGCCCGACTACAGCGAGGGCGGCGTGCCGTCGTTCGACTTCGTCCGCGACCGCATCGAGAACCGGTACAACACGTCGGTGGGCGCACAGGAACTGGCCGGCATCGGCGGCCCCGAGACGGTGGAGTCGCTCGACAAGAAGATCGCCGACCGCGACCAGGCCGCGAAGGACAAGCTCGCCGAGATCCGGCGGTCGATGGGCAAGCAGTAACTGTATCTTTGGTTCCGCCTCCGGCGGGCCGTGCGAGATCGCCTTTGAGCCGGCTTCCGGATGGGGCGATCTCGCTGGTGGGGTTGCGTGATCGGGGTTGCGTGATCTGGGTTGCGTGATCGGGGTTGCGGGGTCGGGCGTCCTTTGTGGAGGGTCAGGCCGGGAGGTCGGTACCGCGTCGGCCGCACCGCCGGTGGCCGTGAACTCCTTGGGCATCCACGCCGGCCGGTCGTGCGCCGCGGGATCACCGGCCACGTGCAGTGCTGGCCCGCGCACGTGGTCCGGGGTCAGCGTGACCCGTTCTCCGCGCCGCGACGAAGAACAGGTGCTTCACCTTGTGGTCCGGTCACGATCACCGTGGCCGCGCCGCCGGGCCGCTCGCCGCTGCGGTTGCCGATCGGCCAACGCGGACCACCCGGGACAACACCCTCGCGGTCGCTGGCCGGGCCGGCTCCGCGCGTGCTTTGATCGACTCATGCCTGCCTCCGTTCGCATTCCCGGCCTGGTCCTCACCGAGCACGAGTTCACCGTCCCGCTCGACCACGGCCGCCCGGACGGCGAGCAGATCACCGTGTTCGCCCGGGAGGTCGCCGACGTGGACGGCGGGCCCGACCGGCCGTACCTGGTGTTCCTGCAGGGCGGGCCCGGGCAGGAGGCGCCGCGGCCGACGGGGCCGACGGGGTGGCTCGGGCGGGCGGTGCGGGACTACCGCGTGCTCCTGCTGGACCAGCGCGGCACGGGCAACTCCACGCCCGTCGGCACGCTGCCGGGGCGCACGCCCGCCGAGCAGGCCGAGTACCTGGCGCACTTCCGGGCCGACTCGATCGTGCGGGACGCCGAGGTCATCCGGCAGCGGCTGGACGTGGACCGGTGGAGCCTGCTCGGCCAGTCGTTCGGCGGGTTCACCGCACTCGCCTACCTCTCGCAGGCCCCGCAGAGCCTGCGCGAAGCCTTCTTCACCGGCGGGCTGCCGCCGGTCGCGCGGCACCCGGACGAGGTGTACGAGGCGACCTACCGCACGATGCTCGAGCGCAACCGCCGCTACTACCTGCGCTACCCGGGTGACCGTGAGCGGGTGCGGCAGCTGCACGTCCGCCTCGACGCCGGCGAGCTGACCATGCCCGACGGCACGCCGATCACCTCGCGGCTGTTCCGCCAGCTCGGCAACGCGCTCGGCATGAGCGACGGCGCCGAGAACCTGCACTACCTGCTCGAACGCGACCCGGAGTCGGCGGCGTTCGCGCACGACGTGGCGTCGGCGCTGCCGTTTTCGGCGCGCAACCCGCTCTACGCGGTGATCCACGAGGCCTGCTACGCCGACGGCCAGGCCACCCGCTGGTCGGCGCAGCGCACCCGCCCTGCCGAGTTCCACGACGACGTCACCCTCTTCACCGGCGAGCACGTGTTCCCCTCGCTCTTCACCGACCTGCCCGGCCTCGCGCCCCTGCGCGAAGCCGCCGAGCTGCTGGCCGAGCGCGAGTGGCCGCGCCTGTACGACGCCGACGTGCTGCGTCACTGCGAGGTGCCCTGCGCCGCGGCGATCTACACCGAGGACGCGTACGTGGACCGCCGCTTCTCCGAGGAGACCGCCGCGCTCATCCCGACGATGCGGCCGTGGATCACCAACGAGTACGAGCACAACGGCCTGCGCTCGGCGGGCGAGCACGTGCTCGGGCGGCTGATCGACCTGGTGCGAGGGCGGGCCTGAGCCGAAAATCGAAAAGAAGTGCCGGATTTCCGGCCCGGTATGGTGGCCGTGTCACGGTCGGGTTTGTTATCACGGCGCGCAGCTTCGTTATGAGGTCGTTTCCCGGCACCGGACCCAAGCAATTGGATCGCCTCGGACAGCCCGGCCGTTACGGATTTCGAGCGTGGTTTTCCCCACCTCGAAAACCTTTCCCTCCAGCGCTTTTCTCCGGCAGAATCCCGCCATTGCCCAACGTCCGGGCACTGTCGCAGCAGGGAGTCGCCGTGAAGAAACCGCTGGGCCGTCTCGCAGGTGCCGTGCTCGCCGGAGCCGCCCTCACGCTCGCCTCCGCCCCGGCCGCTTTCGCGCAGGACGACCCCACGGCGGCCCCGGACACCACGGTGACCACCGAGAGCTCGGAAACGCCCGACACCACGGCATCCTCCACATCGGACACCAGCACCTCCGAGACACCGACGTCGAGCACGCCGACCTCCGAAGCACCGTCGAGTACCGCCGGCATCGAGTCCTCCTCGGGCCCCGAGGTGCAGACCACCGAGGGCCGCCGCGCCCCGTCCGCCGCGAAGCCGCGGGTCGCCGACGACAGCCAGAGCGACGACCAGGCCGACGACACGACCTCCAGCACCGCTCCCGCCGATCCTTACACGGACAACGCCGGCCACGGTTTCGTCGGCCTCGGTGGTGAAGGCGTGCTGGTCATCGCCTGCGCCGCGGGCGCGCCCGGCAACGTCGCCACCGTCGGCCTCACCGTGACCGCCGGCCCGGACCAGGACGGTGCCGACGGCCGCTACTGGAACTACGACGTCCGCGTGACCGACCCGAGCACCGCCACCACCGCCCCGTTCAGCTGGACCTGCGACGGCGTGCCCGGCCAGGGCGATGTCAGCTTCGAGCAGGACACACCACCCACTTCGGACGCCCCGACCACGAGCGAAACCCCGACGGGAACCCCGAGCACAACCGCGACCCGTGGCCCCGTGACCACTTCGGACACCCCCGCCTCGACCGCAGGCCCCGTCGTCACCCGCCCTGCGGTGCAGGTCCGCTACGCGCCCCAGGGCGGCGTCGAAACCGGGTTCGGCGGCACCGCGCGGTTCTGGTCCTGACGCCCATGAAGCCCACCACCCTCACGAAAACCGCGCTGGCGCTGGCTCTCGGCCTGACGCTCGCCGGCTGCGGTTCGTCGCCGGCCCCGGCGCCGGCGGCCGCCGCGAAACCCGTGCCATCGAGCGTCCCGGTCACGAAACCGTTCAAGGGCCTGCGTCCCACGGCCGTGAGCATCCCGAAGATCGGCGCGCAGTCGAGCCTGGTGTCCGTGGCGGTCAACCTCGAGGGCAAGATCTCCGTGCCTTCGGTGAAAACGCCGATGCAGGCCGCGTGGTACCGCCTCTCCCCCGTGCCCGGCGAGGTCGGTCCGGCCGTCGTGCTCGGTCACGTCGACGGCGACAAGAAGCCGGGCATCTTCTTCAAGCTGAAGGACCTCGTGCCCGGTGACGAGGTGGACATCGACCGCAGTGACGGCAAGAAGGTGAAGTTCACCGTCGACCGGGTCACGCGCGTCCCCAAGGACCAGTTCCCCCAGGAGGCGGTCTACGGCAACAGCACGAAGCCCGAACTGCGCCTGATCACCTGCGGTGGTGTGTTCGACCACGCCGAGCACAGCTACGAGGACAACATCGTCGTGTACGCCAACCTGGCCTCGTAGGGCGTCACCCGGCGAGCGAGTGCACGACCGCGTACCCGAGCGCCGCAGCGCCCACCCCCGCGGCGACGCTCAGCACCACGTTGGCCACCGCCGCGCCGTACGCGCGTTTTTCGAGGAGCTTCACGGTCTCGTAGCCGAACGTGCTGTAGGTCGTCAGCGCCCCGCAGAACCCGGTGCCGACGAGGATCGACACCGTGGCGGGCAACGCGGACCCGGCGCCGGCGAGCGAACCGAGCACCAGGGAGCCCACCAGGTTGACCGTGAACGTGCCCCACGGGAACCCGGCGCGGTGGCGCGCCTGCACGAACCGGTCGGTGACGTAGCGCAGCGGTGCCCCCACCACGGCGCCCGCGAACACGAGCAGCACCGTCACGACTCGACCGTCCTTTCCGGACGAACGAACACCCGTCGCGCGAGCCACATCCCCGCGGCCACCGCGAGCAGTGCCGCCACGAGCGTGCCCGCGAGGTAGAAGAACGCGACCTCCACCGCGCCCGAGGCCAGCAGGCCACGGATCTCGACCGCGTAGGTCGAGAACGTGGTGTACCCGCCGAGGATACCGACTCCGAGGAACGGCCGTACCAGCCGGCGCGCCCGCCACACCTCGGTCACCGCGACCATGAGCACGCCGATGAGGAAGCAACCTGAGACGTTGATCAGGAACGTCGACCACGGGAAGTGCCCGGGCTGGGCAGGGACGAGCACGGCCAGGCCGTAGCGCGCGAGGGCCCCTGCGCCACCCCCGAGCCCGACCACCGCCAGGACGGGTGCGTTCTCCCGCACGACCGCGCGGGACCGGCGCGGCGCGGCGGCGGCATCCGGTGAGTCAGCTGGTTCGGGCACAAACGTCTCCTACTCCGCGTGGGCACAACCGTACCCTCGGCCCGAGTAGGGACTGTCGGCAGCGAACGCCACGGTTGCCCGGAAGGCCCGGAGCGGCGAGCCCCACCGCCGCACGCGCAGCCTGGCGGGTCAGCTCGCCGGGGTCCGCAGGGCGCTCAGCGCGGGCGCGAACATGGTGGACTTGATGGCTCCGAGCGTGCCGCGGTCCTTGCCCGCCAGCCCCGCGACGACCTCGGTCGCCGTGGTGAGCAGGGCCTTCTCGTCGGCCGTCACGTCGACCAGGCCCAGCTCGCGCGCCTGCGGGCCGCCGAAGCGGCGCCCGGTGGTCATCGAGGCGACGGCCGCGGCAGGGGTGAGCTTGGCCTGGATGAGCGCGGCCATGCCGGGCGTGAACGGGATGTTGATGTCGGCCTCGGGGAAGCAGAAGAACCCGCGGTCGGTGCGCATCACCCGGAAGTCGTGGGCCATCGCGAGCATCGCGCCGGCGCCGAACGCGTGCCCGTTCACCGCGGCGACGGTGGGCACCGGCAGTGCGAGCACGCGGGCCAGCAGTTCGTGGACCGCGGTCACGTACTTGCCCGCTTCGCCGCCGTGGGCCGTGAGCCACTCGAGGTCGAGGCCGTTGGAGTAGAACTTGCCGGTGCCCGTGGTCACGAGCGCGGCGGACGCCGAGCCGGCCGTGACGGTGTCGAGGTGGGTGTTCACCTCGTCCAGCCAGGCGAGTGAGAACCGGTTCTCGTCGGCACCGAAGTCGAGAACGGACACGGTATCGTGGCGGGTCAGCGCGGGCATCTCGGCAGTCCTTTTCAGACGGTGCTTTTCAGGCAGTGCTTTTTCTGGCGGTGCTTTTTTCTGGCGGTGCTTTTTTCTGGCGGTGCTTTTACAGGCAGTGCTATTTCAGGCAGGGGCGGCGGAACGGGACGAGCGACGCTTCGGCGGCGGCAAGGCGAGCACCGCTCGCACCGCAGCGGCGAGCCGGCGGCGGCTGTCCTCGCCGACGCGTCCTTCGGCGAGCTCGCGGCGGTAGAGCGCGGTCGGCAGGTCGACGACACACGTGGTGATCACCTCGACGGCGGCGCCGTCGCCGCGCTGCCACAGCTCGCGCGAGAGCCGGACGAGCAGGCGCACCAGGCGTTTGTCCAGCGCGTGCAGTGCCTCGACTACCTCGTCGGGCAGCTGCGGGCCGAGCACGCGGTCGGGCGAGACGGTGACCATCAGGCGTGCGGCATCGGGGCGCAGGCGAGCGACGACGGCGGGCGCGTCGGCCGCGGCGACCACCGCCGCGACCGGGCCCGCGGCGGCGAGCGCTTCGTCGACCAGACCCTCCTGCACGTCGACGTAGTGGGTCGCCGCCCGCAGCCACACCCGTCCGACGAGCGCGGGCAGCGAGCCGAAACCGTGGTAGATCACGCTGTTCGGCACCCCCGCCGCGAGCGCGAGCCCACGCGCGGTGACCTCCTCCGGGCCGCGCTCGGCCACGATCCGCTCGGCGACGTCGAGCAGGTGTTCGGGGTCGTGGATCCGCGGTCGGGGCACGAACCCGAGCGTAAAGGAACACGCGCTCCACAACAACGGTGTTGGGGAACACATGTTCCATTACCTGGTTATTCGGCCACGTACACGCAGTCGTGACCGTCGCGGGCGGTCGCGTCGGGGTCGTCGAGCCACTGCCCACCCGTCGCGAGGTAGCGGAAGCGCAGCTTCGCCCCTGGGCGCACCTCGACGGCGGCCGAGCGCGTGCCGTTGGAGCGCTTGCGCAGCTCGTGGCACCCGGGCTGCCAGTCGTTGAAGTCGCCGACCACGCTGACGGGCCCCGGCGGGGTGTCGAGCGGGAGGACGAACGTCACCTTCCGCACCCCGCGGCCACCTCGGCTGGTCTTGATCACTCGTCTTCCCCTTCGCTGTCCGGCCGGTTCGCCGAAAAGCGTTCCACGTCCACGCGCGCCCACGTGTGAGAACCGCTTGCCCGTCCGGGTGACGTCACGGCGTGCGGCCGGGGACCTCCTTCACCACCTTGTGCGGGAACCGACGCTCCACATGGGACTTCGCGGGCGAGTTCGGAGTGACGTAGACGGTTTCCTTCTTGTCCTGCAACGGGCGCAGCACCGTGCGCATGAACTCGCGGCGGTCGTCGAGGTACGGGCCGAGCACGTCCTCACCCGCCGGGCACACGGCCATGCAGTACGCCGCCTTGTAGTTTGCCTTGAAGGAAAGGCTCTGCCACATCGACGCGTTCTCCGAGTCGGTGACGCGCGAGCGGAAGTCGGCGCCGTCCGCGCTGTCGGCCACGGTTTCCACCCAGTCGGTGAACCCGCCCATGAACTCGCGGTAGTTGTGCGTGGAGCAGGCGGCCCAGTCGAACTCGCCGGTCTTGGCGATCGCGCCCACCGGGCACGCGGCCACGCACAGCTTGCAGTCCACGCACGGGTTGTAGTCCAGCGGCTCGCCGTAGTCCGTCACCTCGGCGTCGACGAGCAGGGTGGCCAGCAGGACGAAGTTGCCGAACTTCGGGTGGATCACGTTGCGGTGCAGGCCCATCACACCCAGGCCGGCCGCGACCGCGACGGTCTTGTGCGCGATCACCCAGATCCGGCCGGGGAAGCGGTCCATCTCCATCGGGAACGTCGCCGACGGGTTCAGCGCCCGGTACCCGGCGTCCTGGAGCTCGCGGGTGATCGTGCGCGCCGCCTCGTTGATGATCTCGCCGCTGCGGTGGAACTCCTGGTTCGCCACACTGCGCGCGGGCGTGCGCACGTTGTCGCGGTTCATCCGCACGACCAGCGAGATGAGGCTGCGCGTGCCGGGCAGCGCCGCCAGCGCGTGCGGCCGCTCCCCCGCCAGGTCGGCGTGCTCCAGCGACACGGCCGCGACGTCGTCGGCCCCCGCCGCCAGCGCCAGCTCGCGCAGCCACGCCGCGTCGATCGGCCCCGGCTGAGTCCGTTCCCCTCTCGCGAGCACTGCCCGCACCGACGGGTGGGTGGCGAGTTTGCGCGGCAGCTCGGGCACGGTGGTCCTTCCCTCGGTAGGAATTTCCAACCAACAGTGCCACGTGCTGAGTCCGATAACAAGACCGAGCGGGTAGCCCAGTGCGGGGGGCGTGGTGGGCCACGTCCCCCGCACCGCGCGGGTCAGCCGGTGACCGAGATGTCGTCGAGCTGCTCGGCGGCCGGCCGGACCGGGTAGAGATCACCGCCCGGCGGGGCCGGGATGTGCGTCAGCGCGGCCTTGGCCCGCGCGTCACCGGCGTCGGCTGCGGCGTGGACGCTGTCGAGGGCGGCGTACTGCAGGAAGTTGAGGTCCGGCAGCGGCCATTGCGCGGCCCCGCCTGTCGCGGCCGGCAGCAGGTGGTCGACGGCCGTGAACAGGCCGGCACCCTCGGGGGTGCGGTAGGCCCACAGGTTCACACCGACGTGGCGGCCGATCTGCGCGAGCCGGGTCAGCGCGACGAGGTTGAACGTGTGGTAGTGGAAACTCCGGGTGCGCGTGGACTCCTCGGGCTGGCTGCCGTCGGCCGCGATCTGGTGGTCGAGGCGCTGCTCGGCACCCGTGACGATGTTCCTGGTGAGCGCCTTGTCGCCGGTGTAGAGCGCGATGCCGGCGGTGAGCATGTCGTAGAACGAACCGTGGTTGTTGGTCGCCGCGGCTTCGTCCTGACCGTTTTTGCTGGTGCGCAACCAGGTCAGGAACTCGGCCGACCAGCCCTTCATGGCCGCGGCGTCGGACTTCGACCAGCCGGGCGCGCCGGCGTCGAGGATGCGGGCCGCGTCGAGGACCTGGGTGAAGGTGTAGGCGAACTCGATGATGCCGATCCCGCGGCCGTCGTTCTTGCACGGGATGCCCTGCGCGAAGTTCAGGTTCGGGTTCATCCTCGTGGCGGCGTCGAGGAACCACGTGCGCAGGTCGAGGGCCGCGCGCTGCGCGTATTCGGGCTTGCGCGTGTAGAACCAGGCGAGCGAGAGCTGGTAGATCGAGCTGAACGCGGTGAGCCGCTCGGCCTTGTCGGACACGGCCGTGGTCTCGGGGTTGAGCACGCCGTCACGCTGGACGTACGGGCAGCCCTGCGGGTTTTCAGGTGTCTTCGGCTGGCTCGGCCACCAGTAGGGCGCCAGGCTGAGGTAATCGTGCTTGTCCCCGCTCGGCGGCACGCGCTCCTTGTCGGCGACGGTCCACGGGCCCTTGGTGAGCGCCGCGTCGGCCTGCGTGAGCAGGGCACCGAGGGAGGTCCGCAGAGTTCTGTCGCCGAGCAGCAGTCCGACGCGGTTCTGCGTCAGCCGTGCGCCGTCCAGCACGACGGTGTCGGGCTGACACGCGAGCGACAGGACGGGCAGGTCACACAACGACGTCTGCCGGGGCGCGGCGCCGGCCGTGGTGACGGTGGTCGCGAGCAGGCCCGCGACCGTGGCGAGGACGAGGGAGATCCGGCCCAGCCGGGAACGGGACCGTGAAGGAGGCAGCACTGCAACTCCGTTCAAGTATCTGAATACATGGCAGATATGTGAACTCAAGGTAGGCAGTGGAACAGGCCGGGCCCAGTCGGCAGCACGGCCCCGCGTTACGAAACCGCTGGTCAGTGGTGGGCAAATGGCGGCTTGTCGCGTTACGTCTCGGCGCTAAGGTCCATACCATGCCGACGAACGCGCACTGCCTCACCTGCGGCGCTGCCCTTCCAGTGGTTGCCGGCTCCCGGGGCGGCCGGCGCGCCCGCTTCTGCTCCGGCGCGTGCCGCCAACGCGCCTACCGCCGCCGTGTGGGCTCCCGCCGCGCGGGCTGCGTGGGCCGCGCCACCGAGACGGCGCTGCTGCGCCGCCTGCTCACCCACCACCGCCTGGTGACCATCACCGGCCCGGGCGGCATCGGCAAGACCCGGCTGGCGAGGGAACTGGCGGGGGCTCGTTTCGTGGATGTGTCCACTGTGGACCTCAACCTGGATGGGGTCCCGCTCGCAGCGGAGGGCCACGAGCACCCGCCCGGCGGGGATCAGGCGCGAACCGACCTCGGAGGAGGTCACGAAGACCTTCGTCGCGGCACAACCGTGACACCTGCGGCGAGGAATGCCCGCCGCCCAGCCGACCCGGCCACGGACGAGCACTCGCGCGACGCGGACCCGAACCGCGCCCAGGCCATCCCCGACGCCCCACGGGCGGCAAGCACGCTCCCCTGCCGGCGCAACGTCGGATCAGCCGCCGACCAACACACAGCCGACTCGGCTCAGGCGCCGACCGACCGCCGCACAGCCCCCTTCCGCGCCGATCCCGGGGACCTCCTCGTCCTCGACGGGTGCGATGTTCGCCCCGGCGCGAGCGCCGTCCTCGTCGAGTCGTTGCTGCGGCAGTACCCCGGGCTGCGGATCGTCGCCACCAGCCGCGTGGTGCTGGGGGTGCAGGGCGAGCAGGTCCTTCCCCTGCGCGGCCTCTCCCCCGCCGACTCGGCGCGCTTGCTGGTCGACCGGATCCACCTGCTGGACCCGCTCTTCGCCGTGACCACCGCGGACGTCGGCGAGGTCTGCCGGCGGCTCGAAGGCGTGCCGGCGGCGCTGGAGCGGGCCGCGCGGCGGGTGCGGTTGCTGGGGCCGGCCGGGGCGCTGGAAGGGCTCGCCACGGCGCTCGACCTGGCGCCCACCGTGCGGGAGGGCCTCGAGCGGGACCGGCGGGGGCTCGGGGAGGCCGAGCGGGCGGCCTGGCTACGGCTCTCGATCCTGCCGGGACCGTTCGACGCGGAGCTCGCCGCCGTGCTCGGCGTCGGGCCCGAGACGTTGGAACGGCTGGTGGCGGCGTCGCTCCTGGTGTCCGAGCCCGCAGCCGACGGCACCACCGGGCTGCGCCTGTGGGCCGCCGCGCGTGCGTACGGGCAGGAGCGGCTCGACGCGGCCGGTGGTGCCGACGCCGCGTTCGAGCGGTTGGCCGCGTACCTCGTCGCGCAGGTCGAGCCGCACCTCGCGGCGTTCCTGCTGCCGGACGGGCTGTGCCGGCGCCTGGTCGCGCGGGCCGAACCCGTGCTGACCACGATCGACCGGCTCGCGGCCCGCGGCGACGCGCGGCTCGCCGTGCTGGCCTGCGGGCTCGCGCGGGCGTGGCTGGCGCTGGGCCGCAACGTCGCCGAAAGCGAGCACCTGCTGCGTGAAGCGCTGCCGCACACCCGGGACCGCCCGGACCTCACGGCTTCCCTGCTCGCCGCGCTGTGCAAGGCGGCGCACCGCACCGGCCGCTACGCCGAACAGCTGCGCCTGGGCCGGCGGGCGCTCGCCATCGAGTCCACTTTGGACCGTCCGCCCCGCGTCGCCTCGATCCTCGACCTGCTCGCCGCCGGGCTGCGCGCGTCGGGCGACAACCCGGACGGGCACTACCGGGAAGCGCTCAAGATCGCCCGCGAGCTCGCCGATCCGGCCGTGCTCTCCTTGCTGCTCAACGATCTCGCCTGGGCCGCCCTGGAGACCGGCGACCTCACCACGGCCCGCGCCGTCCTCGCCGAGGGCCTGCCGCTGGCCCGCGCCCACGCGACGCCCGGCCGGCTCGCCAGCGTGCTGCACACGGCGGGCGCACTCGCCCTGGCCGCCGAAGACCACGCAAGCGCCGAGGCCTGCTTCGTCGAGGCGCTGCTCGTCACCAACCCCACGGACGGCCTGAAGGTCCCGTACTTCACCGAAGGCGTCGCGATCGTCCTGACCACCCGCGGCGGCCACGAACGCGCCCTCGGCCTCTTCGCCTGCGCCGACGCCGTGCGCCGCGGCCTGGGCGCCGTCGCCGAACCCGCGTGGCGACGCCGCGTCCACACCGCGACCGCCAGGGCCACCGCGAGCCTCGACCCGCGCCGCGCCCACGCCGCCACCCGGGCGGGCGCGCGCGTCACCCTGGCGTCGGCCGTCGCCCACGCCCTCGACGCGAGCGAACACACCGGCCGCGGCCGCCTGACGGCCCAGGAGCACACCGTCGCCGCCCTCGTGACCGACGGCCTCACCAACCAGCAGATCGCCCGCCGCCTCGGCATCGCCCCGCGCACGGTCGCCACGCACCTCGAGCGCATCCGCACGAAACTCGGCGTCCGGCCACGTTCAGCCCTGGCCGCCTGGTTCACCCGCACGACGGCCGATCAGTGACGCCGATCCGCGGCGGCCGGGTACACGCTCGGTGAGCCTCCGCGCCAACTTGTCGATGATCGTCGCGTTGCGCCGATAAGCCTCGCCGGGGCCGGCGTCCGCCGTGGCCGGGTCGACGGTACCGCACAACGCTCTTTCGCCCCGCGTCACCCGAAACGGGCACTGGGCGTGCAGCCGTGTTTCCACGGTGCCGCGCACGAAAGCGACCTCGGCGATGTTCACCGTCCGGCCGAAACCGGTGACCGCGCCGACACCAGCCCGGCCACGGCTGCCGTCGGCTCTTCCTCGCCGGTCAGTGCGAATCCCTCGGTACACCCGGCCCGCGGGAACCGTGCAGGAAATCGAAGTCCGCTCCTTGGTGCGCCTGCGTCACATGCTGGGTGTACAGCCACGTGTACCCGCTGACGTACGGCGATTCCGGCGCCTCCCACCCCGCCCGCCGCGCGGCCAGCTCCTCGTCCGGCACGTGCAGCGTCAGCGAACGCCCGGGTGTGTCCAGCGTGATCCGGTCACCCGTGCGCACCAGCGCGAGCGGACCCCCCACCGCCGACTCCGGGCTGACGTGGAGCACGACCGTGCCGTAGCCGGTGCCGGACATGCGGCCGTCGCAGATGCGGACGAGGTCGGTGACGCCGGCCTTGAGCAGCTTCGCCGGCAGGGGCACGTTGGCGACCTCGGGCATGCCCGGGTAGCCCTTCGGGCCGGCGCCGCGGATCACCAGGACGGTGTCGGGGGTGACGTCGAGGTCCGGGTCGTCGGCGACGCCGTGGTAGTCCTCCGCGGTGTCGAACACGAGTGCCGGACCGGTGTGCGTGAGCAGGTCGGGCGAGGCGGCCGACTGCTTGATCACCGCGCCGTCCGGGGCGAGGTTGCCGGTGAGCACGGCGGTGCCGGTGCCGGCGGGCTGGAACGGCTCGATGACCGGCGTGATCACCTCGTCGTTCCAGCACGAAGCGTCGGAAGTGTTGTCCACCAACGACTTTCCAGTCACGGTGACGGTGTCCGGCCGCAGCAGTCCGGCTTCGGCCAGGCGCCGCACGACCACGGGCAGGCCGCCGGCGTAGCAGAAGTCCTCCATGAGGAACTTGCCCGACGGCATGAGGTTCACCAGCGTCGGCACGTCGCGGCCCAGCGCGTCGAAATCGGCCATCTCCAGCGGCACACCGACGCGCCCGGCGAGCGCCAGCAGGTGGATGATCGCGTTGGTCGAGCCGCCGATGGCCGCGTTCACGCGGATCGCGTTCTCGAACGCCTCGCGCGTGAGAATCGACGACGGCCGCAGGTCCTCGTCCACCATCGCGACGATCCGCTGCCCCGCCGTCTGCGCAGTCTCGAAGCGGCGCGCGTCGACGGCCGGCCAGGTCGCCGAGCCGGGCAGCTGCATGCCGAGCGCCTCGGCGAGGCACGCCATGGTCGAGGCCGTGCCCATCGTCATGCAGTGGCCGTTGGACCGCGCCATACAGCCCTCGGCGAAGAAGCACTCCTCCTGGCTCATGCGCCCGGCTTTGAGCTCCTCCTCGAACTTCCACACGTGCGTGCCGGACCCGACGTCCTCACCGCGGAACTTGCCGTTCAGCATCGGCCCGCCGGTCACCATCACCGCCGGCAGGTCCACGCTCGCCGCGCCCATCAGCATCGCCGGGGTGGTCTTGTCGCAGCCGGACAGCAGCACCACGCCGTCGAGCGGGTTGGCGCGGATCAGCTCTTCGACCTCCATCGCCATCAGGTTCCGGTACAGCATCGCGGTGGGCCGCATCAGCGTCTCGCCGGTGGCCATCGTCGGGAACGCCAACGGGAACCCGCCGGCCTGCCACACCCCGCGCTTCACCGCCTCGGCCACGCGCGTGAGGTGCACGTTGCACGGCGCCAGCTCCGATGCGCTCGTCGCGATCCCGATCACCGGCCGTCCGTCGAACACGTCCGGACCGAAGCCCTGCGACCGCATCCACGACCGGTGGATCATCCCGGCCCGCCCGGACGCGCCGAACCAAGCCGCACTGCGTCGTGAACCAGACTGCCGTTCCTCCACGCGAAACCTCCCGTGCCGGTTGTGGCTGCACCCCCACTCCACCGCACGCCACGCGACGGGGCAAGTGATCAGCCCTTGACCGACCCGGTCAGCCCACCCACGATCCGCCGTTGCGCCACCACGAAGAACCCGAGCGCCGGCACCATCGACAGCGCCGTGAACGCCAGCACCCGCGCGGTGTCCTGCGAGTACTGCGACTGGAACGTCGCCACGCCCAGCGGCAGCGTGAAGTGCGCGCTGTCGTTGAACACCAGCAGCGGCAGCAGGTAGGCGTTCCAGCTGGTCACGAACGCGAGCACCGACACCGTGGTGAGCGCGGGCGCCGAGAGCGGCAGCATGATCCGCCAGAAGAACCCGAGCCGGCTCGCGCCGTCGAGCACCGCGGCGTCCTCCAGCTCCCCGGGCACCGAGTGCATGAACGGCCTCAGGATCACGATCGTCACCGGCAGCGAGAACGCCGCCTCCGGGATCGCCACCCCCAGCGGGTTCTCCAGCAACCCGAGCTGGCGCAACCACAGGTAGAGCGGCAGCGTGGCCACGCCCAGCGGGAACAGCAGGCCGAGCGTGAACAGGACGTACACGGCTTCGCGGCCCTTGAAGGCGTAGCGGGACAAGGCGAACGCCGCCATCGAACCCAGGCTCACGGCCAGCGCAGTCGCCACCACCGCGATCAGCGCGCTGTTGCCGAGGAACCGCCAGAAGTCGGGCGAAGTGAGCACGCTGCGGTAGTTGTCCCACACCCACGGTCCCGGCAAGCCCGCCGGATCGCGGTTGAGCTGCCCGTTGGTGCGGAACCCGCCGAGCACCACGAACAGCAGCGGCACCACCGTGACCACTACGACGACAACCGCCGCCGCGTAACCCGCGACCAGGCCCCAGCGCCGGCCCGCCACGTCAGCTCACCGCCCGGGTCAGCGCGCCCGCGGTGTCACGGCGCAGCGCGAACCGTTGGTAAACCAGGGCGAACACGAAGCAGATGGCGAAAAGCACCACGGCGACCGCGCTGCCGAAGCCGAACTCGTAGCGCTTGAACCCGTGGTCCACGAGGTAGCTCGCCATCGTGGTCGACGCGTTGGCCGGCCCGCCGAGGGTCATGATCCACACGAGGTCGAACAGCTGCAGCGAGCCGATCACGCTCAGGAACACCCAGATCCGGATCGTCGGGCCGAGCAGCGGCAGCACCACGTGGCGTGTGGTCTGCCACGCGGTGGCGCCGTCGAGCGCGGCGGCTTCCCGCAGCTCCGGCGGCACGCCCTGCAGGCCCGCGAGCAGCAGGATGATGCCGAAGCCGAGGTACTTCCACGTCATGACCACGAACAGCGTGTAGAGCACCAGGGACGGGTCCGCGAGCCACTGGTGGACGAGCCCGCCCAGGCCTACGCCGCGCAGCAGCTCGTCCACGAACCCGCCTGGCTGCAACATGAGCAGCCAGATCACCGCGGTGATCGCCTCCGACAGCACGTACGGCGCGAACACGACCATTCGCAGCACCGTGCGGCCCTTGAGCTTGCGGTCGAGCAGCAACGCGAGGCCGATGCTCAGCGGCAGCTGGATCACGATGGACAGCACCGCGATGAGCACGTTGTGCCCGATCGCCCCGCGGAACACCGCGCCGCCGAACGCGTCGGCGTAGTTCTGAAAGCCCACGAAGTTCGTGAGCGGGCCGAAGCCGTTCCACGAATAGAAGCTGTAGTACACCGCGATGCCGATGGGCACGAGCACGAACCCGGCGAACAGCACCAGCGCGGGGCCGAGCAGCAGCGCCAGCTCGAGCCGGGTGCGACCCCGGCGCCGCGGCGGGCGCCGGGGTACACTGTGGACGGTCCCCGCGACCGCCCGGGCCGGGGCGGGAGCCGCCGTCACTTGTTCCCGGTGGCGGCCTGGTTCACGGCCTGCACCACCGCTTCCGGGTTGCCCTGCCCCGCGAACAGGTTCGCGACGGCGTCGTTGAGCGCCTGCCCGACGGCGGTCGGGAACGCGCGGTCGAAGTACATCTGCACGTACGACGCCTTGCGCGCCTGCTCGGCCACGGCCTTGAGCGACTCGTTCTTCAGCGACGCCACCGCGTCGGCGTTCACCGGCAGCCCCGAGCCGGCCTCGGCGATCTTCTGCTGCACCGGAGTGCTCGTGAGGTACTGGAGGAACCCGGCGCACGCGGCCGCCGCGCGGGTCGTGCACGAGAAACCGTCGCCACCGCCGAGCAGCACCGCCGGGTCACCCGCGCCACCGGGCACGGACGGGAACGGGAACCAGCCGAGTTTGCTGTCGAGCTGCTTGTCGTCGGTGAGCGCGGACATCGTGCTGGGGTCCCAGTCACCCTGCAGTTCCATCGCGGCCTTGCCGTTGGCGACCAGGCCGGCCGAGCTGCCCGCGCCCTGCTGCGCCGGCGTGCCGTTGAACCCGGTCTGGAACGGCTGGGTCGCGAGGAAACCCTGCAGGTCCCGACCGGCCTCGACCCAGCACGGGTTCTGCAGCTTCACGGCGGCGATCTCGTCCTTGAGCACCTGGGTGGAGCACTCGCGCACGGCGAAGTAGTTGTAGTAGAACGCGTCGGGCCAGCGGTCCTTGCCGCCGAGCGCGATGGGCGCGATGCCCGCCGCTTTCAGCTTGCCGACGGCGGCGTCGAGCTCGGCCATCGTGGTCGGCGCCGCCGTGATCCCGGCCTGCGCGAAGAGATCTTTGCGGTACCAGAACCCGACGAGGTGCTGCACGTACGGCACGCCGTACTGCTTCCCGCCGACCTGCCAGCCCTGCGCCGTCGAGCCGACGCCGGCGATCCAGCTCTGCACCGACGACGTCAGGTCGGCCACCCGCCCGGACTCGACCTGCGAGGCCTCGTCCCCGCCGCCCCACTGCTGGTAGAGGTCCGGCGGCGTGCTCGACTGCAGCGCCAGCGGCACCTTCGTGGGGAACTCCTCGTTCTGGATCGGCTGCACCGTGAACGACACGTCCGGGTGCGCCTTGTGGTAGTCGTCGGCGACCTGCTGCCACAGCGACTTCACGGGTTCGGCGGTGCCGTTGTGCCACCAGGTCAGCGTGACCGGTCCCGAAGCGGCAGCCGGTCCGTCGTCGCCACCTCCCCCGCACGCGGAGAGCACGAGCGCGGCGGCCGCGACGAGCGCGGCGAGGGGCAATCTCCGGCTGGGACGCATGACGGATCCACTCCTGACGACTTCGGCCGAGTTGGACGGGGCGTGACGGCGCCCGGGATGGCGAAGAGTCTGCGCGCCCGAAATTCCCGTGTCAATCGTTGTCGATAACGTTTTACATCGCTAGTCTGACGCGGTGCAGCCTCGTTCCCGTGTCACGATCCGTGACGTCGCCGCCCGCGCCGGCGTGTCCGTCGCAACGGTGTCCAAGGTGATCAACCAGCGCTACGGCGTCGCCGCCGACACGTTCGCGCGCGTCCGCGCCGTGATCGACGAGCTGGGGTACGAGGCGAGCCTGGTGGCGCAGAGCCTGCGCAACCACAAGACCAACGTGATCGGCATCCTCGTGGCCGACCTCGAGCCGTTCAGCACCGAGCTGCTCAAGGGCGCGGCCGATGCGATCCGCGGCACCGGGTTCGAGCTCGTCGTGTACTCGGCCGGCGGACGGACAGGTGACCCGCAGGGCTGGGAGCGCCGGTACCTGTCGCGCCTGAGCGGCACACTCGTCGACGGCGCGGTGCTCGTGACGCCCGCGGCCGAACTCGAAGGCCTGCCCGGAACCCCGGTCGTCGCCGTGGATCCGCACACGGGGCGCTCGCCGCTGCCGGCGATCGTCTCCGACAACCTGCGCGGCGCGCAGCTGGCGACCGAGCACCTGCTCGCACTCGGGCACCGGCGGATCGCGTTGCTCGCGGGCCGCCCGGACCTGCAATCGGCCCAGCTGCGCGAAACCGGCTACCGGCGCGCGCTGGCCGCGGCAGGCATCGAGGTGGACGAAACCCTGGTCGTCGCCGGTGACTACGACGGCGAGCTGGCGGCCGCGTCGGCGCGGGAGCTGCTGACGCGCCCCGACCGGCCGACGGCGGTGTTCGCCGCCAACGACACCTCCGCCCTCGCGACGCTGGACGCCGCGGCGGCACTGGGCCTGACCGTGCCGGACGACGTCTCGGTGGTCGGCTTCGACAACATTCCCGAATCGGCGCTGTGCACTCCCCCACTCACCACGGTGGAGCAGCCGATCCGCGAGATGGGCCACCGCGCCATCACCGTCCTCATCGGACTCATCAACGGCGACCCCGAGGAGCGTGCCCCCGTGGTGCTCGAGACGAAACTGGTGGTGCGCTCGTCGAGCGCCGAGCCGCGGACCGCTTCGTGAGCACCGCAACCGCGCCGGACCCGTGGCGCGACCCGCGGCTGCCGGTCCCCGAGCGCGTGCGCGACCTCGTGGCGCGGATGACCACCCGCGAGAAAGTGGCGCAGCTGTCCGGGATCTGGGTCGGCATGGACTCCGGGGGTGAGGTCGCGCCGCACCAGCACGACTTCGCCCACGACCCGCCGGACTGGGACACGCTCGTGCCGCACGGCGTCGGGCAGCTGACCCGCGCGTTCGGCACCCGGCCGGTCGACCCGGAGATCGGCGCGCACGGGCTCGCGCGGACGCAGGAGGAGATCGTGGCGCGCGGGCGCTTCGGCATTCCCGCGGTGGTGCACGAGGAATGCCTGACGGGACTGGCGGCCTGGCAGGCGACGGTGTACCCGGCGCCGCTGAGCTGGGGCGCGAGCTTCGACCCGGATCTGGTGCGGCGCATGGCTTTCCGCATCGGTGCGACGATGCGGGCGCTCGGCGTGCACCAGGGCCTGGCGCCGGTGCTCGACGTGGCTCGCGATCTGCGCTGGGGCCGGGTCGAGGAGACCATCGGCGAGGACCCGTACCTCGTGGGCACGATCGGCGCGGCCTACGTCGCCGGGCTCGAGTCGGCCGGGATCGTCGCCACGCTCAAGCACTTCGCGGGCTACTCGGCGTCGAAGGCCGGCCGCAACCTCGCCCCGGTGTCTGTCGGGCCGCGCGAGTTCGCCGACGTGCTGCTGCCGCCGTTCGAACACGCGCTGCGCGCCGGGGCGCGCTCGGTGATGAACTCCTACACCGACCGCGACGGCCTGCCCGCCGCGGCCGACGCCGAACTGCTCACCACATTGCTGCGCGAGCGCTACGGCTTCACCGGAACCGTGGTCGCCGACTACTTCTCCGTGGCGTTCCTGCACACCCTGCACCACGTCGCCACCGGCCAGGCCGACGCCGCCCGGCAGGCCTTGACGGCGGGCATCGACGTCGAACTGCCCACAGTGGACTGTTACGGTGCGCCGCTCGTGGTCGCACTCGCGGACGGCAGCGTCGACGAATCCCTGGTGGACCGAGCGCTGCACCGGGTGCTGACGCAGAAGTGCGAGCTGGGCCTGCTCGATCCCGGCTGGTCACCGCACCCGACGGCGACCGAGCTCGACGACACCGAGTCGCGGGCACTCGCGCGGGAGCTCGCCGAGCGGTCGGTGGTGCTGCTGTCGAACACCGGAGCGTTGCCGCTGCGTTCCGGTGTTCGGCTGGCGGTCGTGGGCCCGCGCGCCGACGAGCCGGGCGCGATGCTCGGCTGCTACTCGTTCCCGATGCACGTGGGCGTGCACCACCCGGACGTCCCGTTGGGGCTCGTCGTGCCCACGGTCGCCGAGGCGCTGCGGGAGTCGTTCGACGTCACCTTCGCAGCCGGGTGCGGCGTCACCAACGGGACGGACGAGGATCTCGCCGCGGCTGTCGAGGCAGCCGCGACCGCGGACGTCTGCGTCGCCGTGCTCGGTGACCGCGCGGGCCTGTTCGGCGGTGGCACGTCCGGCGAAGGCTGCGACGCCGCCGACCTGCGGCTGCCCGGCCGGCAGGAGGAGCTGCTCGAAGCCGTACTGGCGACCGACACCCCCGTGGTGCTGGTGCTGCTGTCGGGCCGGCCCTACGAGCTCTCGCGCCAGGTCGATCGCCTGGCCGCCGTGGTGTGCGGGTTCTACCCGGGCGAAGAGGGCGCGGCCGCGCTCGCCGGCGTGCTCGCGGGCCGGGTCGAGCCGTCGGGCCGGCTGCCGGTGAGCTTCCCCGCCGCCGGGGCGACCCAGCCCTCGACCTACCTCGGTGCGGCGCTGGCCGCGCGCAGCGACGTCAGCTCCGTCGACCCGACGCCCGTGTTCCCGTTCGGGCACGGCCTCGCCTACCACCCGGCCACGTGGCTTTCGGTCACCGGCGCGGCCGAGTGGCCGGCCGACGGCTCGTGCCGCGTGAGCGTGACCCTGCACAACCCGCACGAGATCCCGATTTCGGAAGTCGTGCAGGTCTACCTCCACGACCCGGTGGCCGAGGTCGCGCGCCCGCTTCGGCAGCTGATCGCCGCGCCGCGCGTACCGCTGCCGCCGGGCGGGACCCGCGTGGTGCACCTGGACCTGCACGCGGATCTCACGTCCTACACCGGCCGCGCCGGCGACCGGATCGTCGACACCGGGCCGGTCGAGCTGCACGTGGGCCCGTCGAGCGCCGTCGCGCACACCGTGCTGGCGCTGCCGATGACGGGTGCGCGGCGATTCGTGGGCTTCGAACGCGTGCTCCAGCCGCTGGTCACGGTGGCCGCCGGCTGACAAGTCGCTGATAAGTCGCTGAGAAGTCCGGCAAACGGGACACTCCTCGGGCGCGCCCGGCGTTGAGCCAGGTGAACGACCCACCACCGAGGAGTTGAGATGAGCCTGATCGGAACACTGGTCGGGTACGCGCTGACCCTGTTCATCCTCTTGCTGATCGCGCGCATGATCCTGGACTGGACGCGCCTGGCGACGACCGGGCCGCCGTGGCTCGGGAAGGCGCGCTACTACAGCCACCGCGCGACCGAACCCGTGATCGCGCCCGTGCGCCGCGTGCTGCGGCCGGTGCGGGCCGGCGGACTGTCGATCGACCTCGCCTTCACCGTGGTGTTCTTCGCGGCGCTGATCGTGCGGTCGATCGCTTTCGCGCTGTGACGGCTGCCCGCGAGCCCGCCCGAGTCCCGCCCGATGGAACGGTTACCGGTGCAATCCGGCGGTGGGTGAGAGTCGGCGGCATGACCACCGTGCTGCCCGCCGCCCCACCGGAACTCGCCCTCGCCGCGCCCGCCGGTCCGCCTCCCGCGACGGGCTGGCCGATCGTCGTGTTCGTGTCCGGCGGTGCGCCCGGGCACGCCGCGCTGGGCCGCCACCTCGGCGCACGCCTGCCCGCCGCGGGTTTCGCCGTCGCCCAGGTCCACTCCGGACAGGACGGTCGTCCGCCCCGGCCTGCCGTGGTGCGGGCAGCCGTGCGCCGGCTGCATCGGCACCACGACCTGGACCCGCACCGCATTGCCGCGTGGGGACACGGCGCGGGCGGCCTCCTGGCAGTGCTGCTCGCGGTGGATCACCGGGACACCCGCGTGCAGGCCGCCGTGGCGTGGAGCGCTCCCAGCGACCTCACCCGGCTGCCGCCGGCCACCCCGTCCGACGCGCCGAGCCCGCTCCCCCGCATCACCGCGAACGCCGCGCCCCTGCTCGTCGTCCACGGCACGGCGGACGACACCGTCCCCATCAGCCACGGCGAAACCCTGGTCTCCACCTACTGGCTCGAGGGCGCCGACGCCGAGTTCCACTGGCTCGACGACGCCGGCCACGCCTACGGCCTGCGCGACCGAGACGCGATGACCGCCTTGGGTGTCGCCTTCCTGCGCCGCAGGCTCGGTGCCCAGGAAAACCCGGGCACCGAACCGACGAACTAGATGTGTTGTTCGGTGAGGTTGGTGGCGCGGCTGGCTGGGGTGTTGCCGCCGATTGCGGTGTGGGGTCGGTGGTAGTTGTACCAGTCGAGCCAGTCGGGGAACGCTTGGTGGCGGGCGGTTTCTGAGGGTAGGGCTGGTGGTAGGCCCATTCGTCGAGCAGGGTGCGGTGGAACCGCTCCACTTTTCCGTTGGTCTGTGGTCGCCAGGGGCGGGTGTAGCGGCGTTGGATGCTCAGCTCGGCGCAGGTTGTTTGCCAGGTGGTTTTGCGATAGGCCCAGGCGTTGTCGGTCAGGACTCGTTCGACGGTGATGCCCAGGCGGGTGAACCAGGTGCGGGCGCGCCGAAGGAAGGCCGCGCAGGTCGCGGCGGTCTCGTCGGAGAGGATCTCGGTGTAGCCCAGGCGGGAGTGATCGTCGAGAGCGGTGTGCAGGAAGGCGTATCCCATCCCGCTGCGGTTGCGGCGTCCCTCGGCGCGTCCGCGGGTCTTGTGTCCGCCGCCGTCGGGGATTCGCCCGAGCTTTTTCACATCGACGTGGACGAGCTCGCCCGGGCGGGCTCGTTCATAACGGCGGATAGGTTCACCGGTGGCGCGGTCGCAGGCGGCATGCCGTGCCGGCGGAGCACCGCATGCGCGGTCGAAGTCGCAATCCCGGTGCGCACGGCCAGCCGGGCCGGCCCGATCTTGTGCTCGCGCCGCAACGCCACGACCTGGCTCTCGACCGCGGCCGAAGTCTGGTTCGGGCTGTGATGCGGACGACTGGAGCGGTCGGCCATGCCCGCCGGCCCGCTCGTGCGGTAGCGCGCCGCCCAGCGTGACGCCGTGGTGTGTGAGACCTGGAACCGCTCAGCTGCTCGCCGCAGCGGTCAACCCTGATCGACGACACACCGCGCAAGCCTCAGCCTGCCGGTCGGCGTCAACGGGGCATTACGGTGAACCATGAGGGCCTCCGGGTCGGTGCAGGTTGTGGTGATCCACACCGAAACCCGAGGTCCTCACCTATATCAAGATCATCACAACCGTGTCGCCACGTCACCAACGAGCCCGAACCGACGAACTAGAGCTGCACACCCCGCGTCAACGCGCCGTCGACGACCAGGTTGGTTCCGGTGATGAACGACGCGAGCGGGCTCGCCAGCATGGTCACCGCGTACGCGACCTCCTCCGGCGTACCCATGCGACCCATCGGGTTGAGACCGAGGGCGGTGGTGAACAGCTCCGGGTTGCCGCTTTCCGTGCTGTGCCAGATGCCGCCCTCGAAGTACGTGTTGCCGGGCGACACCGTGTTGGCGCGGATGCCCTTCGGGGCCAGCTGGAACGCCAGGCCCTGGATGTAGTGCACGACCGCGGCCTTCATCGTGCCGTACGCGGGCGCGGCGAAGTCGATCTCCCGGCCCGAGACGCTGGAGATCGCGATGATCGACGCGGCCTCGCTGCGTTCCAGGTGCGGCAGCGCGGCCTCGGCGACGCGCACCGTGTGCATGAGGTCGACCTCGAAGCTCGAGCGCCAGTTCTCCTCGGTGGGGCCGATGGACAGCGCGCTGACGTTCGCCACCACCACGTCGAGGCCGTCCAGCTCGGTCGCGGCGCGCTCGACCCACGCGGACAGGGCCGGGCCGTCGGCGACGTCGACCGTTTCGCCCGACACCGTCGCGCCGGCGTCGCGGAACTCCTTCTCCGTGGCGCGCACCTCGGATTCGGTGCGCGCGCAGAACGCCACCGCCGCGCCCTCGCCCGCGAGCGCGGCGACGACGGCGCGCCCGATCCCCTTGGTACCGCCGGTCACCAGGGCTTTGCGCCCGGCCAGCCGCAGATCCATGCGTTTCCTCCTAGAGCTTCGCGGCCTGCTCGCGCAGGTACCGGTGCATTCCGCCGTAGGCCTCGCCCGTGGGCAACAAGCGCTTGGCGATCTTGGTGACGGCGCTGTAGTTCGCGTCGACGACGTTGGCGAGCGGGGCCTGGCTGATCTGCGTGAGCAGCTGGTAGGCGTCGAGCGGGTCGAGCCCGTACAGCTCGCCGAGCCAGCCGATCATGCCGTGCTGGCTCGAGCGCCACGCGTCCTCGAGCGGGCGCGAAGACGCGACCACCACGTAGTTCTCGTCCTGCTCGATGCGCGGCCACACCGGCGCGCCGCCCTTGATCAGCTCGACGATCAGCGTCACGTTCATGGCACCTTCCACGGCCGTGCCGCAGGCCTCGCCCTCCCCCTGGCGGTAGTGCCCGTCGCCGACCGAGAACAACGCGCCCGGCACGTTCACGCCGAGGTAGCAAGTGCTGCCCGCCTTCATCTCGGGCGTGTCCATGTTGCCGCCGAACATGTCCGGCACCAGCGAGGTCCGGACCTCACGCCCCGCCGGGGCGACACCGACCGTGCCGAGCATCGGTTCCACCGGCAGGTCCAGGCGGAACTCGCCACGCAGCGCCTCGAACACCACGACCTGCTTCTCGCGGTCGAGCTGGTAGATCCACGTCAGCTCGGGCAGCGGTTCGTGCAGCATCGCCGTGCGGTCGGTGGCGGTGAGGCCGCCGAAGAACGGGATGGTCGCCGACGCGGCCCAGTCGCGCGCCGGTTCGAGGTCCACGAAGTGCAGCGCGAGCGTGTCACCGGGTTCCGCGCCGTCCACAAAGAACGGTCCGGTCTGGGGATTGACCTCCCGCATGTCGAGCTTCTCGCTCGGTCTGTCCGACGCGCTCTGCAACCGGCCGCTGAACGCGTCCTCGGTCCAGAGTTTCAACACCGTCCCGGGCTTCACCGTCCGGATCGGGGCGACCCCACCGAACGTCCACGCGTACTGCTCGCGCTCGGGGGTGAACTCGACGATCTCCACCGTCACTCCTTAAGCCCGTGGGACACCTCATGCCCGCGGCTCTCATGCCCCAGGCTCCGCACGACCGGCCCCCCGCCGCGGTCGATCTTGCCGACCCGCGCCGCCGCGGGCAAGTCAGCACGCCGGTGCCGGAGACAGGGTTAGCATGGAATGCCTGACGTGACGGGGAAACCCCCGCGGCGCGCCACCTGTTCACCGGAGAACGAGGAAAGGCGGCAAGAAAATCATGGCAGGCAACAAGGCGGTCACCTACGTGGGCCCGGGCAAGGTCGAGATCGACACGATCGAGTACCCCGGCTTCGTGCTCAAGGACGGGCCGGGTGTGAACCCGGCGAACGTGGGTCGCGAGACCCCGCACGGCGTGATCCTGAAGAACGTCGCGACCAACATCTGTGGCTCCGACCAGCACATGGTCCGCGGCCGCACCACGGCACCGCAGGGGCTGGTGCTGGGCCACGAGATCACCGGCGAGGTGATCGAGACCGGCCGCGACGTCGAGTTCATCAAGGTCGGCGACCTGGTATCGGTGCCCTTCAACATCGCTTGCGGACGCTGCCGCAACTGCAAGGAGGGCAAGACCGGGATCTGCCTCAACGTGAACCCGGACCGGCCCGGTTCGGCCTACGGCTACGTCGACATGGGCGGCTGGGTCGGCGGCCAGGCGGAGTACGTGATGGTTCCGTACGCCGATTGGAACCTGTTGAAATTCCCGGATCGCGAGCAGGCGATGGAGAAGATCCTCGACCTCACGATGCTGTCGGACATCTTCCCGACCGGCTTCCACGGCTGCGTTTCGGCGGGGGTGACGGTGGGCTCCACGGTCTACGTCGCGGGCGCCGGCCCCGTGGGACTGGCGGCGGCCGCGTCGGCCCAGCTGCTCGGGGCCGCGGTGGTGATCGTGGGCGACCTCAACGCCGACCGGCTCGCGCAGGCGCGCAGCTTCGGCTGCGAGACCGTCGACGTGTCGAAGGGCGACCCGAAGGACCAGATCGCCGAGATCCTGGGCGAACCTGAGGTCGACTGCGGCGTCGACGCCGTCGGCTTCGAGGCGCGCGGCCACGGGCCCGAGTCGGCGACCGAGCACCCGGCGACGGTGCTCAACTCGCTGATGGACCTCACCCGCGCGGGCGGCGCGCTGGGCATCCCCGGCCTCTACGTGACGGGCGACCCGGGTGCCGGCGACGAGGCGGCGCGCCACGGCTCGCTGTCCATCCGCATCGGGCTGGGCTGGGCGAAGTCGCACTCGTTCACCACCGGGCAGTGCCCCGTGATGAAGTACCACCGGCGGCTGATGAACGCGATCCTGAACGATCGTGTGCAGATCGCGAAGGCCGTGAACGCGACCCCCATCACCCTCGGCGACGCCCCACGGGGTTACCACGAGTTCGACCAGGGCGCGGCTCGCAAGTACGTGCTGGATCCCCACGGTCTGCTCAACTGAACCCGGCGCCGGCGGGGCGGCTCGGGCCGCCCCGCCGGCGTGGGTCAGACGGCGGCGTACCCCTCGGTGTTCTCCGCCTCGGGCACGGCCCCGCCGTACAGGGCGATCTTCATCCGGATGTGCGCCTGGTGCCCGCGCAACCGGTCGATCTGCTCGGCCACGCGCTTCTCGTGCTCCTGCAGCACCTCGAGGCGCTCCGCCTGGGTGTCGTCGCCTTCGCGCAGCAACTCCACGTAACGCAGCATCTCGGCGATCGGCATGTCCGTGTCCCTGAGGCACCGCAGCAGGTGCAGGAACCGCAGGTCGTCCTCGGTGAACCGGCGGCGCCCTCCCGAGGTGCGGCGGACGTCGCGCAGCAGACCGATGCGCTCGTAGTAACGGAGCGTGTCGACGCTGAACCCGGTCCTGGCGGTCACTTCGGCGGGTGAGTAGGAGTCCACCTGGCCAGGGTCGCACCTGGAGTGCGCTCCAGGTCAAGCTCCGGGTGCTGTTCGGGGTTCGGTTTCGGGGTCCGGGGTGGCCGGTCGCGCTCAGGACTCGCCGCCGAGGCGGTCCGCTGTGGACGCAGGACCGAACTCCGCCTCGAAGCGCCCCAGCAGGTCCGCGAGCAGGGTGTTGAGGGTGGCCAGCCGGCCGGGGTCGAGGGCGCCCGCGAAGAGGCCGCGTTCGTCGTCGGTGCGTTGTTCCGTGGCGGCGGCCCAGCGGGCGCGGCCCTTGCGGGTGAGGCGAACGGGGCGGCTGCGGCCGTCGGTGGCGGGGACGCGTTCGACGAAGCCGGCGCGGGCCAGGCGGTCGATGCGGACGCTGATGGTGCCCGACGTGACGCCCAGCAGGTCACCGAGCTCTTTCGGCGTGAGCACGGGCGGCTCGCCGGAGCGGTGCAGCGCCGAGAGGGCCTGCCAGTCGCCGGGCGTGAGGTCGTGGGCGGCGGCCGCGCGGCCGAGCACCTGTTCGAACTGGCGCGACAGCCGCCCGATGCGCTGGCGCGCCGCCTCGACGTCCGGGTCGACCCCGGCGGGCATCACGCGCAGCCAAGCGGCGAGGCCGGCGCCGACCGAGTCCTGCTCCATGCGAACCTCCCGCTGGACACTCCCTTGAGTCTCAAGGTAGTTTGGTTTGAGTATCAAGGTACCGCGAACCGGAGGAGAAGGACATGAGCCGGGTCTGGTTCATCACGGGCACGAGCGCCGGTTTCGGGCGGGTGCTCGCCGAGGCCGTGCTCGCGAGGGGTGAGCGCGTGGTCGCGACCGCGCGCGACGTCGACGCCGTCAAGGACTTCGCCGACCGCGCGCTCGTCACGCGGCTCGACGTGACCGACCCGGAGTCCATCCGGTCCGCCGTCGCCGCCGCGATCGCGGAGTACGGGCAGATCGACGTGCTCGTGAACAACGCGGGCCACGGCCTCATCGGCGCGCTCGAGGAGCTCACCGACGAGCAGACGCGCAAAGTCATGGAGACCAACGTGTTCGGCGTGCTCGCGGTGACCCGCGCCGTGCTGCCGCACCTGCGCGCGCGGCGCAGCGGGCACATCGTGCAGCTCTCGTCGGTGGGCGGCGTCGTCGGCAACCCGGGGCACGCGATCTACGCGACGTCGAAGTTCGCGCTGGAGGGCATGTCCGAAGCCCTCGCCGGCGAGGTCGGGCCGCTCGGGATCCGCGTGAGCATCGTGGAGCCGGGCCCGTTCCGCACCGAGTTCGCGGGCCGCTCGATGACCTTCGCCACCGCGATCCCCGACTACGCCGACACCCCGGCCGGCCGGCTGCGCGCCCAGTTCTCCGGCCAGGACGGCCGCCAGCCCAACGACCCCGCCCGCGCGGCCGCGGCCATCCTGAAGCTGGTCGACACCCCGGACGCGCCGCTGCGCCTGCCGCTGGGACCCGAAGCCGTCACGCGCATCCGGGCGAAGCTCCATCAACAGCTGGCCGACCTCGACGCGTGGGAGTCCGTCGCCCTCGACACACGGTACCCGGACGCGTGAGCTGATCAGGAAGCGGCGGACAACCCGCCGTCGATCGTCACGATCGTGCCGCTGATGTAGGCGGCGCGCCCGGACGCCAGGAATGCCACCAGGTCCGCGACCTCGCACGGCTCGGCGAACCGCCGCGACGGCAGGTCGGCGAAGCTCTCCTCGGTGTCGGGCCGGGCCGCGCGCAGCGCCGCGATCCGCTCGGTGGCGACCGGGCCGGGATTGACGCCGACCACCCGCACGCCTTCACGCGGGCCTTCGGCACCGAGGGCCCGTGTGAAGGCCATCAGCGCGGCGTTGCCGCTCGCGCCGGCGATGTAGTCCGGTTTGGGTCGCTCGCCGGCGGAACCGATCACGTTCACGATCACGCCGTGACCGCGTTCGCGAAGCCGCGCGTACACGAGCCGGGTCAGGTCGACGTAGCCGAAGACCTTCAGATCCCACGCGTGCCGCCAGCGGTCGGAGCCGATCTGGTCGAGCGTGCCGCCCGGGATGTCGCCGGCGTTGTTCACGAGGATGTCGACGTCGGCCGCGGCCTCGGCGAGGTGTTCGAGGGAAGCGGTTTCCCGCAGGTCAACGGCGTGCACGGTCACTTCGACGCCATGCTCTTCCCGCAGCGTGGCGGCCAGCGCCTCGAGTGCGGCACCGTTGCGTGCGGCCAGGTGAAGGTGGGCACCTTCGGCGGCGAGCACGCGGGCCACGGCCGCGCCGATGCCCTTCGACGCGCCGGTCACCAGTGCACGTTCACCGCTCAGCTGAAGATCCATCCGGTGTTCCTCACGATTCTGGGGGGGGGGACCACCAGTCTGGCGAAGATCAACAGCATTCGGCATGTCTCGTTCGTCTCAGGGCTCAGGGCAGGGCGTCGAGGAACGGCGCGTGCGCGTTCTGGAACGCCCAGCCCGAGAAGTGGTCCCAGTTGATCGACCACGTCATGAGCCCGCGCAAGCCCGGCTGGGTGCCGCCGCGCAGCGTGTAGCCGCCGCAGCCCGTTCCCTTCGCGAGGCAGGTCAGAGCGGTCTGGACATCCGCGGGCGCGGTGTAGCCGTTGCCCGCGTTGACGGTCGCCGGCACGCCGAGGGCGATCTGGTCGTCGCGCAGGCCGGGGAAGAACGCGCCGCCGGCGACGGTGAAACCGGCCTTGAGCATGTCGGTCATCGCGATGTGGAAGTCGGCGCCGCCCATGGTGTGGTACTGGTTGTCCAGGCCCATCACCGGCCCGGAGTTGTAGTCCTGGACGTGCAGCACCGTCAGCGAGTCGCGCAGCGCGTCGATCACCGGCAGGTACGCGCCGGTGCGCGCGTCGGCTGCGGTGCTCTTGCCGCCGTAGAACTGGTAGCCGACCTGCACGAAAAACGTCTCGGGCGCCATGGTGAGCACGAACTTGCTGCCGTAGCGGGCTTTCAGCGTCTTGAGCGCGGAGATCAGGTTGACCACCACGGGCGTGGTCGGGTTGCGGAAATCGGTGTCGCCGGGGTTCAGCGACAGCGAGTGGCCTTCGAAATCGACGTCGAGACCGTCGAGGCCGTACTTGTCGATGATCGCCGAGACGGAGCTGACGAACGTGTCGCGCGCGGCCGTGGTGGTGAGCTGCACCTGGCCCTTCTCGCCGCCGATCGAGATCAGCACCTTTTTGCCCTGCGCCTGCTTCGCACGGATCGCCGCGATGAAATCGGCGTCGCTCTCCACGCCGGCGCACTCGCTCGCCGGGCAGCGGTCGAACCGGATGTCGCCCGACGTCGGCGTGGTCGGCTCGCCGAATGCGAGATCGATGATGTCCCACGCGGCGGGCACGTCGGCCATCCGGACGTAGCCGGAGCCGTTGGCGAAACTGGCGTGCAGGTAGCCGATGAGGGCGTGCTTCGGCAGGCCTGCGTTCGTGCAGCCCCCGGTGCTCCCCGAAACTACCGCACTGCGCGGCGACTCCCCCACCGAGTTGTACGCGGCGACGGTGTAGCTGTGTGTGCTGCACGGAGACAGCCCGGTGAGCGTCGCCGCCGTGCCGGTGACCGTGGTGCGCAGCGCGGCGTCCTCGCACACGCGGTAGCCCGTGACGGTGCCCGCCGGCGCCGTCCAGCTCAGGCCGATCGAGGTGCTGGTGACCGTGCCGAGCTTCGGCGCCTGGGGCGCCTGGGGCGCTTGTGGCGCGCCCGGCGTGCCGCCGCCTGGCCCGTCGAGGCTCACGTCGTCGGCGTAGTAGTAGGTGCCGCCGCCGTACCAGCCGTGGAGGTAGAGCTGCGCGGACGTCTGGCTCGCGCCGGTGGTGAACGACAGGGTCAGGCGCGTGTAGTCACCCGACCCAGCCCACGTCGACGGCCCTCCGGTGACCCCCAGGTACACCGGATTGCCCCGCACCCACGCCTGGACGGCGTACGTCGTGCTCGGCCGCACCGCCACCGTCTGGCTGCACTGCCCCGGGTCCGACGCCGACGCCGTGACGGCCAGCGCCCCACTGCCCGAATGCACCGGTGAGGCCACGGTCGCCGCCCCGGCCGCGCACTCCCACCCCGCCGTCGACCCCGCGTCGAACCCCGGGTTGGTCAGCAGGTTCGCCGCGCCGGCCACCCCGGGCACGGCCACGAACCCCGCCAGGGCCACCACGAAGGCGGCCAGGAACACGGACAGTCGGGAACGCCTCATCGCGCACCTCCGGCTTCGGCGGGGGAGAAGTTCATTGTCTGGACCAACAAGAGAAATGTCCAGACCATTTTCCGGAAGGCCACCCGGACGCCGAGGGCTTCCCCTCGCGGTGGGGGCTAGGTAGAGTTCATGCATGGCCGGGCCGCGAATGACCCTCCCGACCCAACTGGTGCTGCACGCACTGCTGCGGGAGTCCGCCCAGGAGCTCTACGGACTCGAAATCTGTGCCGCCGCCGGGCTGCCCAGCGGCACGATCCACCCGATCCTCGCGCGGCTCGAGAAGGCCGGCTGGCTGCGGTCGCGCTGGGAGGAGACCGACCCGTCGGAAGCCGGCCGCCCGCGGCGGCGCTACTACCGGCTGGACCCGCAGGGGCTCGACGCCGCCCGGGAAGCGTTGCACAGAGCGGAAACCTCGGCGGGCGCGCTGGCGCGGCTGCGCCCGGGCCTGACCGGGGACGCGCGATGAACGCGCCACTCGACTTGTTGCTCGGCTTGGACGGCTCCGACCGTGCCGACCACGACTCGCACGGCGCTGCGTGGCCGAGCTCGCGGACCGGCTCGACGCGGCTCGCGCGGACGTCGTCGAAGTGCTCACCGGACACGGCTTCGGCACGCGCCGCCCGAGGTGGAGCGGCTGGGCCGGACCGGGCGCCACGCGCACGCAGGTGATCGAGTTCTCGCGGATCACGGCCACCTGCGCGGCGGCGCTGCCACCCGCCGGGAGCCGAGCCGAGTACGCCGAACTGTTCCTCTCGGAGCTGCACGACCTCGCCGAGGCGCGCGGTGGCCGGTGGGTGCAGGTCCGGTACGCGTGCCGCGTGCTCGTGCGCGCGCCCCGGGTGCGGCGAGCACTCGGCTGAGCACCCGGCGGGTCGGCCGTGACGCGGGTGACCGGGCCAAATAAGGTGAGCCGAGTCCGAAGGTCCACGAACGGAGAGTGCCGGCCGATGTCCGACAGCTACACCGCAGCGATCGTCCACTCGCCCGAGACCGGGGTGCGGTTGCGCCCCGCCGCGGGCGACCTGCCGACCGACGCGAACGACGTCAACCTGCTCGGCATGGCCATCGCGCTGGCCCTCGGACGCGCGGGGTACGAGCACCACCCCGAGCCCCGCGACCCCCAGCTGCAGACCCTCGACGCCCTCATCGCCGGCGACACCGTGATGCCGTGGCTCCAGCCCGGCGACGCGACGGATGAGCAGCAGCTCACGTGCACCCGCGGGCCCGGCGGGGCATGGCGCTGCGAGGTCACGTCGGCCTGAGCCAGGGCCGGCGCGGGGTGAACTGGGTCCCGAAAGTTGGACTGGCTAAGTGAAGGTTAGGCCGTGAGGGTCTGGGCTCGGTATTCGACCGGGCTCAGGCCCTCAAGCGTTGTCGAGATGCGGGTCGTGTTGTACCAGTCGATGTACTCGTTCAGGGCCAAGATGAACCCTTCGACGGTGTCGAACTTGTTGTGGTGGAACAGTTCTTCCTTCAGACGGCCGAAGAAGTTCTCGGCTATCGAGTTGTCCAGGCAGTTGGCCCCCCGTGACATCGACTGGGTCAGGCCTGCGTCGTCGAGCAGGGCGCGCCAGGAGGCGTGCTGGTACTGAAAGCCTTGGTCGGAGTGCACCAGCGGCGCGGCCCCGGCGGGCAGGGTGGCGATCGCCTCGCGCAGCGAGGAGTTCGTCAGCTCCAGTGACGGGGACAGACCGCACGAATAGGCGACTACGGACCGGTCGAACAGGTCGATCACCGGCGACAGATAGACCTTGCTGGCGCCGATCCGGAACTCGGTCACGTCGGTGACCCACTTCGTGTCCGGGGCCTCGGCGCTGAACTGGCGGTTCAGCACGTTCTCGGCGACCGTCCCGGTCTGCCCGAGCCAGGACCGGTAGCGCCGCGGACGCCGCACCGTGCAGAACAGGCCGAGGACCGCGCCGAATTCGCCGCTGCGCTCGTACCACGACATCCCCACGCCCGGGTTCTACGCCGACGCCGCGATCCAGAAGCTGCGCCGCGACGGGGTGCCGTCGGCGAAACTGTTGCTGGGCCTCGGGTTCTACGGCCGCGGCTGGGACGGCGTCACGCAGAAGCAGCCCGGCGGCAGCGCGACCGGTCCGGTCAAGGGCACGACCACGGGCGAGGACGGCGTGGAGAACTACCAGGTCCTCAAGACCACCTGCCCCGCCAACGGACTGATCGCCGGCACGGCCTACGCGAAGTGCGGCTCGCAGTGGTGGAGCTACGACACGCCCGCCACGGCGTCGGCCAAGGCCGGCTACGCGAAGTCGCAGGGGCTCGGTGGCGTGTTCGCCTGGGAGCTCTCCGGCGACACCACGAACGCCGAACTGCTCGGCGCCATCGCGCGCTGACTTTTTCACCGGGGCCCGGACCACGCGGGCCCCGGTGAAAAGCCCGGCGTTGTCCGGATCGTGCCGTTCTGCGAATACTGGGTGATGCCCGAAGATCCGGTCGAGGCCGTGGCCGCGCGTGTGTTCGACGCGGCCGTGGCGACTTCCGACGTCATCGCCATCGCCCTCGGCGACCGGCTCGGTTACTACCGCCGCCTCGCCGGCGGCGAACACACACCCGGCGAACTCGCCGCCGCGACCGGCACCGACGAGCGGTGCGCCCGCGAATGGCTCGAACAGCAGGCGGTGTCCGGGTTTCTCGACGTCTCCGGAACCGACGACAACCGCCGCTACCGCTTCTCCCCCGGCGCCGCGACCGTGCTCGCCGACGAGGACGCGCTGGCCTACCTGAGCCCGCTGGCGCGGCAGGTGGTGAGCGCCGCCGGGCACGTGCCCGAGGTCGCGAACGCGTTCCGCACCGGCCACGGCTTCCCGTGGGCGGGCTACGGCGCCGACATGCGCGAATCGCAGGCGGCGCTCAACCGCCCCGGTTTCCTGCACCTGCTGGCGTCGCAGTGGTTGCCCGCGATGCCCGATGTGCTCGCCCGGCTCACCGACGGACCGTCCCGCGTCGCCGACATCGGCTGCGGCGGCGGCTGGGCCGCGATCGCCCTCGCTCGCGCGTTCCCCAAGGCGCGGGTGGACGCCTACGACCTCGACTCCGCGACGGTCGAGCTCGCCCGCCGCAACGTCGCCGAAGCCGGGCTCGCGGATCGGGTCACCGTGCACCGCCAGGACATCGGCACGGTGACAGGCGAACCGTACGACCTCGTGATGGCGTTCGAATGCCTGCACGACCTGCCCTACCCCGTGCGCGCGCTCGCGGCGATGCGCGGCCTCGGCGGGCCGGTGCTCGTGGCCGACATGAAGGTCGCGGACGAGTTCACCGCACCCGGCGACGCCGTCGAAAGGCTGATGTACGGCTTCAGCATCTCGGTCTGCCTGCCCGACAGCATGAGCAGCACCGGCTCGGCGGCCACCGGCACGGCGATCCGCCGTTCCACCGTGGCGGCGTACGCGCGCGAAGCCGGCTTCGACCGCGTCGAGACGCTGCCGATCGACCACGACACCTGGCGCTTCTACCGGCTGGGCTGAGTCACTGGATCCGGCGCTCGACCCCGGCCCACGCCTTTTCGCGCAGCACGTACTTCTGGATCTTCCCGGTCGAGGTCTTCGGCAGGTCGCCGAACGTCACGGACTTCGGCGCCTTGAACCGCGCGAGCCGCTCTCGCACGAACTCGACGATCTCCGCCTCCGTTGCGGTCTCGCCCTCGCGCAGCGTCACGTACGCGGCCGGCACCTCGCCCCAGCGTTCGTCGGGCACCGCGACCACCGCCACCTCCAGCACGGCCGGGTGCTCGGCGATCGCCTGCTCCACCTCGACCGACGCGATGTTCTCGCCGCCGGAGATGATCACGTCCTTGCTGCGGTCGCGCAGCTCGACGTACCCGTCCGGGTGCACCACCCCGAGGTCGCCGGTGCGGAACCACCCGTCGGGCACGGCGGCACGTGTCGCTTCGGGATCATCGAGGTAGCCGAGCATGACGTTGTTGCCGCGCAAGGCGATCTGGCCGATGGTGGTGGCGTCGGCGGGCACGTCGGTGCCGTCGTCGGCGATCACGCGGGCGGTGCAGGAGATCATGTTGCCCACGCCCTGGCGGGCCTTGAGCCGCGCCTGCTCCTGTTCGCCGAGGCTGTTCCACTCGGGACGCCAGTCGCAGATCATGGCCGGGCCGTAGGTTTCGGTGAGACCGTAGAGGTGCGTCACGTCGAACCCGAGCTCGCTCATCCGCCGCAGGATCGCCGGCGACGGCGGCGCCCCACCCGTGGCCACCCGCACGGTCTTCTCGACCGGCGCGGCTTCCGGCGCGTACGCGAGCATTGAGAGGACGGTCGGCGCGCCGTTGAGGTGCGTGACGCCCTGCTCGCGGATCAGCTGCCACACGCGCGCGGGCTCGACCTTCGGCAGGCACACGTGCGTCGCGGCGGCCGCCGTGACCGCCCAGGGGAAGCACCAGCCGTTGCAGTGGAACATCGGCAGCGTCCACAGGTGCACGGCCGAGGGCGAGAGGCCCGTGTGGCCGACCATCGCCAACGCCTGCAGGTACGCCCCGCGGTGGCTGTACAGCACACCCTTCGGGCGGCCGGTGGTGCCCGAGGTGTAGTTGATGGACAGCACTTCGCGCTCGTCCCGCGGCGCGATCGAGCTCGGCGTCGCGGCGGCCAGCAGCGCCTCGTACTCCTCGCCCGCCCGGATCCGCCGCGGCGCTTCTCCGGCCAGCTGGGCGAGAGCCTGGTCGACCAGCTCGTCGAACACCGGATCGTGCACCAGCACCGAGGCCTTCGAATGCCCCAGGATGTAGGCCACCTCGCGCGCCGCGAGCCGCGTGTTCACCGCGACGAGCGGCACCCCCGCCCACGGCACCCCGAAGTTCGCCTCCAGCAGCACGTGCGTGTTGGGCGCCAGCACGGCCACCGGCCGCCCACCCGCGAGCGGCGCCAGCGCCCCGGCCAGCCGGCGGCACCGCTCGTGCAACTGGGCGTAGGTCCAGGAGTCCACCCCGTCGACCACCGCCACCCGCTCCCCATGCGCCGCCGCGGCGCGATCGAGGTAGGCGGTCGGCGTGAGCGGCTCGTACGACAGGGTGCTGATGAAGTCCACGGATTCCCTCTCCCGACTTCGGCGACGGTGCCGGGGAGAGAATAGGCCGGGTGCGGGGTCCGGAACGGGGAATGTGAGCCAGCAGTGGTTCCGATGGGGCTCGGGTTTTGGCGGGCCTGGTGGTTTCAGGAGCTCGCGATTCCGGGCGCTCGTGGTACCGGCGGGGCTCGCCGTTCCGGCGGGGCTCTGTGCTCGCGGGTTCCGGGTGCTCGCGGGTTCCAGGGGCTCACGGGTTCCAGGGGCTTCGTGGTGCCGGCGGACTCGCGGTTCGGGGCCTTTGTTCGCACAGCCCGCCCCACGACAGGCCCCACCCTCCCGAGGGGGCAGGCCCTGATCCCATTCTACCGGCGCCCACCGACGAAAAACCCGGGTCAGCCGCGATCCGGGGCAGTTGTCCACAGCCGGACGGGTGATTCGCGCGGGCACGGGAGACCGGCGGCTCGTGCGGCCACCGACCACCGCCGGACGACGGACCGGCCCACGAGAACCCCGCAGCGCACCGGGGGAAAGCCGGTCCGGAAACAACAGCAAAAAGCCCCGGCCGGCGGTGGACGCCGGGCCGGGGCTCTCGAAGCGAATCCCAGCGAGCGCTCAGCCCACCGGACCGTTCGCCGGAGTCACCGAGACATCGTGCTGCTGCCCGCCTTGGTCCACCACCGTGACGGTGAGCTTGTCGCCCGGGTGGTGGGTGTCCATGAGGGTCGTGAGCGTGGTCGCGGAGTCGACCGCCTTGCCGTCGAGGGCGGTGATCACATCGCCGCCCGTGAGGCCGGCCGTGGCGGCCGGGCCGCCGGCCACGACGTCCTGGATGAGGGCACCGGAAGTAGCGCCTTCGCCGCCCGCGGACGGGGACTGACCCTGGCCGGCGCCACCCTGTCCAACACCACCCTGCCCGAGACCACCCTGCCCCTGACCACCCTGCGACTGCTGACCCGCGTCGCTCACGGAGACACCGAGGAAGGCGCTCTGTCCGATGTGGACGGAGTCGGACGACTTGCCGCCGATGATCTGGTGGGCGAGGTCGATCGCCTGGTTGATCGGGACGGCGAAGCCCTGGTGGCCGCTCGAGCCGCCCTGCCCGCCGGTGCCGTCACCAAGGCCGCCCTGACCCTGCCCGAAACCACCATCACCCTGGCCAAAGCCGCCGTCACCCTGGCCGAAGCCGCCGTCGTCACCCTGACCCAGACCACCATCACCCTGGCCCTGACCACCCCGGCCCTGGCCCAGACCACCCTGCCCGAAACCACCCTGTCCCCGGCCGAACCCGCCCTGCCCCTGCCCGCCGTTGAACTGGAAACCCTGCGACGCCGCGGTGTCGACGCCGATCACCTGCCCGTTGGCGTTCACCAACGGCCCACCGGAATCACCGGACTGGATGTCCGCGTCCACCTGGATCAGGTCGGTGAGATTCTCCGACGAGCTGGCGGACTCGTCGGACGCGGTGATCGACTGGTTCAGCGCCGTCACCTTGCCCGCGGCGACGGCGGGGGTGCCGCCCGCGCCGCCCGCGTTGCCGATGCCCACCACGGCGTCGCCCACGGCGACCGAGGAGGAGTTGCCCAGCGTCGCGGTCTTGAGGCCGGAGGCGCCGGCGAGCTTGATGACCGCGATGTCGTGGCTGCGGTCGTAGCCGAGCACGGAGGCGGTGTAGGTCTTGCCGTCGCCGATGTCGGTGACCTTGATGCTGGTGGCGCCCTCGACGACGTGGTTGTTGGTGAGGATCTCGCCGTCGGAGGTCAGCACGATGCCGGTGCCCGCCGCGGCCGCGCTCTGGTAGCCCAGCTCGGTGTTGACGTCGACGAGGCCCGGGTCGACCTTCGTCGCGATCGCATTGGGGTCGATCGACGTGCTCGAGGTGCCCCCGGGCGGCGCGACGGACCCGAAGTTCTGGTTGCCCCCGGCGGAATCCGAGCCCGGCGTCCACACGAAGTGCCCGATGCCGAGCCCAAGGATCACCGACAGCCCGATCGCGCCCACGGCAATCGCCGCACTGCGCACCGGCCGCGGCGGGCGGTGGTAGGGCGTCTGCGGGAACTGCTGGGGGCCCGGCTGCGGCGCCCACGCACCGTGCGGTGCCCAGCCCTGGCCGTAGCCGTAGCCGTAGGGGTTGTGATGACCGTAGGGCCCCGACTGCCCGTACCCGCCCGGCTGAGTCTGGTCCCCGTGCGGCCAACCGCCGGCCTGTCCGCCGGTCGATCCCGGCTCCTGCTCGCTCATGTTCCCGCTCCAGCTCGTCCCGCTCGTGGCTTGTCGCCTCGATCAGGACACACCCCGTACCTGAGATTTTCCTTGCCGGGCTCCGTGCACAACCTGTGGAGTTCTCCCCGGAATCGCCCGATTGACCCCGCACGCACCCAAACCGGACGCCACGGGTGGCGGTACCTTCGGGGCATGGGTGAGTTGATCGGGGACGAGGCCCAGCGCGCGGCACGGCTGCTCGACGCGCAGGCCAAGGCCGTCGAACTGTTCGAGGAGGTCGAGCGGCGCGGGCTGCTCGCGCCGGGCGTGCGCGAGACCGAGGCGAGCGACGCCGTGCGCGACCTCGCGGCCGAGCTGTTCGGCGTGGACCGCTACTGGCACAAGCGGATCGTGCGCTCGGGCGAGAACACGCTCAAGCCCTATCGCGAGAATCCGCCGGATCGCGTGATCGCCGCGGACGACATCGTGTTCGCCGACTTCGGCCCGATCTTCGAGGAGTTCGAGGCCGACTTCGGGCGGACGTTCGTGCTCGGCGACGACCCCGTGAAGCTGCGGCTGCGCGACAGCCTGCCGGTGGTGTGGCGGGCCGGGCGCGAGTACTTCGAGACGCACCGGGACGTGACCGGCGCCCAGCTGTACGCGCATGTCAGCGAACTCGCCGCCGATGCCGGCTGGGAGTTCGGCGGCGCGCACGCCGGGCACCTCGTGGGTCAGTTCCCGCACGAGACCCTCGACGGCGAGCGCATCGAGTCCTACATCGCCCCGGGCAGCGACAGGCCGATGCGCCGGCCGGACCGCAACGGGCAGGCGTCGCACTGGATCCTCGAGGTCCACCTCGTCGACCGCGAACGGCGGATCGGGGGCTTCTTCGAGGAACTGCTCGACCTCGGCCACGAGCGGTCCGCCGGCGCGGCGGACTGAACGGACTACCCGGCCGCGGGTTTCGCGGCCAGCCAGGAGAGCTTGCCGAGCTTCGGCTGCAGGATCGTGTCCACGCTCCACACCGACCCGGCGGCCGCGTAGTACAGGCCGAGCGAGGCGAAGATGTAGCCCACCGACGGTCCGAGGTCCGTCATGCCCGGCGACGTCCACGGCAGGTGGAACCCTTCGGCCGCCGACCAGATGCCGAACGAGAACACCGCGCTCCCGAGGAACACCAGGTTCGAGAACACCCCGAAGATCAGCCCGAACGCGATCAGCGTCTCGATGACGGCGGTCCCCACGGCGAACGCCGCCGGGCTCCAGCCTGCGACGGTGTGCCACAGCTCGAGCCACTGGTGCACCACAGGCGTGGTGATCTTGTCGGCCTTGCCCAGCTCCTTGCCGAGCGTCTGGCCGTGCACGAAGCCCGGCAGCCACTTGAACGTGGCGTCGATCGCCCACACCACCCCGAACACGATCCGGGCGGCAGCCGCGGCGTGCAGCCGCCGGAGGGTGGGGGACACGGAACCCGCGACGAGCGCGGCTTGGGTGACAGGGGTACTCACGGCGATGGTCCTTTCCGGACTCCAGGGGACTGCCCGGCAGGTCGGGCACGGGTGAGCTTAGGCAAACCTAAGCACTTGTCGAGGGTGGTGTTCCTCTCGGTCTGCGCGGTGAACCCACCGAGGGATGTCTCCGTATGTCGGGGATTTTTCGGTCAAAGGGGAATGATGCGGGCAGCGCCGCCGCGGCCTGGTAATCACCCGTCCAGCTGTGGACAACTAGGCCTGAACCACTCTTCACCAGCTTTTTTGTCGGTGGGGGCCGGTAAAATGGACTCGGGGACGCCCCCCTCGGGAGGGCGGGGCCGTGTCCGGCCCGAGAATCCGCAACGGCTGCCACAGCCGCCTTGGCGCCTGGCTCCGGTGTGGTCGAGAACCCCGTGACCTACACGCAAGTTCAGGAAGCCGCGATCCCGCCGGGCAGGGTGCCGTCCACGTCGGTGAAGCCGTAGCGGGTCGCGAGGTCCGTCGTCGTGTGGACGAGCCCCGAGTGGGACAGCACCGACGGATCCGCGACGAGAGCAGCCACGCCACGGCCCACGAAGCGCGGGGATTCCGCCGCCGCGAGGTCGAACTCGCCTGCGCCCGGGATGTCGAGCACGGTGCGGCCCGAAGGGGTCACGCGGCCGGCCGCCGCGAGCAGTTCGGTGCGCACCAGGCCGGGCCACAAAGACACGGCCGCGACGCCGTGGGCGCGCAGTTCGAGGGCCATGTCGGCGGTCATCTTGTCGACCGCGGCCTTACCGACGCCGTACACGGTGTTCTGCTGGTACGCCGCCGCGCCCGGGGAGGAGATGTTGGCGATCAGGCCGCCGCCCGCGGCGAAGAGCAGGGGTGCGGCGAACACGCTCGCCACGTAGTGCGAGCGGGCGCCGATGCCGAGGACCTCGTCCCACGCCGCGAGCGGCAGCTCCCCAGAACGGCCGGTTCAGCCACGCCGCCAGATCCGGCGCGGAGAAGACGTTGTTCACCAGCACGTCGAGCCGCCCGGCTTCCGAGGCGACTCGGGTGAAGACCGCCTCGACCTGGGCGTCGTCGTGGTGGTCGCAGGGCACGGCGACGCCCGTGCCGCCGAGGGCGGTGATCTCGGCGGCCGTCTCGGCGACGGTGCCGGGCAGCGGCCCGGGTGAGGTGGTGCGGCCGGTGACGTACACGGTGGCACCCGCGGCACCGAGCTCGAGCGCGATGCCCTTGCCCACACCCCGCGTCGCTCCGGTGACGACGGCGATCTTCCCGGTCAAAGTTCCTGTCATGATCGCCATCAAACCGCCGGACCGCGGCGAACCACTGGTCCGGAATGGCACGATCTCTGCCCGCGGGCGAACCGCCGACGGAAGACGCGGCGCGCCAGAACCCGCACTCACGCAACCACCGCCAACGCACGCACCACAAGCGGGGCCGGTCCAACCCCGGACCGGCCCCGTCGCATGGTCACCCCGCTACTCAGTACCGGAACTGCTGCAGCTGCCTCCCGTCGTAGGAGGGCACCCAGCCCGTCCGGGTCGCCGGGTCCAGCTGCACCGAGCGTTCGGTCAGCGGGTTGTACTCGCCGCCGAAGGGACTCGACACGAAGTTCAGCCCCGACACCACCGACAGCTGCTTGCCCGTCGCCAGGTCGATCACGGCGAGCTGGCTCGTCGCGTTGCTGTCGGTGATCACGCCGCTGACCTTGCCGAACTGCGAGATCACCGGCGGCGTGCGGAACGCGACCAGCGCGAGGTGGTGCACCCCGTCCACCGCGAGGAACGCGGCCTGCTGCTGGCGCACCGTGAACGAGTCGCCCGCCGTCAGCGTGGCGCCGTCGACCGAGGCGAGCGAGGTGGTGCCGACGATGTTCAGGCTCACCGAGCGGTACACGAGCTGGTACAGCCTGTTCGCGCCGTCGTCATACGCCATCGCGCCCGCGCACACGCTGCCCGCGCCGGACAGGCGCGTCTCCCCCGAATCGAGGTCCACCGCCGCCATCGACGCGGTGCCGCCGCCGAAGCAGATCGGGCCGCCGCCGGTGCGCGCGAGGTAGACCAGCCCGGTGGCCTCGTCGAGCTCGATCATCTTGAACGTGCCCGCCACCGCACCCGGCGGGTCCGCGAGCAGCGGTGTGCCGAGAGCGCCGTCGGCCAAGGTCAACGGCAGCACGAAGTCGGTGTTGTCCACCGTCCGCTTCGCGAGGATCGCCGCGCGGTGGCGGGTGGCGTCGACGCGGCCGCCCTGCACCGAGAAACCGTCGGCGGTCACGGACGCCACCCGCTGCGACGACGTGGTGTCGTAAGTTTCGAGCGTCCAACCCTCGTTCGTGAAGTGCAGCAACGCCAGCCGGTGGGCACCCGCGTCCGCGCCGAGCACCTGGTAGCCGCCGTCGCCGGACGCGTCGGACGTGAGCACCCGCCCGTACGTGCCCTTCACGGCGTCGTACTCCTGCACCGTTTCACCACCGCCGGGCTCGCGCAGCGCGACGTACGACATGCCCTGCGCCGCCGCGGCGAAGCTCGTCACCACGGTGTCGCCGGGCGCGTACCCGTCGTCGAGCGCGAGGAATGACGTCGGCGACGCCTGGCCGAGCACCTCGCCGTGGCGGCCGGTGGCGAGCACGCGCACGTCGTACCCGACCGAGCCCTCGAGACCGAGCTTCACCGCGTCGAGCTTCGCGACGCCATTGCGCGCCGGAAGCTGTTGGTACGCCACGGATCCCGCGCTCGGGCCACCCTGGTCTCGCCGGTCGCCGTTGGCGTTGGTGACGGTGTTGAACGAGTTGTACAACGTCGGCGCGGGCGCCGAAACCTCCACCGCCGCGCCGGTCGCCCCCGGCACCCCGCGCACGTCGTAGCCGAGCGAAAACGCCGGCGTGGCCCGCGTGATCTCCAGGAAGTGCCCGGAAGTGCCGCCCGCCGTGAGGATCGGCGCGTCGGGCCGCTGCGCCGCGCCGCCGACGCGGATCGCCGCGAACTCGCCGTACGTCGGATCACCCACGGTGCCGGTCACCGACCGCTGAACGATCCCGATCCCGTAGACCCCCGCCCCGCCGGCGAACGCGCCGGCCGGCACGACCACGTCACCACTGGTCGCGGTGAGCGGCGCGACGAACCCCGTGCCGAACAGCGGTGCGCTGACCGGGTTCCAGTGCCCCAGCGTCGACACGACCACCTGCGGGTTCGACAGGTTCCGCACGCCGGTCAGGTCGTAGTGCACGCGGACGTCCTTGCCCACGGCCACGGTCGCCGGCGCCACCGGGGCGAGCGCCTCGGCGTACGTGCCGTCGGTGGGCCCGAAGGTGAGCGTCTGCGCGGCCGAGGCGACCACGCGGTGTCCCGAGCGGACCTCGAAGGTCACGGGCACCGCTCGGTCCTCTGTGGACACCACCGGAAGCCCGGCCGCCGCAAGGATTTCCTGCGGGCTCAGCCGCACGGCGGGCACCGCCGAGGTGAACTCGTGACCGTGGATCTTCAGCACGTAGGTCGCACCGGCCGGCGCGCCCACCACGTCGGCGCCGACGGTGACCGGGCCCACGAGCCCCTCCCCCGTGCCGTCGGTGCCGAGGTCGATGCGGCCGCCGTCGGCGTTCTCGGTGAACGAACCCCCGAGACCGCCCACGGTCACCCGGTGCGCCACGGAGATCCCGGCGATCGCGGGGTCGACGCGACCCTTGCGGTCCCCGAGCACCGACTGCACGGCCGCGGTCACGTCGATCTGCGGGCCGACCGTCACGGGCCGGTCCATCTGCGGCGGCGACGCCACCGGCCGGGCCGTGTGCTCCAGCACCGACCGGACGTCGGCCGGGCTCAGCGAGCGGCCGGCGAGCTTGCCGGCCTGCAGCACCACCGCCGCGGCGGCCGCGGTCATCGGCGCGGACGCCGAGGTGCCGCCGTTGAGCACCGGCGTCACGTCCTGCGCGCCACCGCGCTGCGTGTGCTCCATCACCAGGATTCCGTCGCTGGGCGCGGAAACGTCCACTCGGGTGCCGAAGCCCGAGGAGAAGATGCCGCCGCCGTCGGTGCGGGTCGTGGCGAACGTCGGGTTGTGCACGGCCGCGCCGCCGGCCGGCTGCGGCACGGCGAGCGTGTCGTCGAGCGTGGTGCCGCCGACGGCGATCGCGCCGCTGTCGAGCACCTTCGTGGGTGTGGTGGAGAACTGGTCGTCCGCGATGTCGGTGGTGGCGCGGGCATCGCGCGTCACGTCGGTGGGCGTGCTGCCGCCGTCCGGGCCGACGGCCGTCGGGGTGTAGAGGCGCGTGCCGTCGTTGGACGAGATGGTGACGACGATGTGGTACTGCTTCACGATCGTGGTGATCACGGCTTGGGCCACCGGGTCGTCTTCGAGGTAGCGGCCGGGGAAGCCCGCGCTGTCGGTGCCGACGCCCAGGCTCGCGGTGATCACGTCCGGCCGCGGCGTCTGGCGCGCGGCGGCGAGCAGCGCGACGGAGATCTGGTCGAGCGTCGGCTGCTGCGGCACCACGAGCCGGTACTGCGCACCCGGCGCGATCCCCAGCAGATCGGTGAAGCCGTCGCCCTGGGCGCCCGCGCGCTGCGCGTCGTGCGGCAGCGGGGCCATCACACCGAAGTCGAGCAGCACCTCGCCGAGCGCCGGGTCCTGGTTCTCGACCGCGCCGAGCGGGTCGAGCCGGCCCGAGGAATCCGCGGTGTAGGTGGGAATCAGGGGCATCGACGGCACGTCGAGGTAGCGCTGGCCGCCCTGCACCACGGTCGTCGGGCCGTAGTTGCGCACGTAGTTGTCACCTGCGTCGGCCATGCTCTGGTCGGTGAGGTCGCCGAGCGAGACGTTGGTGATGATCTCTCCGGTGCCCGGCAGCTGGCCCGACTTCCCCCGCAGGAGGCTGTACGCGGCGAGCGCGTTGGTGCCACCCGCGTTGAGGTAGCTCTGGGCCGACGACGTCACGCCGTAGTTCGCCGGCAGGCCGGCCGGCGGTTCCCGGTGTGCCTGCGGCAGCTTCGCCGCTTTCACCGCGGGTTGCGGAACCGGCACGGGACCGGTCGACATAGCCGAGACGCGGCGGTTGGGCTGCGCGCTCACCACTCCGGGGGTGGCGGCCAGCTTCTGCGCGGCGGCGTCGGTGTGCCTGCTGTCGCCCAGGTGCACGAGCACGGTCCCGGCGAGCGCGGGCACGTCGGTGGGGAACACCGGCTCGACCGACGTCGCGCCGACGGCGGCCAGCGCCGCGTTCACGCCGGTGTCCGAGGTCTTGGCCGCCCGGCGGCCTGCCGCGAGCGGGGCGCCGGTGACCGCGGTCGAACCGGCGAGCTGAACGAGCACGTCGCCCGGCTGCGCGGACGAGGTGCTCTGGGCGAAGGCGGCCCGCACGGCATCGTCGCCGGGTGCGAGGCTGCCGAGGGCCGAGGTGCCCTGCGGCAGCGCGAGCACGGTCTTCGCCAGCGTCTTGCCGTGGGCGTCGGTGCGGGTCGCGGTGCCGTCGGGGTCGACGGTGAGGTCGCCGCCGTCGGGCATCGCGACGTGTCTGGACGGCGGGGGCGCTTCGGCCTGGGCCGCGGCGGTGGCCGGGGCGACGGCGAGACCGGTGAGGGTCACGGCGGCGCTCACGGCGGTCAGGACACGGCGGAAGGGGATCGTTCGGGCGCGGGGCACCTGGCTCCCTTTCGGGTCGGGGAACGGAGAGGGCACAGGGATCGGGGGATGAGCCGGAGTCGCGGAAACACCGGCGGTCGGCCGGTGATCGGATCAATTTCCCAGCCGCGCGACGGGTGGCGCAAGATAGCCACCGTGACCAATAGTCGCCAGGTGGCGGGAACACGTCAGCACTCGCGGGACCTCGACGCGCTCGGCGTCCCGGCCGCCGACGCGAGCGTGTACACGGCTTTGCTCGGCCATCCACGCACCCGAGCCGTGGACCTGGCGGAACAATGCGGACTTTCCGCCCAGCAGGTGACCCGGGCCCTGTCGCGGCTCACGGCGAGCGGCATGGCGAGCCGGGTCCCGGGCCGGCCGGCGCGCTACCTCGCCGCGGCGCCCGACATCGCACTGGGAGCGCTCGCGGCCGAACGCGCGGCCGAACTGCGCAGCGCCCGCGCGGCGATCGAGGATCTGATGACCGTGCACCGCGAGGCCAGCCGCTTCACGCACCCCGCCGAGCTCGTCGAGGTCGTCACCGGCGCGGAGAACCTCGACGCGCGCGTGCGGCGGCTGCAGGACGAGGCCCGCACGCAGATCCGCGGCTTCGACCGCCCGCCCTACGTCAGCTCCCCCGGGCAGAACCTGGACCCGGAACGACAGCGGCTCAAGGCCGGCATCACCTATCGCGTGATCTACGACCGCGAAGCCATCGCCGTCCCCGGCCGGCTGCACAACGACATCCTCGTGAGCGGCACCCACGGCGAGCGCTCCCGCGTGCGCCCTCGGCTGCCGATCAAGATGGTGATGGCCGACGAGGAAGTCGCGGTGATCCCGATCAGCTCCTCACCGCACGTCGTCGACGCGGCGTACATCATCCACGCCTCGGCGCTGCTCGACGCGCTGGTCACGTTGTTCGAAGCGGAATGGGACCGCGCGGTGCCGATCACCGAGGCACTCACCGCGCCGGCCCCGGAGCGCGACCCCGACACGGCCACCCTGCTGACGCTGCTCGCCGCCGGCCAGACCGACGCCGGCATCGGCCGCGCCCTGGGCTGGAGCCCCCGTACCACCCAGCGGCGCGTCCGGCGGCTGATGACCGAGCTCAACGCCACGACCCGCTTCCAGGCCGGCATGAACGCGAAGGAGCGCGGCTGGTTGTAACCCATAAGTCCACTGTGAACCGAGTAACTCCACGGAGATCCACGCCGCACGACCCCCGCCCGCCGCGCACACAGCGACGCGTGCAACGGCTGATGACCGACCTCAACGCCACCACCTGCCTTCCAGAACGGTATAACGCCAAGGACCGCGGCTGGTGAAGGTTCGGCTGGCTCTACCTCCACAGTGGAACGTCCTGCACCGTGACATGCAACCGGCGTCCAGGGGCCACTCCAGACCCAGGGCGGCCGCGCGGTCCACAATGGACAAGCCCGACACGTGAGAAGACGCGGCATTTTCCGGAGCTTCGCCCGGCTCGCCGCAAGTCGAGCCGGGCGAAGCCGCGGAGATCCGCGCCGCCCGATCTCCGCCCGCCGCCGCGGCCCGGTTTCGCGGCGGCGTCCGGTGGTCACGGAGAACCGAAGAGCAGTATCCGAAGTGGACTATCAGCTCACGTGCACGTAGTCGACCACGAGCTGCTGCGGGAACTGCCTGCCCCCGTCGGGGTCACCCGGCCAGTCCCCGCCCACAGCGAGGTTCAGGATCAGGAAAAACGGGTGGTCGTACACCCACTTGTTGCCGCCCAGGTCGGCCGGCGTGCGGGTCTCGTAGGCGTTGCCGTCGACCGACCACACGATCTTGTCCGTGGACCAGTCCACCGCGTAGGTGTGGAAGTCGTCGGAGAAGTTCGGGCCGTTGTAGGCCGCGCCGATGCCGTTGGCTCCCGAGTAGCCCGGGCCGTGGATCGTGCCGTGCACGGTGTTCGGCTCCTTGCCGATGTTCTCCATCACGTCGATCTCGCCGTCGGCCGGCCAGTTGCCGCCGCCGAGCATCCAGAACGCGGGCCACATGCCCTGGCCGCGCGGGAGCTTCATCCGGACCTCGACGTGGCCCGAGCTCGTGGAGAACTTGCCGGAGGTGTTGAGCCGCGCCGAGGTGTACTCGCACGGGCCGTACCAGCAGTTGTTGCCCGAGCTCTCCTTCTTCGCCGTGATCACCAGGTGCCCCTGGCCGTCGAGCGCCGCGTTGGCCGCGCCCGAGGTGTACCACTCGCGCTCGTGGTTGTTCACGTTGTCGCCGGTCTCGTAGTTCCACTTCGAGCCGTCGGCCGGGTTGCCCGCTGGCCCGTCGAAGTCGTCGGCGAAGGCGGCCGCGGGCGCCGCGCTTCCAGCCGGCGCGACCGCGCAGGTCAGGCCGGCCACCATCGCCAGAATCGCAGGCAACCGCCACCGGGCAGACGTCTTCAGAGACTTCATCGTCGTCATCCCTCGTCACTCGAGGGGCGGCCTGGCGGCGCCACCCCGGGTTTCGTTGTGGATCACAACAAAGCTAACCCGCGGCGATGTTCACCGACAAGAGCCAACGTGAGGAATTTTCCGACCGCTTCACACGCCCGGTGAAACGGCCTCCTCCAGCAGCCACAAGACGCCGTTGGGCGGCAGCTGCAACACGGCCGAGGCCGGCAACCCGTGCCACGGCTCCTCCACGGCCTCCACCGCACCGAGGTTGCCGACGCCGGATCCGCCGTAGGCCTCGGCGTCGGTGTTCAGCAGCTCGGTCCAGCGCCCGGCCGCGGGCAGGCCCACGCGGTAGTCGTGGTGCGGCACGCCGGCGAAGTTCGCGACACACGCCAAGCGCGAGCCGTCGGGGCCGATGCGCAGGAAGCTGAGCACGTTGCCGGCCGAGTCGTTGGCGTCGATCCACCGGAAGCCTTCCGGGCGCACGTCACCGCTGAACAACGCGGCGGTGGACCGGTAGATCGTGTTCAAGCGGCGCAATAGGTCCTGCACCCCGCGGTGCAGCGGCTGCTCCAGCAGGTGCCAGTCGAGCGAGCGCGACTCCGACCACTCCTGCGGCTGCCCGAACTCGCCGCCCATGAACAGCAGCTGCTTGCCCGGGTGGGCCCACATGAACGCCAGCAGCGAACGCAGCCCCGCCGCCTTGTTCCAGTCGTCGCCCGGCATGCGCTGCCACAGGGATCCCTTGCCGTGCACCACTTCGTCGTGCGAAAGCGGCAGCACGAAGTTCTCGCTCCACGCGTACACGAGCGAGAACGTCATCTCGTTGTGGTGGTACGCGCGGTGGATCGGCTCGTGGCCGAGGTAGCGCAGCGTGTCGTGCATCCAGCCCATGTTCCACTTGAAGCCGAACCCGAGCCCGCCCAGGTGCGTCGGCCGCGTGACACCCGGCCACGCCGTGGACTCCTCGGCCACCATCACCGCCCCCGGGTGTCGGCGGTAGACGGTGGCGTTGAGCTCCTGCAGGAACCGCACGGCGTCGAGGTTCTCGCGGCCGCCGTACTCGTTGGGCAGCCACTCGCCGTCCTTGCGCGAGTAGTCGAGGTAGAGCATCGACGCGACGGCGTCCACGCGCAGGCCGTCGAGGTGGAACTCTTCGAGCCAGTACAGCGCGTTGGCCACGAGGAAGTTGCGCACCTCGTTGCGGCCGAAGTTGAACACGAGCGTGCCCCAGTCGGGCTGCTCGCCGCGACGCGGGTCCTCGTGCTCGTAGAGCGGGCTGCCGTCGAAGCGCGCGAGCGCCCAGGCGTCACGCGGGAAGTGCGCGGGCACCCAGTCCACGAGCACGCCGATCCCCCGCTGGTGCAGGTGGTCCACGAGGTAGCGGAAGTCGTCCGGCGAACCGAAGCGCGAGGTGGGCGCGTAGTACGACGTGACCTGGTAGCCCCACGAACCGCCGAACGGATGCTCGGCCACGGGCAGGAACTCGACGTGGGTGAAGCCGGTGTCGGTGACGTAGTCGGCGAGCTGGTCGGCCAGCTCGCGGTAGTCGAGGCCGGGCCGCCAGGAGGCGAGGTGCACCTCGTACACGCTCATCGGCGCGTCCGCCCAGTTGGTGGCCTCGCGGGTGGCGACCCAGTCGTCGTCGGACCAGGTGTAGGCCGACTTCGTGACCTTCGACGCGGTCGCGGGCGGCACCTCGGTGGCGAACGCCATCGGGTCGGCCTTCTCGTGCCAGTGCCCGTCGGCGCCGAGAATCCGGAACTTGTAGCACGAGCCGACCGGCACGTCGGGCACGAACAGCTCCCACACGCCCGACGAGCCGAGCGAGCGCATCGCGTGCCCGCGCCCCTCCCAGCCGTTGAAGTCACCGATCACCCGCACGCCGCGCGCGGTCGGCGCCCACACCGCGAACGACACGCCCCCGACTGTCCCGTGTGGAGTGTCGTACGTGCGCACGTGCGCACCGAGCACGTCCCACAGCCGTTCGTGCCGGCCCTCGCCGATGAGGTGCAGGTCGAGCTCGCCGACGGTGGGCAGCCAGCGGTACGGGTCGTCGGTGACCACGGTGTGCCCGTCGTAGCCGACCTCGAGCCGGTAGTCACCGGGGTGCTCGGGCAACGGGGCCGCGAACAACGCGTCGGCCACGCGCTCCAGCGGGAACCGGCGGTCGCCCGCCAGCACCGACACGGCTTTCGCCCCGGGCACCAGCGCCCGCGCGACGACCCGGCCGGGGCTCGTGGCGCCGACGCCCACCGTGCCCTGGGCGTGCACGCCCAGCACCGAGTGCGGGTCGTGGTGCGAGCCGGCCAGCAACCGGTCGATGTCCTGCGGGGACGGAGCCGCTTCGGGCAGATCCCGAGAAGCCGCGTTCACGTCTTCACTCACCTCCGTGGGCGATGCGGGCGATCGCCGCCATGGGCACGGAGAGCCAGTCGGGCCGGTTCGCGTGCTCGTAGGAGACTTCGTACACCGCTTTGTCGAGTTCGAACGCACGAAGCAGCTCTCCGTGCTCGCGCGGGTCGCCGATCGGGCCGGCGGCCCCGGCGTACCCGTCGCAGAAGGCCGTGCGGTTGCGGCGCGCCCATTCCAGCGCGCGCTCCGTCGTGGCCGGGTCTTCCGGTTGCCCCACCAACAGCTGCCGGGCGGCGTAGTCGAACGAGCGCAGCATGCCCGCCACGTCCCGCAGCGGCGAGCGCAGTGCGTGCCGCTCCTCCAGCGGCGCGGCCGGCTCGCCCTCGAAGTCGAGCAGCAGCCAGCCGCCGACCGTGCGCAGCACCTGGCCCAGGTGCAGGTCGCCGTGGATGTACTGCATCGAGATCTCCGGGCGACCCGGCGGCAGCTCGAGCAGCGCGGCGAACACCTTGTGCAGCGCGGGTACGTGTACGGCCAGCTGCGGGACGTCGCGCGCCACGCGGTCGAGCCGGTCGATCATGCCCGCCACCGTGCGGTCGAGCTCGGACGCGTCCACCGGGTGCGCGCCCAGTGCGGCCGCGAGGTCCGTGTGCACGTGCGCGACCGCCGCGCCGAGGCGCGTCGCTTCCCCGGCGAAGTCGCCGCCGACCTCGTCGGGGCGCAGCTCGGGCTCGGCCATCAGGTCGCGCACGCTCGTGGAGGCCATCGCCCAGCCGTCGACGGCGTCGGACAGGAACACCTGCAGCATCCCGATCGTCGCCGGCTCCCCGGCCAGCTCGCCGGTGATCGAGCCGACCACCTCGGCGATGTGCTCGCAGCCCGCCTGCTGCAGGGCGCGGTGCAGCAGCAGGTCCTTGTTCGTGCCCGGGCTCAGCTTGCGGAACAGCTTGAGGATGTACTGCCCGCCGTAGACCAGCGACGTGTTGCTCTGCTCGGACGTGATGGGCCGCGCGCGCAGCCCGCCCGTGAGGCGCGCGCCGGGCTCGTGCTCGAACACGAGCGGGCCGACGCGGTCACCGGTCACGATGTGGTCGAGCAGCACCGCGGTCAGGTCCGCGTCGCCGCTCGCCTCGTAGAAGTTGAGGCCGCCGTCGGCGCCGAGCCAGGCCGTCGACGCGATCTCCGGCGGGTGCGAGCGGCGCCCGACCAGCAGCTGGTAGGGCTCGGCCCGCTCGCCCTGCACCACCTCGACGACCACGTGCAGCAGCTGCGGGTCGCCTTCGACCAGCTCGGTGGTCGCGAGCGCGCGCACGGCCGTGATCGGCCGGTCCTTGCCCGCGAACCACCGCTGCGCCGGAAGCCAGGACGGCAGCTCGGCGACGAGCTGCTCGACCAGATGCCCGTGGTCGCTCAAGGCATTCACCTCATTTCGCCTTCGGCTTCCCGCTCGACGAGCTGGAACCAGTAGAACCCGTGACCGGGCAGCGTGAGCAGGTACGGCAGTTCACCGACCTCAGGGAACCGCACCCCGCCGGTGAGCTCGACGGGCACGCAGCCGCGGTGGCCGGACAGGTCGAGCTCCACCGGCTGCGGGAACCGCGACAGGTTGTTCACGCACAGCACCACGTCCATGCAGCCGTCGGGTCGGCGCCACTCGCGCTTGTAGGCGAGCACGCTCGGGTTGGACCCGCCGAGGTCGGTGAAGTCGCCCTCGGCGAACGCGTGGTGCTGCTTGCGCACCTCGATCATCCGCCGCGTCCAGTTCAGCAGTGACGACGCGTTGTTGGACTGGGCCTCCACGTTGAGGGCCTCGTAGCCGTAGACCGGGTCCATGATCACCGGCAGGTAGATGCGGCCGGGGTCGCACGAGGAGAAGCCGGCGTTGCGGTCCGGTGTCCACTGCATCGGCGTTCGGACCGCGTCGCGGTCGCCGAGCCAGATGTTGTCTCCCATACCGATCTCGTCACCGTAGTACAGAACGGGCGAGCCGGGCAGCGACAACAGCATCGCCGTGAACAACTCCTGCTGGTTGCGGTCGTTGTCCAGCAGCGGCGCCAGGCGCCGGCGAATGCCGATGTTGGCCTTCATCCGCGGGTCCTTGGCGTACTCGGAGTACATGTAGTCGCGTTCTTCGTCCGTGACCATCTCGAGCGTGAGCTCGTCGTGGTTGCGCAGGAAGATGCCCCACTGCGTGCCGCTCGGGATCTGCGGCGTCTGCAGCAGGATCTCCGAGATCGGGAAGCGCGACTCGCGCCGCACGGCCATGAAGATGCGCGGCATCAACGGGAAGTGGAACGCCATGTGGCACTCGTCGCCGCCGACGTCCGGGTCGCCGAAGTACTCGACGACGTCGGAGGGCCACTGGTTCGCCTCGGCCAGCAGGATCCGACCGGGGAACTCGTCGTCGACGACCTTGCGGCAGTGCTTGAGGAACTCGTGGGTGCGCGGCAGGTTCTCGCAGTTGGTGCCCTCCTGCTCGAACAGGTACGGCACGGCGTCGAGCCGGAACCCGTCGATGCCGAGGTCGAGCCAGAACCGCAGCACGTCGATCATCGCTTCCTGCACGGCCGGGTTCTCATAGTTGAGGTCCGGCTGGTGGCTGAAGAAGCGGTGCCAGTAGAACTGGCCGCGCACCGGGTCGTAGGTCCAGTTCGACGTCTCGGTGTCCACGAAGATGATGCGCGCGTCGGCGTAGCGCGAGTCGTCGTCGCTCCACACGTAGTAGTCGCCGTAGGGGCCGTCGGGGTCCGACCGCGACTGCTGGAACCACGGGTGCGCGTCGGAGGTGTGGTTGAGCACCAGGTCGGTGATGACCCGGATGCCGCGCTTGTGCGCTTCGCCCAGCAGGAACACGAAGTCCTCGACGGTGCCGAACTCCGGCAGCACCGAGCGGAAGTCGCTGATGTCGTAACCGCCGTCGCGCAGCGGCGACGCGTAGAACGGCGGCAGCCACAGGCAGTCGACGCCGAGCCACTCCAGGTAGTCCAGCCGGCTCGCGAGGCCGCGCAGGTCGCCCGTGCCGTCCCCGTTGGAGTCGGTGAAGGCGCGCACGAGCACCTCGTAGAACACGGCGCCCTTGAACCAGTGCGGGTCGCGCGGCGCCTCCTCGGCGTGCGCGAACTCGTCGGCCTGCGGTTCCACCAGCAGGCCCTCGGCGGTCATCGCCTCGCCCGTGTGCGGAACACCGTCCAGGCCCAGAGCTGCGTCGGGCCGGCTCTCGTCGTCCATCAAACTCCACCTCGTCCCGCGTTGCGGCGGTACGTTCGATCGTCCCTGCCGCGTGCCGTACGTGCAGGGTGGCTGGAAAAATACGTTGAACGGGCCCGGTTATCCCGCGAGCCGGCGGCGGACCGCGACCACGTGCGCGACCGCACGCCACGGTTCGAGCCGGACGAAGTTGGCCTGGCCCCAGTCCCAGGTCTCTCCGGTGACCTCGTCGTGGGCGATGAGCCGCTCGTGCCAGTCGAAGCCGAGCGACTCGAGGTCGAGCCACAGGGTGCCCTCCTGGGCACCGTGCGGATCGAGGTTCACCACGGTGATCACGGTGTCGCCGGTCGCCGGGTCCTGTTTGGAGTAGGCGAGCAGCGCGCCGTTGTCGACGTGGTGGAACCGCAGGGAACGCATGCCCTGCAACGCCGGGTGCGTCTTGCGGATCGTGTTGAGCTTGGTGAGCCACGGTTCCAGCGAGCGCCCCTCGGCCAGCGCGCGCTCGAAGTCGCGGGGCCGCAGCTGGTACTTCTCCGAGTCGAGGTACTCCTCGCTGCCCTCGCGCACGGCCTGGTGCTCGAAGAGCTCGAACCCGGAGTAGACCCCCCACGTCGGCGACATCGTGGCGGCGAGTGCCGCGCGCAGCGCGAACGTGCCCGGGCCGCCGTGCTGCAGCGACTCGTGGAGGATGTCCGGGGTGTTCACGAACAGGTTCGGCCGGCCCTCGTTCCAGTGCTCGACCAGGTCGGTGCCGAACTCGGTCAGCTCCTCCTTGGTCGTGCGCCAGGTGAAGTAGGTGTAGCTCTGCGTGAAGCCGAGCTTCGCCAGGCCCCACAGCCGCGCCGGGCGCGTGAACGCCTCGGCCAGGAACAGCACGTCGGGGTGCGCGTCCTTCACCGACTGGATGAGCCACGCCCAGAAGTCCGGCGGCTTGGTGTGCGGGTTGTCGACCCGGAAGATGCGCACCCCGTGCGAAGCCCAGTGGAGCACGACGCGCAGGACCTCGTCGTAGATGCCGCGTGGGTCGTTGTCGAAGTTGATCGGGTAGATGTCCTGGTACTTCTTGGGCGGGTTCTCGGCGTAGGCGATCGTGCCGTCGGGCCGCGTGGTGAAGAACTCCGGGTACTTGAGCACCCACGGGTGGTCGGGCGCGGCCTGCAACGCGAGGTCGAGGGCCACCTCCAGCCCCAGCTCCCCCGCGCGCGCCACGAACGCGTCGAAGTCCTGGAGCGTGCCGAGCTCAGGGTGGATCGCGTCGTGCCCGCCTTCGTCGGCGCCGATCGCCCACGGCGAGCCGCAGTCCTCGGGGGTGGCGACGAGGGTGTTGTTGGGTCCCTTGCGGTTCACTCGCCCGATCGGGTGGATCGGCGGCAGGTAGATCACGTCGAAGCCCATGTTCGCCACCCGATCGAGTGACTGCGCCGCAGTGGTGAACGTGCCGTGCACCGGGTTGCCGTGCTCGTCCACACCGCCGGTGGAGCGCGGGAAGAACTCGTACCAGGAGCCGAAGGCCGCACGCTTGCGGTCGACCCACAGCTTGAGCGGTTTGCCCTTGGTGATCAGTTCGCGCACGGGGAATTCGTGCATGAGCCGGCGCACCTCGGGCGAAAGCGCCGCGCCCACGCGCTCGGCGAGATCGCGGCCGGTGTCGCGGAGATCGCCTGCCGCACCGGCGAGCAGCGCGCGCTCGGCCCGGCGCTCGGGCCGGCGGGACACGCGTTCGAGCAGGCGCGCGCCGTTCTCCAAGTCGTTGTCGAGGTCCTCGGGTCCTTGCCCCGCCGCGATCTTGACCTCCACCGCGTGTTCCCACGTGGCCCACGGGTCGCTCCACGCGTCGACGCGGTAGGTCCACAGACCTTCGGTGTCGGGCACGATCACCGCGCCGAAGCGGTCCAGACCCGTGCCGCGCTCGGCCATCCGCGTCTGCCGCGACACGCGATCGGAGGGACCGCGCCATGCGACGGTGGCCGCCACGGCGTCGTGGCCTTCGCGCCACACCGTCGCGGACACCGGAAAGTGTTCCCCCACAACGGCTTTGGCCGGGTACCGGCCACAGCTGACCGTGGGGCTGACGTCGTCGATCCCGAGCCGGCCGGTCATGGCAACGCCCCTCTTTTGACTGCGCTGATCCCCCGCGAACGCGAGCACGGTCAGTGTGCCTGATTCCCTCAAAGCCCTTGACAGCGGGGCCTTTTACCGTTGTACCCGCCACCCGGTCGGGCGAAACGGATCCGGCCGGGGGAAGTTTTCCCCGATCTCACACGTCCGGCGTGTTCGCAACTCGAACGCGGGACCAATCTCCCGAGCATGGTTTTCGCGGTTTCCCCGTAACACGGACGTCGAGAGCCGTTCACCCTCGGACACGGGCGCGCGACTGTCCACAATGGGCCCCGGACACGACCGCGCCGCCAGTTCCGGGGAGCCGGCGGCGCGGGTGGCGCGAGGGACTGCCCGGGGTCACCCCACGCGGGCCGGGAGCGCGGCGAGGATGTCCTGCACGCGTTCCTTGGCGTCGCCGAAGAGCATCTGGCTGTTCTCGCGGAAGAACAACGGGTTCTGCACGCCGGCGTAGCCCGGCGCCATCGACCGCTTGAACACCACGACGTCGCCGGCCTCCCAGACCCGCAGCACCGGCATGCCGGCGATCGGGCTGCCCGGGTCCTCCGCGGCCGCCGGGTTCACCGTGTCGTTGGCGCCGATCACGAGCACGACGTCGGTGTCGGCGAGGTCGTCGTTGATCTCGTCCATCTCCAGCACGATGTCGTAGGGCACCTTCGCCTCGGCCAGCAGCACGTTCATGTGGCCGGGCAGCCGCCCGGCGACCGGGTGCACGCCGAACCGCACGGTCACGCCCTGCTCGCGCAGCCGCCGCGTCAGCTCGGCCACCGGGGCCTGCGCCTGCGCGACCGCCATGCCGTACCCCGGCGTGATGACCACCGAGCTCGCGTTCGAGAGCAGCTCGGCCACCCCGGCGGCGTCGATCTCGCGGTGCTCTCCCGTGACCTCCGCGGGGCCGCTCGTCGCCGGCGCGCCGAAGCCGCCCGCGATGACGGAGATGAACGAGCGGTTCATCGCCTTGCACATCACGTAGGACAGGTACGCACCGGACGAGCCCACCAGCGCGCCGGTGATGATCAGCAGGTCGTTGCCCAGCAGGAAGCCCGACGCCGCCGCGGCCCAGCCCGAGTACGAGTTGAGCATCGACACGACCACCGGCATGTCCCCGCCGCCGATCGAGGCGACGAGGTGCACGCCCAGCAGCAGCGCCAGCACGGTGACGATCGCGAGCAGCCAGGTCACCGGGGTGATCACGAAGAACACCGTGAGCACCGCGAACGCGACCAGCGCGCCGAGGTTGAGCACGTTCTTGCCGGGCAGCTGCAGCGGCGCCGAGGCGATCCGCGCCGAGAGCTTGAGGAAGGCGATGATCGACCCGGTGAAGGTCACCGCGCCGATGAACACCCCGATCACGACCTCGGCGTGGTGGATGCCCAGCAGCGAGCCCACCAGCTCGGTCTGCGCGCTGTCGCCTTCCACCTCGAGATACCCGTTCCAGCCGACCAGCACCGCGGCCAGGCCGACGAAGCTGTGCATCAGGGCGATCAGCTCGGGCATGCCGGTCATCTCGACCACGCGCGCCCGCCACACGCCGATCGCGGCCCCGATCAGGAGCGCGATGAGCAGCAGTGTGATGCCGAGGCCGCTCGCGATCCCCAGGGCCGTGGCCGCGGTCGCGACGAGCGCGATCGCCATGCCGGCGATGCCGAACCACACGCCGCGGCGCGAGGTCTCGTGCTTGGCCAGTCCCGCGAGGCTGGCCACGAACAGCAGGGCGGCGATGAGGTACGCCGCGGTCTTCCAGGTCTCCGCGTGCACGGGTCAGCTCCTCGAGAACATCGACAGCATCCGGCGCGTGACCAGGAAGCCACCGACGATGTTGATGAAGGCCAGCAGCACGGCGGCCGCGGCCAGGACGGTGGTGGCGATCCCGCCGCCGGCGATCTGCAGGATCGCGCCGACGACGATGATTCCCGAGATGGCGTTGGTAACCGACATCAGCGGCGTGTGCAGCGCGTGGTGCACGTTGCCGATCACGTAGAAGCCGATCACGATTGCGAGCACGAACACCGTCAGGTGCCCCGCCAGCTCGGGCGGCGCGAACGCCGACGCCAGGAACAGCACCACAGCGCCGACCACCGCGACGACCGCTCGGGCCCACGGCGACCTGGCCGGCTCCGGCTTGGCCGGTTCGGCCGTCGGCACGGGGGCAGGCGGCGGCGCGGCGCTCACCGAGACCTTGGGCGGCGGCCACAGGACCTCGCCGTCGCGGACCACGGTCAGCCCGCGCTGCACCACGTCCTCGAAGTCCAGCGTCAGCCGGCCGTCCTTCTCCGGCGTCAGGAGCTTCAGCAGGTTCACCACGTTGGTGCCATACAGCTGCGAAGCCTGCGCGGGCAACCGGCCCGGCAGGTCCGTGTAGCCGATGATCGTCACGCCGTTTTCCGTGGTCACGACCTCGCCGGCCACCGTGCCGGCCACGTTGCCGCCCTGCGCCGCGGCCATGTCCACGACCACACTGCCCGGCTTCATCGATGCCACCTGCTCGGCCGAGAGCAGTTTCGGCGCCGGACGCCCGGGGATCAGCGCGGTCGTGATGACGATGTCCACGTCGACGGCCTGTTCGGAGTAGATCTCCGCCGCGCGCTTGTCGTAGGCCTCCGACGTCGCCTTCGCGTAGCCGTCGGTGCTGACCTCCTGCTCGACCTCGACGGCCAGGTACTCCCCGCCGAGCGAGCGCACCTGGTCGGCCACCTCGGGCCGCGGGTCGGTCGCCCGCACCACCGCGCCCAGGCTGTTGGCCGCGGCGATCGCGGCGAGCCCCGCCACGCCGGCACCCGCGACCAGCACCTTCGCCGGCGGCACCTTCCCGGCCGCGGTGACCTGGCCGGTGAAGAACCGCCCGAACACGTGCGCGGCCTCGATCACGGCCCGGTAGCCCGCGATGTTCGCCATCGAGCTGAGCACGTCGAGCGACTGCGCTCGCGAGATGCGCGGAACCGCGTCCATCGCGAGCGCCGTGACTCCCCGTTCGGCCAGCGCGACCAGCCGGTCGGGTTCCAGCGCGGGTGCCAGCATCGACACGAGCGTGGTGCCGGGGCGCAGTCTCTCGATCTCGTCCGGGCCGGGTGCGTTGACGGTGACCACCACGTCCGCGTCCCACACCGGATCGGCCGACACCTCGGCGCCCGCCGACTCGTACGCCTCGTCGTCGAACCCGGAGCGCGCGCCGGCTCCGGACTCCACGCGCACGGTGTAGCCCAGGCCGATGGCCTTGCGCACGGTGTCCGGCGTCAGCGCGACGCGGGTCTCGGTTTTCGTCGACTCCGCGACCAGTCCGATGCGCAGACCGGACTCGGATCCAGTGCCGTCGTCGCTCATGCACTTCTCCTCGGGGATAGCCACGCTGGATTTCAGCATCCAACGAACCGGATTACGAGCAGAATTCCGGTGTCCCGTGGTGAGAGTGGTCTCTTGACCGATTTCTGCGAAATCTCTGGATCGATGCACCCCGGGAAAGCGCCGGCCCCTGCGCTAGACCGGTTGTTGGGGACCCGCCAAGAAGTCCCGTGGCGCGCGCAGCAGCTGCAGTGACCGGGCGGCCACGACGATGCGGGTCTTCGGGTCCAGAACGCCCAGGTAGGCCGGGCTGCCGTCGGCCGTGCCGGTGTCCAGGGTGGGTTTGTAGGTGGCGCCGTACTCGGTTCCGGGCAGCACCACCTCGGTGTCGTCCTCGCCCGCGTGCAGGATCAGCAGCCACGAGTGGTCGGTCACGAGCTCACCCTCGCGGTTGCGGGCCTGGGAGTTGGAGCCGTCGATCCACATGCACAGCGTGCGGCGGCTCTCGTCGAACCAGTCGATCTCGTCGAACTCCTCGCCGTCGGGCCGGAACCAGACCAGGTCGGGTTTGCCGGTCGGCGTGGTGCGGCCCTCGAAGAACTCCGGCTGGCGCAGCGCGGGGCTGCTCGCCCGGATGCGCACCACGCGCCGGGCGAACGCGAGCATCGGCTCCGAAGCCGCCGAGGGCGTCCAGTCGAGCCAGGACGTCTCGTCGTCGAGGCAGTAGGCGTTGTTGTTGCCGCCCTGGCTGCGCCACATCTCGTCACCCGCGACGAACATGGGCGTGCCGGTGGACAGCAGCAGCGTGGCGAAGAGGTTGCGCGCCTGGCGGGTGCGCAGGGCGACGATCGCCTGGTCGTCGGTCTCGCCTTCCACACCGTGGTTCCAGGAGCGGTTGTCGGTGGTGCCGTCGCGGTTCTCCTCCCCGTTGGCCTCGTTGTGCTTTTCGTTGTAGGACACCAGGTCCCGCAACGTGAACCCGTCGTGGGCGGTCACGAAGTTGATCGACTGCCACGGCCGGCGCAGGTTGTGGTCGTAGAGGTCCGACGAGCCCGACAGCCGGTAGGCGAGGTCGCGCACGCCCGTGACCCCGCGCCAGAAGTCGCGCACGGTGTCGCGGTAGCGGCCGTTCCACTCGGCCCACTGCGCGCCGAAGTCGCCGACGCGGTAGCCCTCCCCCGTCGCGTCCCACGGCTCGGCGATGAGCTTGCAGCGCGAGAGCACCGGGTCGGTGGTGATGGCCGTGAGCATGGTGGAGTCGCGGTCGAACACGCCGCCGCGCGGACGACCCAGCGTGCTGGCGAGGTCGAAGCGGAAGCCGTCGACGCCGAGCTCCTGCGTCCAGTACCGCAGGGAATCGGTGACGAGCCGGACGACCGTCGGCGAACCCGCGTCGAGTGTGTTGCCGCAACCGGTGATGTCGGCCATGTGCCCGCGTTTGGTGTGCAGGTAGTACGCCGGTGCGTCGAGCCCGCGCAGGAACAGCGTGGGTCCGTCGGGACCGCCCTCGCAGGTGTGGTTGAAGACGACGTCGACGATCACCTCGATGTTGGCCGCGTGCAGTGCCGCCACCATCGTGCGGAACTCCTCGACCTCGCGGCCGGGCTCACTTGCGTAACCGGGGTGCGGCGCGAAGTAACCCAGCGGCGAGTAGCCCCAGTAGTTGTGGCGGCCCGCGCGCACCAGCGACGGCTCGTCGGCGAACGCGTGCACGGGCAGCAGCTCCACCGTGGTCACGCCGAGGCGCGTGAGGTGCTCGATCGCCACCGGGTGCGCCAGGCCAAGGTAGGTGCCGCGCAAGGCTTCCGGGATGAACGGGTGCAGCTCGGTGAAGCCCTTCACGTGCAGCTCGTAGATCACCGACTCCTCGAACGGCACCTCGGGCTTGGTGCCCGTGTCCGGTCCGCCGGGCGAGGTGACGACCGAGAGCGGCACGCTGCCGAGGGAGTCCACAGTGGACGCCGGACCGCGGTCCGGGTCACCCGTGAACCCCTGCGCCGCCGCGAGGTCGGTCAGCCGGCCGCTGATCCGGTGCGCGTACGGGTCCACGAGGAGCTTCGCCGGGTTGCAGCGCAGGCCGCGGCCGGGGTCGTACGGGCCGTGCACTCGATAGCCGTAGCGCTGGCCCGGCGTGACGCCCGGGACGAGCCCGTGCCACACGCCGAACGTCCGCTCGGTGAGCTCGATCCGGCGCTCGGTGCCGTCGTCGCCGATGAGGCAGACCTCCACGGCGTCGGCGACGGCGGAGGTGACGGCGAACCGCACCCCTCCGGCTTCCGGGTGAGCGCCGAGCGGAAAGGGGCGGCCGGCCAGGACCTGGGTGTCGGAAGCGGGTCGTGTTGCCATGGGGAGATCCTCCCAAATCCGGCCGCTTCCCGGGTCCGGCTACCTGGCTGAACTTTCTCGTGAAAGTGCCGGATTTCCCCTGGTCGGCGTCTTCAGGAGGTGACAACCAGCACGAACGACGCGGGCGGCAGCCGCACGGACGACCCGCCATTTTCACCGGCATGGTCGAACTCGGGCGTGTCCCAGGACGCGAGAACCTCCACGGGCGTTCCAGCCAGTGGGACGGTGGCCGCCGTTTCACCGAAGTTGCACACGAGCCGCAGGGCGCCGCGGTGGAGCACGAGCCACGAGTCGTCCGGCGCCGCACGCACCTCGAACCCGTCGAGGTTCGGGTCGGCGAGCTCGGGCCGTTCGCGGCGCAGCCGGATCAGCGTGCGGTAGGTCCGCAGCATCTCCTGGTGCCCCGGCCGCTCCGGCTCGGTCCAGTCGAGCCGCGAGCATTTCACGGTCGCCGGGTCCATCGGGTCCGGCACCTCGGTCTCGCCCCAGCCGTGGCGGCCGAACTCGCGCCGCCTCCCCGTGCGCACGGCCTCGGCCAGCTCCGGGTCCGGGAACGACGCGAAGAACTGCCACGGCGTGCTCGCCGCCCACTCCTCGCCCATGAACACCATCGGGGTGTACGGCGAGCAGAACACGACCGCCGCGGCGGCCGCGATCTTCCCGGGCGCGACCGTGGCCGAGAGCCGGTCGCCGGTGGCGCGGTTGCCGATCTGGTCGTGGTTCTGCAGGTAAGCGAGGAAGCGGTGGCCCGGCACCTTGCGGGTGTCCACCGGCCGGCCGTGGGTGCGTTCGCGGAACGAGGACCACGTGCCGGCGTGGAAGAACACCTCGCGCAGCGTCTTCGCGAGCGCGCCGGGCGCGGCGAAGTCGGTGTAGTAGCCGGAGGTCTCGCCGGTGATGCGCACGTGGAGGCAGTGGTGCAGGTCGTCGGACCACTGCGCGTGCACGCCGAAGCCGCCGCCTTCACGCGGGGTCACGAGCCGGGGGTCGTTCTGGTCCGACTCGGCGATCAGCGTGAGCGGGCGGCGCACCGCCGCCGACAGCTCGCCGACCTCGGTGGCCAGCTCCTCCAGCAGGTGCGTGGCGCGCTTGTCCACCAGCGCGTGCACGGCGTCGAGCCGCAGCGCGTCCACGTGGAAGTCGCGCAACCAGCCCAGGGCGTTGTCGAGCACGTACCGGCGGACCTCGTCGGAACCGGGTCCGTCGAGGTTGAGGCCCGCGCCCCAGTCGGTGTGGCCGGCGAAGTACGGGCCGAACCGGTCGAGGTAGGCGCCCGACGGGCCGAGGTGGTTGTAGACGACGTCGAGCACCACCGCGAGGCCGCGGGCGTGACACGCGTCCACGAAGCGCTTGAGCCCGTCGGGGCCACCGTAGGGCTCGTGCACGGCGCCCCACAGCACGCCGTCGTAGCCCCAGCCCGCCGTGCCGTCGAACGAGTTCACCGGCAGCAGCTCCACGTGGGTGATGCCGAGGTCCACGAGGTGGCCGAGCCGCTCGATCGCCGAGTCGAACGTGCCGCCGTCGGTGAACGTGCCCAGGTGCAGCTCGTAGACGACGCCGCCCGGAAGCTGGCGCCCGGTCCACGCGGCGTCGGTCCAGGCGAACGCCGAGTGGTCGTAGACCCGCGAGGCCTCGTGGACGCCGGCGGGCTGACGCAGCGAGCGCGGGTCGGGCAGCGGCTTGTCGTCGTCACCGAGCAGGAACGCGTAGTCGGTGCCGGTGACCTCGGCCCGCCACCAGCCACCGGGACTCGCGGTCATGGCGTGGTCGGTGCCGTCGACCCGCACCCGCACGCGATCCGCGGCGGGCGCCCACACGGTGAACATTCAGCAATCCCCTCGCACCAGAAGAGCCACCGGGTACTTGTCGAACAGCGCGGCGGCGGCGGGCGCGTCGCCGACCGCGCGGCCGGTGAGCACGTCGGTCCAGACGCCGTCGGTCAGCGGCAGCACGGTGTCGCGCCAGCCGCCCGCCTTCTCGAGCCGGACCGGCAGCCGCGTGACGGCCACGGCGAGGTCTTCCCCGCGCTGGAACGCCAGCAGGTGCTCGGCGGCCGTGCCCTCGGCCGTCAGCGGGCGGTAACCGGTGAACAACTCCGGACGCTCGCGCCGAAGTGTCAGCGCGCGGTGCACGAGGAGCAGCTTGGCCGCACCGGTCTCGTCGACCTCCGGCTGTTCGCCCGCCAGCACGCGGTCGAGGATCTCCCGGCGCACGGCGTAGTCGACCTCGCGCCGGTTGTCCGGGTCCACGAGCGAGAAGTCCCACAGCTCGGTGCCCTGGTAGACGTCGGGCACCCCCGGCCCGGCCAGCTGCACCAGCTTCTGCCCCAGCGAGACGACCCAGCCCGGGCCACGCAGCCGGGCCACGAACTCCTCGATCTCGGCCACCAACCCGGCGTCGGCGAGCACCCGCTCCGGCCACGCGGCGACGGCCTGCTCGAACGCCTCGTCGTGGTCGGTCCAGGTGGTGCGCAGCTTCGACTCCTTGGCGGCCTTGTCCAGGTAGTCGCGCAGGCGCTCGGGCGCGATCGGCCACGCGCCCACGAGCGTCTGCCAGGCCAGCAGGTCAAGCGCGGGTTCGTCGATGCCGCACCGCTCGGTCCAGCGGCGCACGGCGTCGGCGAACTCGTCGGCCAGCTCCGCCAGCGCCACCTGCCGGGCCCGCGTGTCCTCGGAGCGCTTGGTGTCGTGGGTGGTCAACGTGGTCATGCTCGCCGGGCGCCCGGCGGCGCGGCCCGTGGCCGCTTCGTGGAACTCGGCCACGCTGCGCCCGAACCGCGAAGGATCGCCGCCGACCTCGTTGAGCGCGGCGAATCGGGTGAAGCGGTAGAACGTGGTGTCCTCGGTGCCCTTGGCCACGACCATGCCGGACGTCTGCTGGATCCGCGTGGCCAGCTCACCGTCCGGGTTCGCGCGGACCTGCGTGTCCAGCGCGTCAAGCGCGGCACCGAGGTCGGGCCGGCGGGACCGCGCGCGCTCGATCGCCCCCGCCCACTCGGCGGCGCCCTCCGGCAGGTACGAGCGGTAGACGCCGAAGGCGATCATCACCTCGGCCACCGCGGCGCGCGCGGCGCCGGCCTCGATGCCCTCGACCAGCGTGGCGATCCGGTGCACCTCGGCCACGAGGATGCGGTCGGTGACCAGGCGGCGTGCCTCTTCCTCGACGGCGAGGTAGTCGGTGCGCACGCCGAGCTCGTCCGCCAGCCGCGTGAAGACGGGCTCCGCCGCCGGGTCGACGAACACGCCGGTGATCTCGTTCAGCGCGTCGTAGCCGGTGGTGCCCTCGACCGGCCAGCTCTGCGGCAGCGCCTCGCCCGGGTGCAGGATCTTCTCCACGACCAGCCACGCCTCCGGGGCGCCCGCGCGCAGCCGGCGCAGGTAACCGCCGGGGTCGGCCAGGCCGTCCGGGTGGTCCACGCGCAGCCCGGTGACGTCGCCGGCGGCCACCCAGCGCAGCACCTCGCCGTGGGTCTCGGCGAAGACCTCGGCCTTCTCGACCGTGACGGCCGCGAGGTTCGTGATGTCGAAGAACCGCCGGTAGTTCAGCTCGGCGTTGCCGCGGCGCCAGCCGACGAGCTCGTAGTTCTGGCGCGCGTGCACCTCTTGCGGCGAGCCGTCGCCGGTGCCGGGCGCGATCGGGAACCGGTGGTCGTAGTAGACCAGCTCCGCGTCGTCACCCGAGCCCTCGACCTTCAGCTCGCCCACCGCCGCGTCCTCGCCGAGCACCGGCAGCAGCACCTTGCCGCGTTCCCAGTCGATGTCGAAGAACCCGGCGTGCACGGACGCCTGCCCGTGGCGCAGCACATCCCACCACCAGCGGTTGAGCTTCGGGATCTCCACCGACATGTGGTTCGGCACGATGTCGACCACGAGCGTCAGTCCCGCCGACTTCAGCCGCTCGGCCAGCACCTTCCGGGATTCCTCGCCGCCCAGCTCGGGCCGGGCGCAGGTCGGGTCGACCACGTCGTAGCCGTGCGCGGAGCCGGTGGTCGCGTCGAGCACCGGCGACGCGTACAGCGCGCCGACGCCGAGCGCGCGCAGGTAGTCGACGACCGCGGCGGCGTCGGTGAAGGTGAACTGCGGGCGCAGCTGCACCCGGTACGTCGAGGACGGCGCGCTCACTCCTGCTCCTCCCGGCCGGTGCGCTGCAGCACCACGAGCGACCGCGCGGCGAGCGTGTGCTTGCCCCCGCCCGGGATCGGCTCCACGTCGGACCGGCCGACCTGACCGGTGGCCGTGTCGACGACCACGGTCCACTCGGTGCCGTACCCGTTGGCGGGCAACGTCATCGCGAGGTCCTCGTAGTGCGCGTTGAACGCGAGCAGGAACGACTCGTCCTGCACGGTCATCCCGCGGGGGTCGAGATCCTGGATGCCCTCGCCGTTGAGGAAGATGACCACGGACTTGCCGAAGCCGTCGTCCCAGTTCTGCTCGGTCATCTCCTCGCCGGCCGGGGTGAACCAGGCGATGTCGCCGAGCTCCTCGCCCTTGCGCACGGGCTTGCCCTGGAAGAAGCGGCGGCGCCGGAACACCGGGTGCGCTTTGCGGAACGCGGTGAGCGCCGCGGTGAACTCGACGAGGTCGGAGTTCTCCTTGGCGAGCTCCCAGTCCATCCAGGACAGCTCGGTGTCCTGGCAGTAGGCGTTGTTGTTCCCCTGCTGGGTGCGGGCCAGCTCGTCGCCGTGCAGCAGCATCGGCACGCCCTGCGAGAGCAGCACGGTGGCGAGCAGGTTGCGGCGCTGGCGTTCGCGCAGCGCGAGCACCTCTTCGTCGTCGGTCGGGCCCTCCACGCCGCAGTTCCACGACCGGTTGTCGTCGGCGCCGTCGCGGTTGTCCTCGCCGTTGGCTTCGTTGTGCTTCTCGTTGTACGACACCAGATCGTTGAGCGTGAAGCCGTCGTGCGCGGTGACGAAGTTGATCGACGCGAACGGCCGGCGGCCGTCGTCCTGGTAGAGGTCCGACGAGCCGGTGATGCGGGACGCGAACTCCCCCAGCGTCGACGGTTCACCGCGCCAGAAGTCGCGCACGGTGTCGCGGTACTGGCCGTTCCACTCCGTCCACAGTGGCGGGAAGTTGCCCACCTGGTACCCGCCGGGGCCGACGTCCCACGGTTCGGCGATCAGTTTCACCTGGCTCACGATCGGGTCCTGCTGCACGAGCTCGAAGAACGTGGACAGGCGGTCGACGTCGTAGAACTCGCGCGCCAGCGCGGACGCGAGGTCGAAGCGGAAGCCGTCCACGTGCATCTCGGTGACCCAATAGCGCAGCGAGTCCATGATCAGCTGCAGGGTGTGCGGGTTGCGCACGTTGAGCGAGTTGCCCGTGCCCGTGTAGTCCATGTAGTACTTCGGCTCGTCCTCGACCAGCCGGTAATAGGCCTCGTTGTCGATGCCGCGCATGGACAGCGTCGGGCCGAGGTGGTTGCCCTCGGCGGTGTGGTTGTAGACCACGTCGAGGATCACCTCGATGTTCGCCTCGTGCAGGGCGCGGACCATGCCCTTGAACTCCTGCACGGCGCCGCCCTGGCCCGGCATCGCCGCGTAGCTGTCGTGCGGCGCGAAGTAGCCGAGGGTGTTGTACCCCCAGTAGTTGCGCAGGCCCTTCTCGTCGAGGCCGTGGTCGGTCACGAACTGGTGCACCGGCATCAGTTCGACCGCCGTGATCCCGAGCTTCTGCAGGTGCTCGATCACCGCGGGGTGCGCGAACCCGGCGTACGTGCCGCGCAGCCGCTCGGGCACGAACGGGTGCGACATCGTCATGCCGCGCACGTGCGCCTCGTAGATCACGGTCTCGTGGTACGGCGTGCGCGGCGCGCGGTCGTTGGCCCAGTCGAAGAACGGGCTCACCACGAGCGAGTACGGCACGTGGCCGGCCGAGTCCTGGTCGTTGCGCTCCTCGGGGCTGTCGAACTTGTACCCGAACAGCGACTCCGACCAGTCGACGCCGCGGGAGAACGCCTTGGCGTACGGGTCGATCAGCAGCTTGTTGGGGTTGCAGCGCAGGCCGCGGTCCGGGTCGTACGGACCGTGCACGCGGTAGCCGTAGCGCTGGCCCGGACCGACGCCGAGCAGGTAGCCGTGGTGGACGAACCCGTCGACCTCCTCCAGCCGCGAACGCGTCTCCTTGCCGTTCTCGTCGAACAGGCACAGCTCCACGTAGTCGGCGACTTCGGAGAACAGCGCGAAGTTCGTGCCGACACCGTCGTAGGTGGCACCGAGGGGGTAGGGCGATCCGGGCCAGGGGCGCACGGGTCTCTCCTTGGGGACGTCGGTTCTTGCGGAGGACTGAGTTACCCGCGTGAGCGAGTCTCGAACCACGGGTTTCGCGTGATCTAGCGCGAGAGCGGACGGGCGGCCTTGAGCGGGGCGACCGCCGCGCGCACCCTCGCGTCGGCGAAGAACCCGTCGACGCTGACGGGGAGCGGGATCCGCCAGTTAGGGTACTGGTCGACCGTGCCCGGCAGGTTCGGCTGGCGCCGTTCGCCGACCACGTCGGCGGGTGAGGTGAGCACCAGACGTGACGCCGCCGAGGCCAGCAGCGTGTGCAGGGCCACCACCGGGTCGTCGGCGGGGATGCCTTCGCGCGCAACGAGGTCGAGCAGCGCCGTGCGTTCGGCCGCGGCCTCGGCGTACTCCTGCTCCACCGGCCGGTCGAGCAGGCCCAATTCGGCGCGCACGCGCACGTGCTCGGCCTCGAGCCAGCCCGAGACGGTGGGCAGGTCGTGGGTCGAGATGCTCGCCATCGCGTGCGGATCCCAGTCCGCGGGCCGCGCGAACGGTTTGCCCGGTGCGTCCCAGTCGCGCTGGAACCACAGCACGGCGGAGCTGAGCACCCCGCGCTCGTGCATCGTCTCGGTGACGGTCTCCTCGACCGTGCCGAGGTCCTCGCCGACCACCACGGCGCCCGCCCGGTGTGCTTCGAGCGCGAGCACGCCGAGCATCGCCTCGGCGTCGTAGTGCACGTAGGTGCCGCGGCCGGCGGGCTCGCCCGGCGGGATCCACCACAGGCGCCACAGCCCCGCGATGTGGTCCACGCGGATGCCGTCGGCGTGCTGCAGCACGCCGCGCACCACGTCGCGCAACGGCGCGTACCCGGCTTCGGCGAGGCGGTCGGGCCGCCACGGCGGGAGGTTCCAGTCCTGACCCTGCTGGTTGAACGCGTCCGGCGGCGCACCCACCCGCACGCGGGCGGCGAAGACGTCGCGCAGTGCCCACGTGTCGGCGCCGCCGGGGTGCACGCCCACGGGCAGGTCGTGCACGACACCCACCGTCATGCCGGCCTCACGCGCGGCGAGGCGGACCTCGTCGAGCTGCTCGTGGCACAGCCGCTGCAGCCAGCCGTGGAACTCGACGCGGCCGGCCAGCTCGTCGCGGGCCGCGGCCACCTCGGGACTCGCCGGGTCGCGCAGCGCCTCGGGCCACTGGCGCCAGTCGGCGCCGTGCACCTCGGCCAGCGCGCCGAACGTCGCGAAGTCGCGCAGGTCGTCGTCGAGCTCGACGGGCCGCGGGTGGTGCGGGCGCAGCAGCTCGAGCGCGGTGCGCTTGGCGTCCCACACGGCGTCGTAGTCGATCAGGTCCGGCACCGCGTCCGGCGCCAGGGCCAGCACCTTCGCGCGGGTGGGTTCGTCGGCCAGCGCGAACGCCTCGGTGTCGGTCACGCGCAGGTACACGGGGTTCGCGAACCGGCGGCTCGACGGCGAGTACGGCGAGCGCTCCACCGGGTGCGCGGGCGCGAACGCCTGCACCGGGTTCACCAGCAGCACGCCTGCGCCGAGCTCGGCGGCCGAGCGCGTGGCCGTGGTGCGCAGGTCGCCGAAGTCGCCCATCCCCCACGACCCGGCCGAGTGCAGCGCGTAGAGCTGCAGCATCCAGCCCCACGCGGCCGGCACCTCGGGCAGCTTCGCCGGAACCACGATGAGCGTGACCACGCGCTCGCCGTCGACCACCCGGTGCCACCCGAGCGGGAGGTCGGCCGGCAGCGTGGTGCCCACGTCGCGGGTCGTCCCGTCCTCCAGCTCGACGGTGACCGCGCGCCGCAGCTCCCTGGTCTCGCCCACGCGGACGACGACGGTGGGCGGCAGGTCGGTCGAGGCTTGCGCGGCCCGCACCCGCGCCAGGGCTTCGCGGATGGCGTCGTCGCTCGATGCGTCCACCTCGAACTGCGCGAGGACTTTCACCACGACCTCGGCTTCGACCTGCACTTCCACGCGGTCGGAGTTCTCGTAGTGGGTCGCCACGCCGTGGGCGGCGGCCAGCTCGGCCAGCTCGGGCGAAACGTCGGGGCTCGGTGATCCGGAGGCGGTCGGGCTCTGCACCGGCCCAGTCTTGCGGCCCGCGCCCGACCGCGCCAATCGCCCCGCCGGTCGGCACCCGAATGCCGGAAGCGAACAGCGGTGACCGGCCAGTCGGGGGGCGTGCCGGCCGGTCACCGCCACACCCCTCAAGAGGACATCCGGTGAACTGCATGACGGCTGGTGGCGTAGATCACTCCTTCGAGTGAAGTTGTCGAGGCTCAGTGGGCAAGCGTGCCCGGGTACAGGTATTGGGCCGGCGGGATCACGGAGCTGTGTGCCCACGCCGTGAAGAAGCCCGACAGGTCCTGCCCTGCCTGCGCCGACGTGAAGTGCTCGAAATCGGGCCAGGACGCGTTGCCGTACCTGTGCGCGGAGATCCAGTGCTTCAGCAGACCGAAGAACTTGTCGTCACCCACCGTGCGGCGCAGCGCGTGGAGCATGAGCGAGCCGCGGTCGTACAGCGCGACGTCCAGCGGCCGGTCCTTGCCCGGGTCGTAGATCGGGACCTGCCAGTAGGCCGCGTCGCCCGCGTTCTGCTCGACGATCGAGCGGTAGCTCTCGTCGAGTTCGGCCCCGTTCTCGGCCTCGTCCCACAGCTGCCCCGTGTACTGGGCGAAGCACTCGGCCAGGCAGCCGTCGCGCCAGTCCGAAAAGGACACCGCGTCGCCGAACCACTGGTGCGCCAGCTCGTGCACGGCCGAGGCGTCGAAAAACGCGCCGTCGTAGGTCGGGCGGGTCTGCGTCTCCAGCGCGAGGCTGCCCTCGGCCGCCTCCGGATCCACGACGATCGCGCCGGTCGAGTCGAACGGGTACGGGCCGAACGTCTTGGTCAGGAAACCCATGATCTTCGGCAGCAGCGCCTCGGAGTCGGGGATGAAACTCGTGTTCTGCCCGTACGCGGTGATCACGGGCGTGCCGTCGGCGAGCTTCGAGCGGTGCGCGGTGAACTTGTCGATCGCCATCGTCGTGGCGTAGGAGACGATCGGGTGGTCCTCGTGCCACCGGAAGGTCGTGTGCCCGGCGTGGGTCGTCGTCGGGCCGGGCAGCCCGTTGCCCACCACGGTCCAGCCGGTCGGCACGGTCGCCTCCAGGTGCAGTGCCGCCTTGTCCGACGGGTGGTCGTTCAGCGGGAACCACGCCGTGGCCGAATGCGGCTCGCCGCTCACGTCGATGCCGCCGCCCACGAGCCGGTGCCAGCTCGCGCCCACCGGCTGCCCCACGTACGCGACCCGGACGGTGAAGGCGCTCCCGCGGCGCACCCGCGTGCGCGGCGTGATCACGAGCTCGTGGGCACCCGAGCGCGCGACGGTCTTGACCGGCTCGCCGTTCACGGTCACCGCCGAGACCGTGAAGCCCTCCAGGTCGAGGTCGAACCGGTCGAGATCCTGGCGCGCGGCCGCGTGCACCGTGGTGTCGCCGGTGAAGGAACCGGGGTTCGCGGGGTCGTAGGACACCTTCACGTCGTAGCGCGAGACGTCGTAGCCGCCGTTGCCGTCCTGCGGGAAGTACGGGTCGCCGACGCCGTCGGCGCCGATCGTGGACGGCTGCGCCAGGCCGAGCGCCGCCGCGGCGCTCGTGACGAGGGCGAGCGCTTTGTACCAGCTCATGATCGGTTCTTCAGGGTTCCGGGGTGGAGGTAGGGCTCGGGCGGGATCACGGTGCTGTGGGCCCACGCGGTGAAGAAGCCGGTGAGGTCGTGGCCGTACTCGTGCGCCGCGAGGCGTTCGAAGTCCGCCCACGACGCGTTCGCGTCGCGGTGCTGGGCGAGGAAATCGCGCAGGGTCCGGAAGAACACGAGGTCGCCGACGGTGCGGCGCAGCGCGTGCAGCATGAGCGGGCCGACGGTGTAGCAGCCGCCGTAGAACGCGTCACCCGGCTCGGCGAGCGGGGTCTGCCAGAAGCCGGGGTCCTTCGCCGCGTCGACGAGCGCGGCGCGGTAGTCGGCGTCGAGGTCGTGGCCTTCCTTCGCTTCGCGCCACAGCCATTCCGCGTAGGTGGCGAAGCATTCCTTGAGGCAGATGTCGGACCAGCGCGCGACCGTCACGCTGTCGCCGAACCACTGGTGCGCCTGCTCGTGCACGAGGTCGGTGAACCGCTCTGCCGGGATGCCGCCCGGGTACACCGGGCGGTCCTGCAGTTCGAACCCACCGCCGCTGTCGCCGGGGTAGAAGATGCCGCCGGCCGAGGAGAACGGGTACTTCCCGAACCGCGCGGACAGGAACCCGAGCACCTCGGGCAAGCGGTCCTCGAACGGTTTCGCGCCTTCGGCTCCGGCGGTGTACGCGTCGATCACCGGGGTGCCGTCGGCGAGCCGGCCCGTGTGGACGGTCATCCGGTCGATCACCACCCCGGTGAGGTAGGACGCGACGGGCCGGTTCTCCGTCCACGAGAACCTCTTGCGGCCGTCGCGCACCACCGGCGACGCCGGCACGCCGTTGCCGATCACCTCCCAGCCCGCGACATCGGGCAGCGTCACGGCCAGGTGGAACGTCGCCTTGTCCGACGGGTGGTCGTTCACCGGGTACCAGCTCGACGCCGAGTGCGGTTCGCCGAACGCGTGCACCGCACCGGCCGCGTCGGCTGTCATCCAGAAGAAGCCCGGCGTGCCCTGGTACCGCACCCGCACGCGGAAGGACTGCCCGCGCCGCAAGGGTTTCGCGGGTGTGATCACGAGCTCGTGCTCGCCGGTGCGGGTGAACTCCGCGGGCGCGCCGCCGACGGTGACGCTCTGCACGGTGAAGCCCTCGAGATCGAGGTCGAAGCGGCTCAGGTCCTGGGTGGCGGCGGCGTCGGCCGTCGTGTCCCCGGTGAGGAAATCGGGTTTCGCCGGGTCGTAGTCCAGTCCCACGTCGTAGTGGCTCACGCGGTAGCCGCCGTTGCCGTCCTGGGGGAACAGCGGGTCGCCGATCCCGGCGGAGCCGGGGCCCGGCGTGGCGACCGCCGTTGCGGCGGCGAGGACGAGGACCGAACCGGCGGCGACCGCGGTCGCCCACACTCTTGTCAGCGCTCTTTTCGACACCGCGACAGGCTGGCAGAACCGCGGGACGAACCGGTCAGGAACTTGTCAGCGTCCGATGAGCGTTCGGCGGTGCGCCCCTCGGCCACGTTCTCCTCGACGTCCACTTCGGACGGTGTGGTGAGCCGGCCGCCGGCGGAGCGGGCGATCCGGCTCGTCGGTGTTCCACGCGAACCCGGTGCCGGGCGTCACTCTTCCACCGGAGCGATGATCGAATGTGGCGATGACCTTGGCGAGGATGAGAACGTGTTTCAGTTTGTCACGAATCCCGCCTGGCCGCCGGAAGTGCACTAGAGTGAGGGCGTGGCCTCCGGGCCACACAGCACCCCACCACCGGCGCGGTTTGGCGATTATTCCTGGAAAAGCTGCGCTTGACGTGGGGTGGGCCTGGGTACTCAACTGGTAGGGCGATCACCCCGGCCCGATCCGTCCTGAGGAGGGGGTCATGCTTCCCCATCGTGACCGCAGCGCGCTGCGGAAGATCGAAGAAGAGCTGGCCGCGAGCGACCCGGATTTCGCCGCGGCCCTGAGCGCCGGCGCACCGCCGGTGCGTTCGCGTGCGTGGCTCACCACGCTGATCCTCGCGGACGTCACCGTGGTGCTGATGATCGTCGTCGGGCTGCTGGCCGGCAGCACCGGCATGTTCCTGTGGGGCCTCGTCATGGTCCCGCTGTTCGTCTGGATCCACCGGACGATCCTGATGCGCAAGCGCGACCGCACGGGCGACGACGCGGCCGCGTAACCCTTACAACAGCACCGGTTCTAGAGCATCGCGGAGATGTTCGGGACCCCGAGCAGCGCCTTGCCGTAGATCTCGTAGTTCACCGCGGGCTGTGCCATCGCGTGCGTCAGCGCGAAGTTCGCGTCGCGCCAGATGCGCTGCAGCGGGTGCTCGTCGGCGAACCCGCCCGTGCCGTGCGCGGCGACGAGGATCCCGATCGCGTCGACCACACTCTGCACGGCCAGGCCGATGTCGCCGTGCACGCGTGCCCGGGCCCGTTCACCCGGCTTTTCACCCCTCGCCCACGCCGCGTCCACGTCGTCCGCGGCCCGCGCGGTGTGCAGGTGCGCGGTGTCGATTTTCAACGCCGCCTCGGCGAACCGCAGCTGGAACACCGCCGAGTCGGCCTGGCGCGCGTAGCCGGTTCCGGTGACCCCTTTGCCCGCCGCGGCCTCGCCCACGAGGCGCAGCGCGGCCCGGCCGAGCCCGAGCTGCGGCGCGGCCAGCACCACCGTCAGGTACGGCGCGAAGACTGGAACACGTTCCAGAACCGCGGCCGTCCGCACGATCCGGTGGTCGGGCACGAAGAGCCCCTCGGCCACCACCGTGTCGCTGCCCGTGCCCCGCATGCCCGCCACGGCCCACGTGCGCTCGATCGCGTAGTCACTCTCCGGAACCAGCGCCATCGCGGGCTCGCCGGCCTCGCCGACGGGGATCCCGAGCAGCGCCCAGCCCGCGTGCGCGATCCCCGACGCGTAGGGCCAGCGCCCACCGACGCGGTACCCGCCGGGCACGCGTTCGGCCCGGGCGGTCGGCGCGAGCGCACCCGCGATCCTCGCGTGCGGGTCCGCCCCGAACACCTCGTCCTGCGCCTGCTCGGGGAAGAGGCCCACCACCCAGGCGCACGCGTTCACGAGCGTGAGGACCCACGAGGTCGCGCCGTCGGCCTCGCCGACCTCCGCGCCGACGTCCACCAGCGTCCGCAGGCTTGCTCCGTGACCACCGAAGCGCCGCGGCGTGCCGAGCCGCAACAGGTCGGCGTCGCCGAGCGCGCGCACGGCTTTGTCGGTGATCCGCCGCTCGGTCTCCCCCGGCCCGGCCTCGGCCGCCAGCAGCGGCCGCAGCTCCCGTGCCCGCGCGACAAGATCGTCCATGGACCCAGTGTGCCGGAGTGGATCACTTCCCGGCGACGGCCCGCTCCAGCAACGGCGTGATCCGGTACGGCACCATCTCCCGCATCACCAGCGCGTTGTGCGTGCGCTCCACCCCCGGGATCTCGAGCATCTGCCCGGCGATGCGGTAGAGGTCGTCGGCCTCCCGGGCCACCACGTGCACCAGCAGATCGGACTGCCCGGTCAGCCCGCGCACCTGCAGCACCTCCGGCACGGCGGCCAGCGCGCGGCCGACCTCGTCGAGCAGCCGCTGGGTGACCTGCACGGTCACGAACGCCGTGAGCGGGTAGCCGAGCGCGGCCGGGTCGATGCGGTGCTCGACCGAGCGCAGCGATTCGCCCTGCTCGAGGCGGGCGAGGCGGCTCTGCACGGTGTTGCGCGAGAGCCCGAGCTCGTCGGCCAGCGCCACGGCCGTGGCGCGTGGGTTGCGGTTGAGCGCGAGCAGGATGCGGGCGTCGGTGCCGTCGAGCCGCTGGCCACTGGGCATGGTGCGCAGTCCTCTCGGCGCCCGAGGGCGCGATTCTGGGCGTTCTGCTCATTGAACAGAGCATCGGTTGTGCAGCATACCCAGCTCTGTTGGACTGGAGTCCACGTAACGCCCAATGAAACATCCGCAGAAGAGGTCCGTCGTGAGCACTCCCGCCGCCGAGCGCACCCCAGCCACTGTCGCGGACACGGAAGTCCTGCGCGAGGTGCAGGACCGCGTGCTCTGGCTTTCGACCGCGATCATCGACCACGCCAACCGCGTGCGCCCCAACCCGACCGGGCTCAAGGTCGGCGGCCACCAGGCCTCGAGCGCGTCGATGGTGTCGATCATGACCGCGCTGTGGTTCGCGCGGCTGCGCGCCGAGGACCGCGTGTCCGTGAAGCCGCACGCCTCCCCCGTGCTGCACGCGATCAACTACCTGCTCGACGGCCTCGACGAGAAGTACCTGACGTCGCTGCGCGAGTTCGGCGGCTTGCAGAGCTACCCCTCGCGGTCGAAGGACCCGGACCAGGTCGACTACTCCACGGGCTCGGTCGGCATCGGCGCCACTGCGCCGATCTGGGGCGCGCTGGCCCGCCGCTACGTCGAGTCCACCACCGGCGGCGCGGGCACCGGGCGCCAGTACTCGCTCGTCGGCGACGCGGAGCTCGACGAGGGCGCGGTCTGGGAATCGATCCTCGACCCCAACGTGCAGGAGCTCGGCGAGGTCGTGTGGATCGTCGACCTCAACCGCCAGTCGCTCGACCGCGTGGTGCCCAACATCGGCGCCACCCGGCTGCAGGGCATGTTCGACGCCGCCGGCTGGCAGGTGCTCACCGTGAAGTACGGCCGCCTGCTGCAAGACCTCTTCGAGCGCCCGGGCGGCGAAGCGCTGCGCCGGCGCATCGACGACATGCCCAACCCGGAGTACCAGCGCCTCCTGCGCTGCACCCCCGCGCAGCTGCGCGAGCGCCTCGCCTCGCCCGAGCTGACGCCGCTGCTGGACACGCTCGACGACGCCACGCTGCACGCCGCGATCCGCAACCTCGGCGGACACGACCTGCCCGCGCTGCTCGACTCGTTCGACGCGATCGACGACCGCCGGCCCACCGTGATCTTCGCCTACACCGTGAAGGGCTTCGGCCTCGCGAGCGAGGGCCACCCGCAGAACCACTCGTCGCTGCTGACGGCCGAGCAGCTGGGGCAGCTGGCCGAGCGCGTCGGCACTTCGCTCGACGACCCGTGGCGCAAGTTCGCCGACGACTCGGCCGCGGCCCGCCTGTGCGCCGAGACGGCCATGCGTCTGCGCCGCGAACCCGTTGTGCCGCAACAGGTTCCGACGATCCCGACGGACATCGGGCGCACGCCGTCGGGCCGCACCACCACGCAGGCGGCGCTCGGGCGCGCGCTGCTCGACCTCACGCGTGACGCACCCGAAGCCGCGAAGCTGATCGTGACGCTGTGCCCCGACGTGTCGTCGAGCACCAACCTCGGTGGCTGGGTGAACAAGGTCGGTGTGTGGTCGCCCCAGGAACGCGTGGACTGGTTCGCCGACGACCCCGAGACGATCCTGCACTGGCGCGAACGGCCCACCGGCCAGCACCTGGAGCTGGGCATCGCCGAGGTGAACCTCGTGAGCGCGCTGGGCGAGCTCGGCACCACGTGGTCGCGCTGGGGCCGGCCGCTGCTGCCGATCGGCGTGCTCTACGACCCCTTCGTGGAGCGGGCGCTCGAACCGTGGTCCTTCGGTATCTACGGCGGCGGGCAGTCGATCCTGGTCGGCACGCCCTCGGGCGTCACGCTCGCGCCCGAGGGCGGTGCGCACCAGTCGGTGACCACGCCGTCGGTGGGCCTGGAGCAGCCCGGCTGCGTCACCTACGAGCCCGCGTTCGCGATCGACGTCGAGTGGACGCTGCTGGCCTCGCTCGCGCGGCTCGGCCGGCCCGACGGCACGTCGGCCTACCTGCGCCTCTCGACGCGGCCCGTGGAGCAGAACCTGGCCGCGGTGCCCGCCGACCCGGCCGCGCGTGAGCGCCGGCGCCGCCAGGTCGTGGCGGGTGCCTACCCGATCCGCACGGCCGCGGTCGCGCGCCCGGACGTGACGATCGTGGCGATGGGCGCCATGGTCACCGAGGCGCTGGCCGCCGCCGACCGGCTCGACGCACTGGGCAAGCACGCCGACGTGGTGTGCGTGACGAGCGCGGGCCTGCTGTTCCGCGCGCTGCAGGCCCGCTCGGGCCAGGACACCGCCGACACGTGGATCCTCGACTCCGCGCTGCCGGCCGAACGCTCGGCGCCGCTGGTCACGGTGCTCGACGGGCACCCGCACACACTCGCCTTCCTGGCCGGCGTGCACCGCGTGCGGGCCGCGCACCTGGGGGTGACGCGCTTCGGGCAGTCGGGTGACCTCGAGAGCGTCTACCGCCACCACGGCATCGACACCGACAGCATCATCCGCGCGGCGCTGGACGTCGCGGACTGAGCCGCGCCCGCCCGCGGTGGTCCTTCGGGACCGCCGCGGGCACCTCGTCGAGCGAAATCCGCTGTGTCACCAGGGTTTCCAGGTTCAGCTCGCGCGAGCGCACCTGCTCGGCGAGCACCGGGAAGTCGCGGTCGGGATCGGGGTCGAATGCATCCCTGCGGGGCTCCGGCGACGATTCCCGCCATCACAGCGCCGGGGATCCGCCGTGCGGCCTCTACCGCGCCGGCGCCGCCCGGCATAGCGTGCGGGCATGCAGACCCTCGACGCCGGTGGCCGGCGGATCGCCTACCGCACCAGCTCCGGTTCCGGCCCCGCCGTGGTGTTCGTGCACGGCAACTCCTCGTCTTCGGCGGCGTGGGCCGGAGTGCTCGACAGCCCGTTCGGCCGCCGGTTCCGCGTGCTCGCGCTCGACCTGCCGGGCCACGGCGAGTCGGCACCGGATCCTTCCGCCTACTCGATTCCCGGCTACGCCCACGTGGTCGCGGACTTCGCCGAAGCCGCGGACGCGGGCGACGCCGTGCTCGTCGGCTGGAGCCTCGGCGGGCACATCGCACTCTCCGCGTCGGCGCGGCTGCCCGGCGTGCGCGGGATCGTCGTGCACGGCACGCCGCCGGTCTCGTCGGCGGCCGACCTGGGCACGGCGTTCCTGCCGAACCCGGCCGTGGCCACCGGGTTCACCGGCGAGGTGAGCAGGGAGGCCGCCCTCGCGTACGCGCGCAGCCAGCTCGCACCCGGTTCACCGCGGCCCGTCGACGAGGCGGTGGCCCACATCCTCGCCACTGACCCGGAGGCACGCGCAGGGCTGGGGCGCAGCTTGCAGTCCGCCGACAACCCCGACGAACGCTCGATCGTCGCCGGTTCCCGCGTGCCCGTGGCGATCCTGCACGGTGCGCAGGAGCAATTGGTCAACCTCGAGTACCTGCGCACGATCACCTCACCCCGCCTGTGGCGCGGCGAGGTCCAGGTGCTGCCCGGCGCCGGTCACACCCCGCAGGCCGAGACCCCGGAGGCGTACCTGGCTCTGCTCACGGAGTTCCTCGACGATCTCGGGTGACCTGACGGGACGGTGGGGTCCTCGCGGAGCGGGTTTGGGGTGGTGTTGTCCTCGCGGGGCGGGTTGCGTTGGGCGTGCACCCCGAAGCTGGAGTGTGCCGACGGCAGTGAGGCTTCGGATCGGGGTGCGGGGAGGGGCCTGGGTGATCCGTCCCTGCCTTGGTGAGGGGCCGTCGCGTTGGCCCGGGGGTGCTCGCTTGCGTGTGAGCGAGGAGAGTCGGCGGCGGGAAGCCAGAACACCGTGGGACCACTGTGAGGTTCCTGTGCATCCGGGCGCCCAGCGTGCTTCGCGCCGGGAAGCGTGCTGACCTGAAGGGGTGGTGATCAACGTTTCCCGGGCGGCGCTGGCGGTGTCCGCCGCCGCGGTCCTCGGGCTGGCGAGCGGCGCGGCCTCGGTCGCGGCCGCCGGCGGCGTGCTCGGCGAGGCCGTGGCCACCGCCGCCGTGGCCCCGGGCGCTTCGTCGCCCGCGGTCCCCGGTTCGGGCGCGGTTTCGAGTGCCAGGCCGGACTCCGGCTCGGGCGCGGCGGCGCCGGCCGTCGGCGCGTTGTTCGCCGGCGGCAAGCACTTCTGCTCCGCGAGCGTGGTCCACAGCCCGGCCGGCGACCTCGTCCTCACCGCCGCGCACTGCCTCGGCGGCGGCACCCAGGGCCTCACGTTCGAGCCCGGGTACCACGACGGCGTCGCCCCCTACGGCAGCTGGACGGTGACCGCGGCGGCCGTGCCGGCGGGCTGGACGGCCTCGGCCGAGCAGGACCTCGACTTCGCGTTCCTGACCGTCGCCCAGCCCGGCACCGCCGCGTCGCTGGAAAGCCTGACCGGCGCGGACCGGCTCGGCGTCGACCAGGGCTTCACGAACGCCATCACGCTCACCGGCTACCCGGACACGGCCGACGCGCCGGTCGTCTGCGCGAACACCACGACCCGGTCCGGCACCCGCCAGCAGCGCGTGGCGTGCCCCGGCTTCCCCGACGGCACCAGCGGCGGCCCGTGGGTCATGGCGGCCGACCCGGCGACCGGCCTCGGCACGGTGGTCGGCGTGATCGGCGGCTACGAGCAGGGCGGCGACACCCCGGACGAGTCCTACAGCGCCTACTTCGGCGACGACATCCGGCAGCTCTACGACTCCGTCACCGCCGGGGCGAGTGGGTAACGACCAGCACAGTCTCTTGTGAGGACGGACTCCCGCCAGCTAGGTTGCGTTTGCCAACCGAGCCCGACGGGAGCCTTGTCATGTCTCCAGCCCAGGTCCGCCCCGGTGCGGTCCTGCTCGTGGTCTCGGCCGCGTCGTTCCTCGCGAGCCTCGACCTGTTCATCGTCACGGTCGCCTTCCCCACCATCCGCACGGCCTTCGCCGGCGCCGACCTCGCGACGACGTCGTGGGTCCTCAACGGCTACACCGTCCTCTTCGCCGCCTTCCTGGCCCCGGCGGGCCGGCTGGCCGACCGCTACGGCCGCCGCCGGCTGTTCCTGCTGGGCGTCGCGGTGTTCACCCTGGCCTCGGCAGCGTGCGCGGCGGCGACGTCGATCGAACTGCTCGTGGTGTTCCGCGCCCTGCAGGCGGTGGGCGCCGCACTCGTGATGCCGACCTCGCTGGCGCTGCTGCTCACCGCGTTCCCGCCGCACCGGCGGTCGATGGCGGTCGGGGTGTGGGCGTCGATCGGCGCGGTGGCCGCGGCACTCGGCCCGCCCGTCGGCGGGCTGCTGGTGGAAGCTTCGTGGCGCTGGGTGTTCCTGGTGAACCTGCCGATCGGCGTGCTCACGCTCGTGTTCGGCCCCCGTGTGCTGCGCGAGACGCGCGACGGCACCATCGGCGTCCCCGACCTCCTCGGCACGCTCGGCCTGCTCGTCGGCGTCGGGGCGCTCGCGTACGCGCTGGTCGAGGCACCCGACCACGGCTGGGGTTCGCCGACCGCGCTGACCGCGTTCGCCATCGCCGCGGTGGCGCTGGCGTGGGTCCCGTGGCGCTCGGCGCGCCACGCCGTGCCGGTGCTCGACCTGCCCGCGCTGCGCGTGCCGACGCTCTGGCTGGCGTGCCTCGCGGTCGCCGTGTTCTCGGCGGGCTTCGGCGCGATGTTGTTCGGCAACGTGCTGTTCCTGACAGGCCAGTGGCACGAGTCGACCCTCGTGGCGGGCCTGTCGCTGGCGCCCGGCCCGCTCGTGGTCGTGCCGGTGTCCCAGCTCGCCGGCCGCCTCGCGCACCGCGCCGGGCCCGGCCCGGTCATCGCGGCCGGCGGCCTGGCCATGGCGCTCGGCGTGACGGTGTGGCTGCTGCGCATGGGATCCGAGCCGGCCTACCTGACCGCGATGCTGCCCGGCCAGCTGCTCACCGGCGCCGGCGTGGGGCTCACCATGCCGAGCGTGTCCGGCATCGTCGCCACGGTCCTGCCCGCTCCCCGCTGGGGCGCGGGGTCGTCGATGATCAACACCAGCCGCCAGATCGACACGGTCCTCGGCACCGCCATCCTCGTCGCGCTCTACGCCGGCGCCCTGGACCTCGCGGCCTTCCGGCGCGGGTGGCTGCTGATCGTCGGCACCAGCCTCGCCACGGCGCTGGCCGGCTTCGCGATCGCAGCTCGCCGGCGCCGGGACCACGTCCCCGAGAGCGTGGTGGAACCGTCGCTGGCCACACGAACCTGACCCGAGTGGTTTAGACCGAGCCCCAAGACGCTTATGCGCGATATCAGGATTGGGCCTTCGACCAGGTCAGGTAGGTATCGAAGATCGCTGTGGTCCCGGCGTGAGCATCGCGCCGGTCGAAGAATTCGTCCAGCAGCGAGAACAGCGTCTCCCCGCGGCCTCCCGCCCCTCGCCGGCCGCCTCCTCACGCCACCCCGAGGTGCGGTCGGGAAACGCGAGGAGCAGCACCAAAGCCTGCCAGACCAGGTTGTCACCGCCACCGGTAGTCCACAGTAGACGATCACTCTGAACTCGGCGGGGTCTTCGGCACCTGGTGCAACGTCAGGTTCTGCCCCACCGACGGATCCGCCGTCCACACCCCCGACTCCGCCGTCCAGACCTGGCCGGCGAAAGTGACGCGGTCGACGCCCACCGTGGCGGCGCGGGCGACCAGCCAGGTGCTGATGGCCCAGCCCTGGGCGGGCGGGTGGGCGCCGCTGAGACGGGCGGTGCCGAGTTCGGTGTCGGCGGTCGCCACGAGATCCGAGCGGGCCGGGCCGACGGTGATGTTGCGGCAGGTCAGCGCGGCCGGCAGCTGGCCGGTCAGCGCGTTCGCCGCGGCGCGGGCCACCGGTTCCCACTGGGCGTACGCGTCGGGGGCGGCGGAGCGTTGCACGGCCTGCGCGGCTTCGGTGATCGGCATGGACTCCCAGCCCGGCAGCTTCGCGAGCTTCGCGTAGAACGCCGTGGAGGCGTAGACGGGGTCCTGCAGCTGCGAAGGGGTGCCCCAGCCCTGGCTCGGCCGCTGCTGGAACAGGCCGACGGAGTCGCGGTCACCGCCACTGAGGTTGCGCAGCTTGGACTCCTGCAACGCCGTCGCGAGGGCCACCGTGACGGCGTGGGGCGGCATCCCCTCTTTGGACGCGACGGCGGCGATCGTGGCCGCGTTGCTCATCTGCTCCGGCTGCAGCGTGTACTGCGTGGCCTCGTCCTGGCCGGCCGTCTTCGGCGTGCTGACCGTGCAGCCGGGGGTGGCGACGACGTCGCTGCGCGAGAGCACGACCACCACCACGACCACAGCCACGAGCACCACGACGACAGCGGCGATCGCCGCCTTCACGCCGCACCCGCGCACCCGTCCTCCCCCACCCTCGCCGGGACCTGTTCGGACGATTCTGCCCGGACGAGGAGTAGGGCCCGCGTGTGGGTGAAGGAGGACGGGCCGGGATCACGAACCCAGGAAGATCGGGTTGGACATCGCGACCATCGTGTTCGGCGTGGTGGTGTTCGGGCCGCCCGAGGGACGCCGCACCTCCACGCGCACCCACCGGCTGTAGCGCGGGTAGGTGGTCCAGGTCACCGTGGCCGTGCCGCTCGCGGGCACGGTCTCGACGTGCTCGGGACCGAGCTGGTCGAGGAACGTGACCGTGGTGCCCGGCGCGCCGCTGACCGTCGCCGTCACGGTTACCGGCGTGCCGGTGCCGGCCCTGAGGCGCTCGCCGATGCCCGCGCTGTGCCCGCCGCCGGACACGGCGAACTCGAGGTTGACCTCCTTCGACTCGGCGAGCCAGGACCGGCCCGCCTTCAGGCCGGCCAGCAGGTCGGCGCGCTTGAGGCTGTTCGCCTGCACGACGGTGTGCGGCAGCGCCACGACCTGGTCCGGGTTGTGCGCGTCCGAGTCGCCGATCGCGGGGATGAAGCGGCCGCCGCGCAGCAGACCGTCCCAGTGGGTGACGCTGGCCTCGTCGTCGGCCGTCCACGGGCCGTTCCACACCTCGACGAGGTCGGCGATCTCGTAGGCGAACTCGTACGTGCAGCCGAAGCAGTTCGCGAACGGGTGCGCCGCCGTGACCAAACCGCCCGCGCGGTGGACCTGGTCGGTGAAGTGCCGGAAGTCCGAGGCATCGGACGCGCGGTAGCGCCAGTCGATCCAGGTGCCGGCGGGCAGGCCGATCGCGGGCCAGTGGCCCGAGCGGGTGGTGACCTCTTCGCCGTTGAGGATCAGCAGGTCGTCGGTGGCGTAGTCGCCCCAGACGAGCTGCGAGCTCTTGGTGTTGTGGTCGGTGGAGACGATGAAGTCGAGCCCGGCCGCGCGCGCGTCGGCCACGAGCTGCTCCGGCGTGCGCCTGCCGTCGGAGTGCACGGTGTGCAGGTGGCAGTCGCCGCGGTACCACGCCTTGCCGCGCTGGCGGGCCGGCGCGGTCTCCGGCGCCGGGTTCGGCTTGAACGGCTTGGCGTCCGGCCCGAACGTCAGCGTGATGTCCACGCGGTAGTTCATGCCCTGCGGCGCCACGGTGTACGGGCCGAGGATCACGTGCCAGCGGCCCTGCTTGATCGGGCCCGCGACGTAACCGGGGGTGGCTTCCGACGCGCTGATCGAGAAGCGGTCGCGGAACCCGCCGGACCAGCCGCGGAAGCCGCGCGCGTTGCCGAGGTCGTGGCCCTCCGGGCCGAACATGCCGATGTCGCAGGCGTTCCCGCGCACACCGGCGGGCACGGCCGGGCGGTCGTAGGAGTAGACCACGTCGATCTGCTTGACCCCGCGGGGCACGTCGACGGGCAGGTAGTACCAGTCCGGCACGTCGGGCTTGAACGTGCCCGTGACCGTCTTGGTCTGCTGCGACGTGCCCGGCGCGGGCGCGGCGAAGGCGACGCCGGGCAGCATGCCCATCGCCGCCCCGGCCGCCACGACACCGCTCACCCGCAACAAGTTACGCCGGCTGAGATCCCCAGGGGACATGCGTTCCTCCGCATAGGTCGAAGACGGACCGACGCTAGGGGAGGCCGAACACCGCCATCAACGACGCGCGGGTGAACACTCGGCGACCCGGGCTATCCGGTTGTCCGGACCGGGAAAACACCCGCGAGCCACGAAGTCCACGCGGCCTCGGTGTCACCGGCACCGCCGTCGAACACGTGCGCCGCGACGGCCACCGGCCAGCCCCACGCGTCGCGGCCGTAGACGCGGTACAGGGCGCCGGCCGTCCGGATGCCGAGGAACCGGTCCGTGCGATAGTCCACCACCCCGTCGATCCGCACCGGCCCGGCGGCCACCACGGAGTCACCGATCGTCGCGTTGCCCACCCCGAGCGCATCGCAGACGGCCGCGAACCCGCCGTCGGCCGACGAGTCCGGCGCACCGGCCGACACGTACCGCGCGTCGCGGCCCGCGAAGTGGCGGACGTACTCGGTGAGCGAGTGGTAGTAGAACCGCGTGTGGTGCAAGCACGAGTCGAGCTGCACGTCGTGGTCCTCGCCGAACACCGAGCGGTGCCGGTAGCGCAGCAGCGTGCCCTCGCCGCGGGGCTCGAGGTCGTAGTCGAGCTGGTTGAACCACCCGTCGGCCTGCTCCGCGCGCGTCACGAACCGCCGCGGCGGCTGCCACTCCACCACGGTCCCGCCGCCCGGCGTCAGGCCCCGCTCGGCCCCGCCGGCGCTCGGCTCGTACGCGATCTCCCACAGCCAGCCCCCGGTGTGCGCCGTGAACGCGTCCCACACCTGCTCCGGCGTTCCCGCCAGCACGCCTTCCCACCGCACGTCGATCTCGGTGCCCATGTCGTCTCCCTCGTCCCGGGGACGCGTGGTGCGCCCCTTGCTGACGCGTCGGACGGCCGGGACGGGCTTCGACAAATCGTTCGGCACACCGACGGGAAGTTTTTCAGCCGGGTTTTGCGCGGGCCGTTAGCGTTGACGACGTGCGGCTCGGCGTGAACATCCCCCATTCGGCCCAGTTCGAGGCGCTCGGCGTGCCGTTCGAACGGCGCGGCGCCCTGACCGACGAGCACTTGGCGACGATCCGCTCGGCGTGGTGCGCCGAAGACGTGGTGCTCGCCCGTTCTCGGGCGATCCTGAGCAGACGCGGCGGACGACGACCGTGTGGAGCGCGCTCGCGGCCGTTGCGGACGCCTGGACCCAGCACGTCCACTGTCAGCACTCCACCGGAAGGGATCACGATGACCGAGGCCCTGCTCCGCCGCGCGATCGAGCTCGCCGCCACGGCGCGGGCGAGCGGAAACCCGCCGTTCGGCTCCCTGCTGGCCACCGCCGAGGGCAAGGTGCTCGTCGAGGAGTGGAACACGTCGATCACCGACCGGGACATCACCGCGCACCCCGAGCTGAAGCTCGCGCGGTGGGCCGCGTCGGAGCTCGACCCCGCGACCGCCGCGCGCACGACGATGTACACGAGCTGCCAGCCGTGCGGGATGTGCACGGGCGCCATCGAACGGTCGGGGCTCGGCCGGGTGGTCTTCGCCCTCTCGACGGAGCAGCTGAACACACTCAAACCCCACGCGACCGGCACGGCTTTCGAACTGCAGGGCCCCGCATTGTTCGACGAAGCCCGATTGCCCGTCGAGGGTTATTACCGTGAATGACGATCGCTCGAAAACCCGGCGACGATCAGCCGCGAGCGGTGATCAATTCTCTTTCCGAAGCTCCCCGACCGGCTTCACGACGCGCGGGAACACAGGCCAGGATCAGGAAACCCGCCACGACGCCCAGGAGCACGTGGCCGGTGAGGGCACACAATCCGCACAATGCGGTCCACAGGACGATCTTCATCCACCGAGTGTAGGACCCGGCGCACAAAACGGCGGAAAACTTGGGGAAGAATTAGGGTTCCCATTCGGGCGGCGCGGGTTGGACGACAATGGTGAACTGAGGTGAGCCTCAATTCACCGATACCGCGTGGGTGCGGGAAGATCACCTCGTGCCCGCTCCCGGAACCAGTGCCCTCGTCGTCGAACTGCCCGCCGCGGCCGGACTGCTCGAAGCCGCCGCCGCGGTCGGCCCCGCGCTCGTGCGGGCCGGCGTGGCGCCCCACGTCACGGCGCTCTACCCGTTCCTGCCCGCCGCCGAGCTCACCGACGAGGTCGACATCGGCGTGCGCGCGCTGGCCGCCGCCCACGAAGTGGTCGACGTGTCACTGGCGGACCTGGTGGTCGCGTCCGGGTTCGTCGCCGCGGCGGCTCCGGCGCTGCAGCCCCTCGCCGACGCCGCGTGTGACCGCTGGCCGGAAGTCCGGCCGTACGGTGGCCGGTTCGGCCCGCACCCGCCGGCCCACCTCACGATCGCGATGGGCGGCACGGACGAGCAGAACACCGAGGTGACCCGGCGCGTCGAGGGGCTCCTGCCGCTGACCGCGCGCGCCGAGGCGCTGCACCTGGTGGTGCTCACCGAACAGGGCTGGCAGCTCCGGCTGACCGCCGCCCTCGCAACGCCCGCGCGATAGCCCGCAGCCGCGCGACGTCGGCGGCGAAGGCCGTCTCGCCCTCGACGTCGGCCGCGGCCACCACGGCGGAGCCCCCGCCTTCGTGCAGTTGCGAAGCCGCCGCGTCGGGCGACGCCGACGGTGGGATGCCGGCCAGCAGCAGGCCGTCGTTGATCTCGCTCAGCACCGTCAGCAGCCGCTCGCGTCCGGTCGCGCCCGCACGGCCGAGCCGCACGACGTCGGGGAAGCGCTCGGCGAGGTGCTCGCGCAACGGCCGCAGTTCGCTGCGCGTCCGAGCGTCGCGCAGCGCGCGCCCGGCCGCCGGAATCGCCGGCACGGTCAGGCCGACGACGATGAGCAGCACCGAGATCGCCGGGAAACCCACGGCCAGCGCGCAGTCGAGGGTGGAGAACGCGCCCCGGCAGACCACCGCGACCGGGTGCTCGGCCGTCACGTCGGCGACGAGGTCCACGATCTTGCCCGCGAGATAGGCCAGCGCGAACAAGCACGCCACGAGCACCAGCCCGAGCCCCGCACGCAACGCACCGGCGCCCGCACGCACCGCGCCCGCCGACACGATCGCGATGTCCACCACCGCGGACCCGAGGTAGAGCGTGTAGACCACGATGTAGGCGACCAGCGTCGGGTTCGTGCGGTACAGCTCGTCGAACAGCCCGACGCCGACCGGCAGGCCGCGGGTCGAGAAGAACGACACCACGAGCACGACCAGCGCGACCCCGAGCACGGCGAGCCGGGTGCGCTTGCGCCGGTGCGCCACGCCGCCGATCTCCGCGACGGTGGCCTCGATGCCGTAGGCGGCCACCATCGTCGCGAGGTTCGAGAGCAACCGCCCGAGGCTCGGGTAGATCCGGCTCTCCACCGTCTGCGCGCTGTCGGCCAGCAGGACCAGCGCTAGGCCGAGCGCGATCAAGCTCGTCGCCAGGCCCGCCCCCGCACCGGTGCGCCGGGACCGCACGGCCCGCCAGACCCCCACGGCCACGGCGATCAGCCCGACCCCGAAGAACAACGCGTCGATCATCCGGCTCCTACCCCAGCAACGTCGCGAGCCGCCGCGCGCGATCGGCCGAGCGCCCGGACGCGCCGGGCCGCACCGGGTCGTCCTCCGCGGTCGCCTCGCTCATCAGCAGCACGGCGATGAGCTCGGCCTCGTACTCGTCCACGTCGGTCGTCACGCGAGTGAGCAGGTGCGACAGCGTGTGGGCGCTCAGGTCGGGGGCCAGCGCCGCCGCATCGGCGTCGGACATCACGCAGGAGCCGCGGTGCTCGCACAGCAGGTGCGCGAGCTCGTGGGCGATGATGTGGTCCTGGTGCAGCGGCGAAGTGCCCTCGACGTAGGCGATCAGGTCGTAGTCCGGGCGCCGCTGCCAGGCACCCGAGGGCCGGCCCAGCTCGTACGCCACGGCCACCAGGTCGATGTCGCGGCCGCGCCGACGTTCGAGCCGGTCGACCCACGCGTTCATCGACCACGGGCGGGGCGGCGGCACGTCGCTCAGCAGCTCGCGCACTCGCGTGCGGGCGCGCGCTCTCAGGCTCGGGTCGATGACCCCTCCCGGTGCGCTCGGCGGCTGGACCAGCCGGGTGCACCGCGGCGCCCCGGCGAAGATCAGCATAGCTACTCGGGTTTGCGCCCGCGGCGGGAGCGCTCGCGCCCGGCGTCGTAGCTGTTCAGCTGGTCGACCAGGGCCGACACGGTGTCGCGGTCGCGCTCCGAGAGCAGCATCGCGCGCTGCGCGAGGTCGCGGGCCCCGGTGTCGCGCCAGGCGACGACGTCGGCGATCTGGCCGTCGACGCGCTCGGCCACGTCGTCGTCGAAGAAGTAGGTCACGGGCACGCCGAAGAAGCGCGCGAGCGCCTGGATGTGGGACCGCTTCGGGTCGCGGCGAGCACCGACGGCGAGTTGCTGCACGTGGGTGGCCGACATGCTCACGCCGGTGAGCTCCGCGACCCCCTGGGCGATCTCGCGATAGGAGTACGGCTTGCGGTCCGGGGGGTGAACCGTCGAGATCAGGTGCGCCAGCCGGTCGGCGAAGCTCGTCTCCTCGCCCGAGTCCGGGCCGGGCGCGGAGCCCGCCGAGTCCCCGCTGTCGGGCGTCCCGCTCATCCGTCCCCCAACTGTCCTCCGCTCGTGACGACGAGAAGCATAGCTGTCACGAAAACTTGACACCAACCGTCCAGACAACGCTACACTCCCGCGCAAGGGTTGTCGCGAAAACGAGACGGGCGCCCGTGTGTGGCCACTGGGGGTGGGCACACGCGGGCGCCGCGGGCGGCGGACCTACCGGACATCCGGGACCGATCGCCCCGGCCACGCTCGTCCGCTGATCTGGCTCACAGGTCGCGGAGGTAGGTTGTGCGCCATGGTGCTGGAGAACGGTCCTGAAAGGACACCCGTCGTCGTCACCGGAGGCAGCGGCTTCATCGGCCGCGCGGCCGTGCGCGAGCTGCGGGGGCGCGGCTACCCCGTCACCGTTGTGGACCGCGTCCCGTACGTCACCGAAGACGAGGGCGTGCGCGTGGTCACCGGCGACCTGCGCGACGCCGAGACGCGCGAGGCCGCCGTCACCGACGGCACGGGTGCGATCGTGCACCTCGCGGCGCTCACGTCCGTGCTGAAGTCGGTGGAGCTGCCCGACGACACCTACCAGGAGAACGTCGCGGTCACCCACGGGCTGCTCGAGCTCGCCCGGCAGCGCGGGGTGCAGACCTTCGTGCTGGCCTCGACCAATGCCGTGATCGGCGACGTCGGCACGTCGACCATCACCGTGGACCTGCCCACGCGGCCGCTCACGCCCTACGGCGCCACGAAAGCCGCGTGCGAGATGCTGCTGTCGGGCTACTCCGGCGCGTTCGGCATGACGACGGTCGCCCTGCGGTTCACCAACGTCTACGGCCCCGGCATGTCGCACAAGGACAGCTTCGTGCCGCGCATGATGCGCGCCGCGATGGCCGGCGAGGGCGTGCGCGTGTACGGCACCGGCGAGCAGCGGCGCGACCTCGTGCACGTGGACGACGTGGTTCGGGCCATCGCGCTCGCGCTCGAAAGCGGTTACAGCGGCCGGGCGATCGTCGGCGCCGGGCATTCGGTGTCGGTGCTGGAAATGGTGCAGACCGTGCGCGACGTGACCGGCGCACCGCTGCCCGTGGAGCACGTCGCCGCGCCGAAGGGCGAGATGCCCGCCGTTGTCGTCGACGTGTCCGCCAGCGCGGAGACGATCGGCTTCACCCCGGCGATCTCGCTCGCCGACGGCCTCGCGACCGCCTGGAAGTACTTCTCGGAACTGGATCTGAAAGCGACCCCGTGAGCCTGTTCCTCCGCCGCCACGCCTTCCTGCTCGTCCTGCTCCTGCTCGGCACGACGCTGCGGGTGCTGACCTGGGTCGCGTACCGGCCGGCGATCATCTACATCGACACCTTCCGCTACCTCGACAACCTGCACGCGCTGCGGGCCGATCAGATCAACCCGATCGGCTACGACCTGGTGCTGCGGCCGTTGCTCGCGATCGGCGGCCTGTCGTTCGTCGCCGCGCTGCAGCACCTGGGCGGCCTGGCGATCGCGGTGGGGGTCTACCGGCTCGCGCTGCGCCTGGGCGCGCGCCGCTGGCTCGCCGCGCTGGCGACGGCGCCGCTGCTGCTGGACGCCTACCAGCTGCAGATCGAGCAGAACATCATGTCCGAGGTCGTCTTCGAGGCGCTGCTGCTGGGCCTGCTGTGGCTGCTGCTCGCGAAGGGGAAGCCGAACTGGCGGCGGATCGCGGCGGCCGGGCTGGTCATCGGGTTCGCCGTGGTGGTGCGGTTGATCGGCGTGGTGCTCGCGGCACCGTTCCTGCTGTACGTGCTGAGCGCGGGCAGCGCCTGGCGGTCGTGGCGTGGCTGGCGCGACGCCGGCGTCGGACTGCTCGCGATCCTCGTGGTGCTCGTGCCGTACGCGGCGGAAGTGAAGGCGCAGACCGGGAAATGGGGCCTGAGCGGACCGTCGGGCAGCATGCTCTACGGGCGCACGGCCGCCGTCGCGGACTGCCCGAAGCTGAACCTCGACCCCACGCTGCGGGTGTTCTGCCCGACCGAGGACGTCTCGACGCGGCTCGTCGACAACTACACGCACGCCGACCTCGACCCCGCCTGGCCCGGCCCGCTGCCACCCGGCGCCGACAAGATGGCGCTGGCGCACGACTTCTCGATCCAGGTGCTCAAGGCGCAGTGGTGGGACGTCGCGAAAGCCATCCTCGGCGACTTCTCCAAGAGCTTCCGGTTCACGCGAGCGACGGCGATCAACGACGTGCCGGTGGACCGCTGGCAGTTCCAGCAGACCTACCCGTACTGGTCCGATCCGCCGATCACCGAGTTCTACACGCAGCAGTACGACGGCGTGAACCCGAGCGTGAACGAGCCGATCGCCACGTTCCTGCGCGACTACCAGCTGCGCGGCGGGTTCGTCCCCGGCGCGGTGCTCGGGTTCTTCGCGCTGCTGGGCCTGCTCACCTTGCTGCGCCGCAGGAAACCGCGGGACAAGGCCCGCAGCGGCGCGCTTTTCGCAGCCGGGACGGGCCTTTTCCTGCTGTTCGCGTCGGCGGTGTTCGAGTTCTCCTGGCGCTACCAGCTGCCCGCGCTCCTGCTGCTGCCCGTCGCGGGCGCGCTGGGCTTCACCACGCTCACAGCGGCGAGCCGGCGCCGCCTCGCCGCGTACCCGGACGCCGTGGACACCGGCGCCGTCGAGGACTTCGACGACCGGCACCCGGGTGCGAAGCTCTCGGAGCTGACCGTGGTGATCGCCGCGTACAACGAGGCCGGCGGGATCGGCCAGGTGCTCGAGAAGATGCCCGACGAGTGCCTCGGCCTGCCGGTCGACGTGCTCGTGGTCGTCGACGGCGGCAGCGACGACACCGCCGCCATCGCCGAGGAACACGGCGCGTACGTGTGCGTCGCGCCCACGAACCGGGGCCAGGGCGCGGCTTTGCGCCTGGGTTACCACCTCGCGGCCGAACGCGGCGCGCGCTACGTGGTGACGACCGACGGAGACGGCCAGTACGACAACAGCGAGATGGCCGAGCTGGTGGCACCACTGCTCGACGGCACCGCCGACTTCGTCACGGGATCGCGGCGGCTGGGCCACGAAGAGGCCGACAGCCGCATGCGCTGGCTCGGCGTGCGCGTGTTCGCGTGGCTGGCTTCGGTGTTGACGTGGCGGAAGATCACCGACACATCGTTCGGGTTCCGCTCCATGCGCGCGGAACTCGCCTGTGCCGTCCCGCTCAACGAGCCGCAGTACCAGTCGTCGGAGCTGCTGCTGGGAGTCACCGCGCGCGGCGCCCGGGTGCTCGAACGGCCGATGAGCATGCGGCTGCGCAAGGCGGGCAAGAGCAAGAAGGGCGGCAGCGTCGTCTACGGCGCGAACTACGCGCGGGTCATGACGGGGACGTGGTGGCGGGGGTACGTGCTGCGCCGCGGGCGAACACGAAGCGGTCGAGCATCGTGAACTTCACCACGAAAACCAGAGCGTAACTGAGTACATACGCACCGTCGATGAAAACGACCCACCAGGCGTGCGGCAGGTTGAGCGGCGCGAGCAGGTGACCGGTGAGCGTGGTGAGCCCGACGGAGGCGAGCCCGCCCAGCGAGATGACGACGACGTAGGGCAGCAGCTCGCGCCCCACCTCCGGCCGGCCGCGCCGGCCCCAGACCCAGCGGCGGGTGAGGAAGAAGTTCAGCACCGCCCCTGCGGCGAACGCGAACGCGCTGGCCAGCCACGGTGCGCCGCCGAGTGCGAGCACCGTGAGCAACGCCGCCTGGCTGAGCAAGGTGGCGGCGACCGAACTGGTGGCCGCGCGGAAGAACCTGCCGAGGAGGCGACGCCGGGGCCGGGGTGGCTCCTCTGTGGTGCGAGGTGTCACCGGGTTGGTTACCGTCGTCATGTCCCCCAGTTTCCCCCCGGGCCGATCGGCGTGCCGTGCGGCCCCCCGACGCACAGAAGATTCACAGCTGTCTGCCAGGTGATCATCAGCACCTGCTCGATAGGTTCGGACGTGTTCAAGGCGTCATGTACAAAGAGGAATCAGCGTGCTTGTCGCGTAAACGATACGGAAAGGCTTCTCAATGCGAGTGCTGGTTCTCGGCGGCGACGGCTATCTCGGCTGGCCCACGGCATTGCACTTGTCGGACAAAGGTCACGAAGTGGCTGTTCTGGACAACTACGCCCGGCGCAAGTACGACGTGGAGCTCGAAGCCGACAGTCTCGTCCCGATCGAAGACCTGCCCACCCGCATTGCGGCGTGGGAGGAGGTTTCGGGCAAGAAGATCGCCCTGTTCGAAGGCGACCTGTGCGACGCCGAGTTCACCTACTCGGCCGTGCGCGACTTCGCGCCCGACTCGATCGTCCACTTCGCCGAGCAGCGGTCCGCGCCGTACTCGATGATCGACCGCGAGCACGCCGTCTACACGCAGCAGAACAACGTCGTCGGCAACCTGAACCTGCTCTACGCGATCGCCGAGATCAACCCGGACATCCACCTGGTGAAGCTCGGCACGATGGGCGAGTACGGCACGCCCAACATCGACATCGAGGAGGGCTGGCTCGAGGTCGAGCACAACGGTCGCAAGGACCGCATGCTCTACCCGAAGAAGCCGGGCTCCTTCTACCACCTGTCGAAGGTGCACGACTCCCACAACATCGAGTTCGCCTGCCGCATCTGGGATCTGCGCGCGACCGACCTCAACCAGGGTGTCGTGTACGGCCAGCAGACCGCGCAGACCGCGCTCGACCCGCGCCTGGCGACCCGGTTCGACTACGACGCGGTGTTCGGCACCGTGCTGAACCGCTTCGTGATCCAGGCGGTGCTGGGCCAGCCGCTGACGGTGTACGGCAAGGGCGGCCAGACCCGCGGCCTGATCGACGTGCGCGACACCGTGGAGTGCATCCGCCTGGCCGTGGAGAACCCGGCCGAGCGCGGTGAGTTCCGCGTGTTCAACCAGATGACCGAGAGCTACTCGGTGGCGCAGATCGCCGACATCGTCGCGAACTGCTTCCCGGGCCCGGTGCAGATCGAGAACCTGGAGAACCCGCGGGTCGAGCAGCCGGAGCACTACTACAACGTGATCCACACCGGGCTCGTCGAGCTCGGCCTGCAGCCGCACCTGCTGTCGGACACGCTGATCGAGTCGATGTTCGACATCGTCGGCTCGAACAAGCACCGCGTGAACTCCGACCGCCTGCGCCCGACGGTGCGCTGGCGCGGGGCGATCAAGTCCTGACCCCGCTCGTGGCGTGAGACGCCGGGCCGCCCCTTGGGTGCGGCCCGGCGTTTTTTTCGCTCGCTTCCGCCACCGCCGGGCAGGCGTCGAAAACTGTCGGTGGCGGATGAGATGCTTCTCCGGTCAGCCCCTCACGGGGTCGGAAACACGGAGTGGCAAGGGAAACGTGGCCGAAGAGGCAGCAGGGTCGGCAGGGTCGGCAGGGTCGGCGGGGTCGGCAGGGTCGGCAGGGTCGGCAGGGCGCTGGAGTCCCGAGCAGGTCGTCGCGCTCGCGCCGGACCCGGCGTCGGCCAAGGCGGGGCGCGGGCTCGCGGCGCCGGCCAAGTGGTCGGGCACCGGGGCTTCGGCGCGCGCGGTGTGGGGTTCGTGCCAAGGCAGCGGCGCGAAGCCGTACCGCACGGTGGTGGAGCAGGCCGGGCCCGCGTTCCGGTGCACGTGCCCGTCGCGCAAGTTTCCGTGCAAGCACGCGTTGGGGTTGTTGCTGCTGTGGTCGGCGGGACAGGTGCCCACGGCTGCGGAAGCGCCGGACGTCGCGACGTGGCTCGCGGAGCGGGAGGCGCGTGCGGCCCGGGCACCTCGGGAACCCGACGCCCCGAAGGACCTCGAAGCCGCCGCGAAGCGTGCTCAGGAACGGCTCGCGCGCGTCACCGCCGGCGCGGCCGAGCTGCGCGGCTGGCTCACCGACCGCGTCGGCGCGGGGTTGGCGGGTTTCGAACGGAGTGGTGCGGAAGAACTGCGCACGGTCGCCGCGCGGATGATCGACGCCCAGGCGCCGGGTCTCGCGGGCGGCCTGCGCCGCGCGGCCGGGCTCGTCGGGCGCGGCCGCGACTGGCCGGGTGAGCTGCTGGCGGAGCTGTCGCTGTTGTACGTCCTCGCGGGCGCGGCCCTGCGCCTCGACGAGCTGCCGGGCGCGCTGGCCGAGACCGTGCGCACCCGGCTGGGGTTCTCCGCCGGCTCCGCGCAGGTCCTGGAGTCGGGCGAACGCGTCGCGGACCAGTGGCTCGTCACCGGCGCGGCCGACGACGAGCAGGACAACCTCCGCACCCGCCGCACCTGGCTGCGCGGCCGGCATTCGGGGCGCGTGGCGCTGGTCCTGTCGTTCGCCCCGCCGGGCCGCCCCTTGGACAGCTCCCTGCCCCCGGGCTACGTCGTCCCGGGCGAGCTCGCCTTTCACCCGGGCGCCCTGCCGCTGCGCGCGCTCGTCGCCGACCGCACCGAGGCCGTGCCCACCCCGATCCCCCGCGGCGACACGGTCACCGCCGCCCTGGCCGCCCACGCCGCCGCCCTGGCCACCGACCCGTGGCTCGACCGCTGGCCCGTGCTCCTGTCCGACCTGACCCCGGCCCGGCTCCCGGACGGCTGGGCCCTGTCCGATGTGGACGGTGCCGCGCTGCCCCTGCTCCCGTCCGTGGATCCGTGGCCCCTGCTCGCCCTCGCCGCGGAACACCCGGTGACCCTGGCCGCCGAACTCACCCCCGCCGGTCTGCGCCCCCTGACCTGCTGGCACCGGAACGGTCTGGTGCGGCTGTGAACCCTCGGAAGGAAACGTTGGCACGACGGGAAATTCACCTCACTCGTCGGTGGCGCGGGGCCGAATGCGTGCTCTCGGCAACGTCGCCCTGGTGGCTTCGGCCGAGCGCGCAGATCAACGGATCGCGGCCGGACCGCGCGATGTTCGCGACGCCGCTCACCGAGGCGCACCCGACCGCGCGATCCGGCTTCGCCCGACCCCGCACCCGGTGTGCGCTGCTGTCTCACGGCCGGAGCTCGGCGGAGGTGACCGGCGGATGAAGCCCTGGGAAGACCTCGTCGGCACCGCGTTGCTCGGCACCCGGCGCCGGAAGCCCGACCCGAGTGGGCTGCCCGCGGAAGTCCGCGAACTCGTGGGCAGGACCGAAGACCAGGCCGACGCCGTCCTCGCCACCGCGGCGCTGCTCACCAACTACCGCCGCGCCGGCCGGGTGCCGGTGGCGGGCGCGCGGCGGGAGGAGCCGGCGCGGGCGGAAGAGCGCCCGTTCGTCTCGCCGCCGGCCAGGGAACGCCTCGCGCGCCTGCTGCACGCGAACCGGCCGGAGCTGCTGGAGGAGTGGCTGCAGACGGCCGCCGCGCGGGGGCTGCGGGTGGGACCGGAGCTGGTGCCGGCGCTGGCGGACGCGGCGAAGGCCCGGGTGTCGTTGCGGGCGCCGCTGGCGGAGGTGGCGGGCACGATCGGGGCGTGGCTCGGCGAGCGCAACCCGGACTGGGCGTTCCTCGTGGCCGACGTCGAGGACGACACCGACGACGCCTGGCAGTTCGGCACGCCGGCGCGGCGGCAGGCGTGGTTCGAGCGGGCGCTCGCGAAGGATCCGGCGGCGGCGCGCACGGCACTCGCGGCCACGTGGCGCACCGAACCGGCCGACCTGCGCGCGGCGTTCCTCGCGACGCTGGGCCGGCACCTCACGCGGGACGACGAACCGTTCCTCGACGCGGCCCTGTCCGACCGGGCGGCGGCGGTGCGCGACACGGCCGTGCGACTCCTCGGCGGGCTGCACGACACCGGCCTCGGCAAGCGCATGGCGGCGCGACTGCGGGAGTGCGTCGCCGTGCGCAGCCGGGCGTTGCGGGCGGACGTCCTCGAGGTCACCCTGCCCGGGCCGGACGACACGCTGGTGCGCGACGCCGTCCGCGTGCCCCACGGGCCCGGGCAGGACACGGCGCGGCTACGGGCGATCATCGCCGCCACTCCCCTGGCGTTCTGGGCGGAGTTCGGTTCGCCGGGTGATCTCGTGGGCATGCTCGTGGAGGGCTGTCCGCTCGCCGCCGTGCGGGAAAGCTGGGCCGCGGCGGCGATCCGCCAGCGCGACGAGGCGTGGGCGCAGGCGCTCGTCGAAGCCGAACCTGGCAGCCGGGCCACCGCGGCGCTCGTCGGGGTGCTGGCCCCGGGGAAACAAGCCGCCACCGTGGCGAAGCTCGCGCGCGGCCTGAAGGTCGAAGCGCTGACCCGCCTCATCCTCGACCTGCCGCAGCCGTGGCCCGAGGAGCTGGGCCGCGTGCTGCTCGACTGGGTGGCCGCGCAACAGGACCACCGGCTGGTGGCCCACGCCGCCGCCCTCATCGCCAAAGCGGTGCCGCCGGCGTGCCTGCGCCACCGCCTGTCCGTGATCCCCCAGCCCGGCGAGGCCGCCCCGTGGCGGCGCGCTGTGGCCGAAACCCTGACTTTCCGCCGCGACATGCACGAGGAGCTCTCATGACGTCCGCAGTCCTCCGGCCCCACGCCGAACAGGAGTACGCCGGTGAACTGGCCGCGCTCGCCGCGGCCGACGACCGCGCCAGGCCGCCGTCGTGGCTGCTGTCGCCGTGGGCCGTGGTCACCTACCTGCTCGGCGGCACGCTGCCCGACGGCACGGAGATCTCGCCGAAGTACGTCGGCCCGCGCCGGCTGATCGAGGTCGCCGTCGCCACGCTCGCCACCGACCGCGCGCTGCTGCTGCTCGGCGTGCCGGGCACGGCGAAGACGTGGGTGTCCGAGCACCTCGCCGCCGCCATCAGCGGCGACTCGACGCTGCTCGTGCAGGGCACGGCGGGCACCGCCGAAGAACAGATCCGCTACGGCTGGAACTACGCGCGCCTCATCGCCGAGGGCCCGAGCGAGCAGGCGCTCGTGGAGAGCCCGATCCTGCGTGCGATGCGCGACGGCAAGGTCGCCCGGCTCGAAGAGCTCACCCGCATCCCGGCCGACGTGCAGGACTCGCTGATCACCGTCCTGTCCGAGAAAACCCTGCCGGTGCCCGAGCTCGGCACGGAGGTGCAGGCGCGTCCCGGCTTCACGCTCGTGGCCACGGCGAACAACCGCGACAAGGGCGTCAACGAGCTCTCCAGCGCCTTGCGCCGCCGGTTCAACACCGTGGTGCTGCCGTTGCCGGACACGGCCGACGCGGAGGTGGAGATCGTCAGCCGTCGCGTGGCGCAGCTCGGGGCCTCGCTCGCGTTGCCGGCTGAGGCGGCCGAGCTCACCGAGATCCGCCGCGTGGTCACGGTGTTCCGCGAGCTGCGTGCCGGCCGCACCGAAGACGGGCGCACGGCGGTGAAAACCCCGTCGGGCACGCTCTCGACGGCCGAGGCGATCAGCGTGCTCACCGGTGGCCTCGCGCTCGCCGCGCACTTCGGCGACGGGGTGCTGCGCGCGCAGGACGTCGCGGCCGGCATCCACGGCGCCGTGGTGAAGGACCCGGTCGCCGACCGCGCGATCTGGATCGAGTACCTCGAGACCGTGGTTCGCGAACGCGACGGCTGGGCCGACTTCTACCGCGCGGGGCAGGAGATCAGCGGATGACGACCCACCTGCTCGGGATCCGGCACCACGGGCCGGGTTCAGCGCGGGCGGTGGCCACGCGGCTCGCCGAGCTCGAGCCCGACGTGGTGCTCATCGAGGGCCCGCCCGAGGCCGACCAGCTCGTGGACCTGGCGGCCGACGAGGACATGCGCCCGCCCGTGGCGTTGCTCGCATACGCGGCTGAGGACGTGTCGCGCGCGGCTTTCTGGCCGTTCGCGGTGTTCAGCCCCGAGTGGCAGGCGCTGCGCTACGCCGCGGCGGCCGGGGTGCCCGCGCGGTTCTGCGACCTGCCGGCCGCGCACCAGTTCGCGCTCGACGACGATCGCGTGCCGCGCGCCGACCCGCTCGCCGAGCTGGCGGCCGCAGGCGGCTACGACGATCCCGAGCGCTGGTGGGACGACGTCGTGGAGTCGCGGCGCGGCGCGGAGTCGCCGTTCGAGGTGATCGAGGAGGCGATGACCGCGCTACGCGAGGACGAACGCCCGGACGACGCCCACGAGCAGCGTCGCGAGGCGTACATGCGAAGCGTGCTTCGCAAGACCCGCAAGGAAGGTTTCGAGCGCATCGCCGTGGTCTGCGGCGCGTGGCACGTGCCGGCGCTGGCCGACCCGCTGCCGCCGGCGAGCCGGGACCAGACTGTCCTCAAAGGACTTCCGAAGCGCAAAGTCGTGTGCACGTGGGTGCCCTGGACCCACAGCCGGCTCGCGTCCGCGAGCGGGTACGGCGCGGGCGTGCGTTCCCCCGGCTGGTACCACCACCTGTTCACCACGGCCGACGACGTGACCGCCCGCTGGCTCACCGACGTCGCCGGCGTGCTGCGCGAAAAGGACCTGCCGGTCTCCACCGCGCACGTGATCGAAGCGGTGCGCCTGGCCGAAACGCTGGCCGCGCTGCGTGGCCGGTCCTCGGCCGGGCTCGCCGAGGTCGACGCCGCCACGCGCGCGGTGCTGTGCTCGGGCGACGACGTGCAGGCCGACCTCGTCACGCGCAAGCTCGTGGTCGGGGAACGCCTCGGCGAGGTCCCCGAGTCCGTGCCGCAGGCCCCGCTGGCGGCCGACCTCGTCGCGACCGCGCGCCGGCTGCGGCTCAAGCGCGAGCCGGCCGCGCGGGAGCTCGACCTCGACCTGCGCACGCCCGGCGGGCTCGACCGCTCGCGGTTGCTGCACCGGCTACGGCTGCTCGACATCCCCTGGGGCACCCCGGAAATCTCGGCGACGCGGAGCAAAGGCACGTTCCGCGAGACGTGGACGCTGTGCTGGGAGCCGGGCTTCGAGGTCGACCTCGTCGCGGCCGCGGTGTACGGCACCACGGTCGCCTCCGCGGCGGCCGCCCGCGTGCGCGAGACCATGTCCGGCAAGCCGCCGCTCGCCGACATCACCGCCGCCGTCGAGGGCTGCCTGCTCAGCGGCCTCGGCGACGCGCTGCCGGAAGTGCTCACCGCACTCGACGCACGCGCCGCGGCCGACACCGACGTCGCCGACCTGATGACGTCGCTACCACCCCTGGCCCGCGCCACGCGGTACGGCGACGTGCGCGGTACCGACACCGCGCAGCTCGACGAGGTGGCCGACCGCCTGCTCACCCGCGTGTGCGCGGGCCTGCCGCCCGCCGTCCACGGCATCGACGACGAGGCGGCGAAGAAGTTCTGCGACCTGGTCGACAACGTCCACGAAGCCACCACCCTCCTCGGCGACGCCGCGCGCGACCGCTGGCTCACGGCACTGCGCAAACTCTCCGCCCGCGAAGCCCTGCCACCCCTGCTGGCCGGCCGCCTCGTCCGGCTCCTCCACGACGCCGACCTCTTCGACGGCACCGAAGTCGAACTCCGCCTCGGCCGCGCCCTCACCCCTGGCGTCGCCCCCTCCGCCGGCGCCGCCTACGTGGAGGGCTTCCTCGCCGGCGGCGCCCTCCTCCTGGTCCACGACGAACGCATGCTGCGCATCGTCGACCGCTGGCTCGCCACCATCCCGGCCGAGCTGTTCACCGAGGTGCTCCCCCTGCTGCGCCGCACCTTCGGCGCCTTCGCCGGCCCGGAAAAACGCGCCATCGGCGAACGCGCCGCCGCCCTCACCGGCGCCACCCCGGCACCCACCGCCCCCGCCGACGACCTCGACGAGCCCCGAGCCCTCGCCGCGCTGCCCGTCCTCGCCACCCTGCTCGGAGCGGCCTCATGACGCCTCTCGCCCACGGCGATTCCGGCCTCCCCAGCCGGGCTCGGCACGGTCACACGACCCACCCCGAACCCGACCGGTCACGTCGCCGCCTCGACCACGCCTCCGCCCCGCACCACCCCACGCCGAAAACCGTGCCCACCTCCCACCCTGGAGCGGCTGCATGACCACCCCATCCACCCCCGACCCCGACCGCCTCCGTCGCTGGCGGCTCGTGCTCGGTGGGAGCGAGGACGGCACCGGTCGTTCCCTCTCGCCGGAGGATGCGGGCGTCGACGCCGTGCTGGCGGCGCTCTACGACCGCAGCGAGGCGCCCGCCCGGTCCGGGGATCGGCGTGGCGCGGGGCTGGGCTCGTCGGCGCCGCGGGTCGCGCGGTGGCTCGGGGACATTCGGCGGTATTTCCCGGCTTCGGTGGTGCAGGTGATGCAGCGCGACGCGGTCGATCGGCTCGGGCTCACGCGCATGTTGATGGAACCCGAGCTGCTGAGTGCGGTCGAGCCCGACGTGCATCTCGTCGGCACGTTGCTGTCGCTCAACGGTGTGCTGCCCGAAGAAACGAAGGAGACGGCGCGCTCGGTGGTGCGCAAGGTCGTCGCCGAGTTGGAGGCGCGGCTGGCCGAACCCACGCGCGCGGCGATCCGCGGCGCGCTCGACCGGGCGGCCCGCACCCAGCGCCCGCGGGCCGCGGACATCGACTGGGCGCGCACCGTGCGGTCGAACCTGCGCCACTACTCCCCCGAGCTGAAGACCATCGTGCCCGAGAAGCTCGTCGGCTTCGGGCGGCGCCAGCTCAGTGTGCAGCGCGAAGTGATCCTGGCCGTGGACCAGTCGGGGTCGATGGCGGAGTCGGTGGTGTACTCGGGGCTCTTCGGCGCCGTGCTGGCGTCGATGCGGGCGTTGAGCACGAAGTTCGTCGCGTTCGACACGGCGGTGGTCGACCTCAGTGAGCACCTCGACGATCCGGTCGAGCTGCTCTTCGGCACCCAGCTCGGCGGCGGTACCGACATCAACCGCGCGCTGACGTACTGCCAGGGCCTCGTCGAACGCCCCGAGCAGACACTGCTGGTCCTCATCAGTGACCTCTACGAAGGCGGCGTGCGCGAGGAGCTGCTGCGCCGCGTCGGCGAGCTGGTGGGCTCCGGCGTGCAGGTGGTCACCCTGTTGGCCCTCTCCGACTCCGGCGCCCCCTTCTACGACCACGAGAACGCCGCCGCGCTGGCCGAGCTCGGCGTGCCGGCCTTCGCCTGCACCCCGGACCTCTTCCCGGAGCTCATGGCCGCCGCCCTGCGTCGCGAAGACCTCACTCGCTGGGTGGGCGCGGCCACCACCACGGGGGATTAAACCGACCGGTCATCTGGTTACACAGAGCAGAACGAGACTTCGGAGAGAGGACGGGTAACCATGAAGGTTCGCGCGTCGGTCAGGTCGCTGGCTCGCCAGCAGGGGGCCCAGGTCATCCGCAGGCACGGCAAGGTCCTCGTGATCAACCGTGACAACCCGCGGAACAAGGCCCGCCAGGGCTGAACCACTCGAAAATGGGGCGCCATCCACTCAGGTGGGTGGCGCCCCTTTTTCGCACCCGCACGAGCGCAAGTCCTCAGGCCGGCACCGGAATCCGCTCCTCGGCCCGCACGAACTTCATCACGCCGTCCTCAAGCCGGGTCAAGCGCATGTCCGCGAAATCGAGCAGGTAGTTCTGCCGCATCACCCACGGGCGCCGACCACCCTGCTTCGGCAGGGTCGCCGCGGCGCGCTTGATGTAACCCGACATCAGGTCGACGACCGGGCGCAGGCCCGTGGTCGGCGCGCGGCCGGGGTCGGGGGTGCAGGCGACGTAGCCGTGGCGGTCCATGTGCGTGATCAGGCGGCACACGTACTGCGACGCGAGGTCGGCGCGCAGCGTCCACGAGTTGTTGGTGTAGCCGACGCACCACGCGAGGTTCGGGATGCCGCCGAACATCATGCCCTTGTACACGAGCTGCTCGCCCGGAGTGATGGCACGGCCGTCGACCGTGAGCGCAACCTGCCCGAACGCGACCAGGCGCAGGCCGGTGGCCGTGACGATCACGTCGGCGGGCAGCTCGCGCCCGGACGCCAGGACGATGCCGCCCGGGGTGAAGCGGGTGATGTGGTCGGTGACGACGTCGGCCTTGCCGCTGCGCAGGGCGCGGAACAGGTCGGCGTCGGGGACCAGGCACAGGCGCTGGTCCCACGGGTTGTAGTCGGGCACGAAGTGCGGGTCGACCGGGATCGAAGGCGGCAGCTGTTTCTCGACGCCCGCGCGCAGCACCGCCGCCGCGCGCTCGGGCAGGTGGCGCATGAGCTGGAAGAACAGCGTGCCCATCACCACGTTCTTGCCGCGGACCAGCCGGTGCGCCAGGTTCTCCGGCAGGGCGGCCCGCAGGCGGTCGGCCAGCGCGTCGGCGCCGGGCCGGGCGACGACGTAGGTCGGCGAGCGCTGCAGCATGGTCACGGAAGCCGCTTCGGCGGCCATCGCCGGCACCAGCGTCACGGCCGTGGCGCCGCTGCCGATCACGACGACGTTCTTGCCCGCGTAGTCCAGCGAATCGGGCCAGTGCTGCGGGTGCACGATCGTGCCGGCGAAGGCCTCGCGGCCCGGGAAGTCGACGACGTGGCCGCTCTCGTAGTTGTAGTAACCACTGCACAGGTACAGGAACGAGCACGTGTAGGTGACCACCGCGCCCTCGTGTGAAGCCTCCACCGTCCAGCGGGCCTCGGCCGACGACCACGCCGCCGAGACCACGCGGTGCCCGAACCGGATGTGCCGCTCGATGTCGTAGGCCTCGGCCGTGGCCCGGATGTAGCCGAGGATCGACGGGCCGTCGGCGATCGCCTTGGGGTTCTTCCACGGCCGGAACGGATAACCCAGCGTGAACATGTCCGAGTCCGACCGCACGCCCGGGTAGCGGAACAGGTCCCAGGTACCGCCGATCGAGTCACGGGCCTCCAGGACCGCGAACGTCTTGCCGGGCGACTTCTCGCGGAGCCGGCACGCCGCCCCGATCCCGGACAACCCCGCACCCACCACGAGAACGTCGACGTGCGTGGCGATCGTGATCACTCTCCCCGGTTCGAGCGGACACCCGCGATCGTACCGTCGCGGCGCCGACAGGCAGAGCCTCGAACGTGGGGCCCTGCCGGGCCGGGCGGGGAATCACCGGCCCGGCAGGGAAGTCGACGCCTCAGCGCGGCAGCTTCACGACCTGCGTTGCACCGAAGGTGCCCTTCAGCGGCACCTCCACCGTCCGGCGCCGCACCGTCACCCGCACGCTGTCCTGGAGCTGTGTGGGATCCGAGACCGCGAGCTGCCAGCCGGAGCCGCTGCGTCCCAGGGCCACCGACGCCGGACCTGAGACAGTCACCTCATCAACAGTATGGGCCTCGTAGAAGTTCGCGAGGAGTGTGTTGTCCCACAGCCGAATCGCCTGAACGGCGGCTGTGTTCGCCCGCACGCGCCACGCGAGCACCGAGGCCACCGTGCCGACCACCGAGGCCGCGGGCAGCACCGCGTACGCGTACTTCGCATCCGTCGGCTTCACTCCGTGCTCGATCACGAGCTTCTGATAACGCCGCGTGTACGGATCGGTCGTGCCCTTGGTGTTCGCGCCCGTGTCGATGTCGCGCCACGCGCCGGTGCGGTCCTCGCGCAACGCCGTCACCGAGGCTTTGTCGAGCAGCACGTAGCCCGCGACGTTCCCGGAAGCACTGTCGAGGTGCAGCCAGCGCGGGTCATGCAGCGCCGTCGCGCGGCCGAGCGCCGACGAGACGAGCCGCGCGTCCGCCAGCAGCGCACCGCGGCCGTTCTCGCCCAGGTTGCGGTTCTCGACCGTGGTGCGCACCTGCTGCCCCGACGTGTCGGTGATGCCCGCGCCGAGGCAGACGATCCCCGCCGGCGTGAAGAACCACGACTTCTTCGCCGTCAGCGTGCCGTCCAGCGACACGAAATCCATCGCGTACGCACCGTGGCGCGCGTCCCACCGGACGCCGCCGACGTGGTCCTTCGTCGACATCGGCGTGGACTGCAGCGCCCCCGTCGGGCCGGCTTTGGTGGTCGCACCCGGCAGCAGCAGCGGGTCGACGGTCGGCCAGTACGCGTCGGAGTAGTGCCCCTTCGCGTTCGGCAGGAACAGGTACAGCACGCCGTCGCCGACGTACCAGCCGTGCAGGTTCATGCCGTTGATCGACTCGTAGCGCGAGATCCGCGTGGACCCCACCGCGAGCGAGCTCGACCAGCCCTCGGTCACGTGCACCATCCGGTCCTGCTGGCCGAAGATCCGGTGCGTGGCGGTGATCGGCGTGGGCCGCACGCGGGTCGCCAGCAGTTCCTGCGCGAACTCGATGCCCGGCGTCGCCACGAGGTCCGGTCCCGGCGCGAACCGCTCGGGGTCGGGGATCTCCAGGAACGGCGCGTACGTGCCCTCGGCGATCCACTTCGCCGCGAGGCCCGACAGCTCGGCCTTGGCCGCGCCGGTGGCCGCGCGCGCCAGCACGAGCGTGGCGACGGTGAGCTGGTGGCCGATGTCGTGGCCGGTCTCTCCCTGGCGCGAAAGCATCCGCCCGCGCACCGGCTCCATCAGCGCCCCCGCGTAGACGAACGGGGCGAACGTGTCGGGCACGAGCGCGTAGATCTTCTGCTTGAGGTCCTCGGGCAGGGCGTACTCGGTGCCCTCGGTCACGTGGATCGCGCCGGAGAGCGCGGTCAGCAGCACGATGCCGTAGTGCCCGGGGTACGGGATGGTCTCGTGCTGGATGAACGAACCGTCGACGTGGAACCCGTCGCTGCCGGCCTTGTCCACCTTAGCGACCAGGCTCGCGGCGCCGCCCCCGGCGACGTCGGTGAGCGCGTCGATGCCGGTCCTGATCCACGCGGTGTCGCCGATGAGCGCGCCGGAGACGATGGAGATCAAGGCCTTGTCGGCGCGGTTGGCACCGGTCTCGACCGTGCCCGGGCTGTTGGCCCGCACGTTGGGGTTGCCCACGAACCGCTTGATCGGGCTGACGTAACGCGCGAGCTCGTCGGGGGTCAGCTCATCGGCGACCGTCACGAGCGTGTGCAGCAGGTAGTACGGCACGCCGATTTCGTAGGTGTACCAGTTGCCGATCTCGCCGACCTGCGGGTTGTACTGGCCGGCGTAGATCAGCTCCAGCGCCTTCTTGATGCGGTCGAGCACCTGCGGGTCGCCGGCGAGCGTGCCGCCCGGCGTTCCCCAGTCCACGGCGATGGCCCGCAGCCGCGCGTACATCGATGTGGTGTAGTCGCTGCCCGGCCCGAGCGGCAGGTCGGTCCACAGTGGACCGCCGGTCACGGTCATCGTGTCGTGGTACGCCTTCGCCACGCGACCGAGGTTCTTCAGCGCGGCCGTGCGTTCCGGCGAGGGCCGGTTGATCCCGGTCTGCAGTTCCCGGTAACCCGCCACGATCGCTTTCAACGGGTCGGTGGCCGCTTCGTCCACAGCAGACGCGGCGGACACCGAACCCGCAGCGACGCTGTCCGACGCAAGAGCGGGGTGCGCGGCGGCGGTCAGGGCCACCGAGGCGGCCGCGAGGGTGCCTCCGCGCAGGGCAGTTCTCCGGTTTACGGGCATGACAATGCCTCCCAGGATCAAGACGTCCTTGGCTTGCGGGATTTTCGGGGACCAGAAAAGGAGAATTCAGTTGTTGTTCAATGCGAAAACGGAATTGCTCAGCGCGAATTGTTCAGCGCGCTCCGTCCGTGCGCCGCGGCAGCTGCCACGGGTTCTCCTCCTGCAGCGGCTCGGGCAGCAGCGCGTCGGGGAAACCCTGCCACGCGACCGGACGCAGGAACCGCTCGATGGCGGCGGTGCCGACCGAGGTGGTGGTCGGGGCGGTGGTGGCCGGGTAGGGGCCGCCGTGCTGCTGCGCCCAGCTCACCGTGACGCCAGTGGGCCAGTCGTTCCACAGCAGTCGCCCCGCGAGGCGCGTGAGCGAAGGCAGCAGCGGGCGGACGTAGTCGGCCTCGTCCTCCTCGCCCTGCACCGTCGCGGTCAGGCCGGGCTCCAGCGTGTCGAGCACGCCGACGAGTTCGTCGGTGTCGCTGTAGGTGACGATCAGCGACGCGGGCCCGAAGTGCTCCTCGCGCACCGCTTCACCACCGGCCAGGAACTCCTTGGCCGTGGTGGACATCAGGCTCGGGGTGAACGACTCGCCCTGGTGCGTGCCGTCGACGACCGTGGTCACGCCGGGCGCCTGCCGCAGCTCGGAAAGCTTGTGCGCGAAGCCCTGCGCGATGCGCTCGTTGAGCATCGGCTGGGCGGTCACCGCGCCGACGGCCTCGCTCAGCGCGGCATCGAGACCGTGGCCCTCCGGCAGGAACAGCAGGCCCGGCTTCGTGCAGAACTGGCCGGCCCCGAGGCTGAAGGACCCCGCGTACGCCTTCGCCACGGCCTCGCCGCGCTTGGCGACCGCACCCGGCGTGACGACCACCGGGTTCACGCTGCCGAGCTCGCCGTAGAACGGGATCGGCGTGGGGCGCGAGACGGCGATGTCGAACAGCGCGCGCCCGCCCGGCACCGAGCCGGTGAAGGAAGCGGCCTGGATCCGCGGGTCCTTGAGCGCGGTCACCCCCTGCTCGAACCCGTGGACCACCGCGAACGTCCCGGCCGGCGCACCCGCGGCGGCCAGCGCGGCGACGACGATCTCGCCCGTGCGCGTGGACAACTCCTCGTGGCCCGGGTGCGCCTTGAGGATCACCGGGCAGCCGGCCGCCAGCGCAGACGCCGTGTCGCCACCCGCGACGCTGAACGCGAACGGGAAGTTGCTGGCCGCGAACACCAGCGTCGGGCCGATCGGTACGAGCACGCGGCGGATGTCGGGGCGCGGGCCCATCGGCCACTCGGCGTCGGCGTGGTCGACGGTGGCGCCCAGGAACGCGCCGTCGCGCAGGACCTGGCCGAAGAGGCGCAGCTGGAAGGTGGTGCGGGCGAGCTCGCCCTTCAGCCGCGGCGCCGCGGGCAGATGGGTCTCGGTGTGGGCGAGGGTGACGAGCTCCTCGGCTTCGGCGTCGAGGGCGTCGGCGACGGCTTCGAGCCAGCCGGCGCGTTCTGCGGGCGTGCTCGCCGCGAACGGACGGGCGGCCGCGGCCGCGGCGGCGAGGGTGCGCTCGAGCTCCGGGGCGGAGGTTTCTCGGCTCATGGTGGGACGTGTCTCCTCGGGTGGATCGGGTTCAGGGACCGACGGTCCGCGCCTCACGGCACGGAGTGCGCCGCCGCCGTGGCGGCGCGCAGGTCCGGCCACCGGCCGGGACCCGCCAAACCCAGATGGTAGAGGTGCAGCTCGGTGGCACCGGCCTTGCCGAGCGAGGTCACGTACGCCTCGATGTCCGGCACGGGACTCGCGGCGACGGCGGTGATGTAGCTGCCCACCGCCACGTCTTCGGGCAGGGCCTCCCGAGCCGCCGCCACGGCGTCGACGCTGCCCTGGCCCGGCGCCCAGTTCTGCAGCACGACCACGGCGGCGTCGTCGGCCGCGGTCGGGGTGAGGCCCGGCAGCGCGCCGGTGACCCACGGGTCCAGGGCGCCGTGCAGCACGATCCGCGTGCCCGGTTCGAGCTCGGTGAGCACGGCGGCACGCAGCGCGTCGGTCGCCTGCTGCCGGCCGGTGAGCACCGCGGCTTTGAGCCCGGCCGGCAGCCGGTCCGCGGTCACGGTGAGGTCGCCGGTGTCGAGCAGCCGGCGGACCTCGGCGCGCAGCGTCTCGCGCACCTGCGCCGGGTCCAGGCCCGGCCGGCCTTCGGCGCACGCGTCGCAGCAGCAGATCGACAGCAGCCGCGCCACCGCCGGAGCCCACACGCCGTCGGTCTTCTCGTGCTGGTGCTGGTGCACCGCGCCGAGCGGGCCGCAGGCCTCGAGGATCACCGACGACAGCTCCAGCCCCGCGACGGCCTCGGCGGTCAGCGTCGCCGCGTACTCGCGCACGGCGGGCTGAGCCGGGCACAGCGCCCACGGGTAGGACTCGCCGAAGCAGTTGTGCACGGTGTACTGCGGGAACTCGGTGCCCAGCTGCGAGTTGTGCGTGAGCACGAGCCACGCGGCGGCGGGGATGCCGGCCGTGTTGAGCAGGCGTACGGCGTCGCCACCGCTGTCGGGCTGCGCGACCCAGTCCGGAGTGGACGGACGCAGTTCCCTGCCCTGCCAGACCGCGTCGCGCACGGGCCGGTAGCTCGCCGCGGTGCGCGCGATCACCGACGTGCGCTCGGGCAGGTGCGGGGTGGCGGCGCGGGTGCTGTGGTAGGTCAGCGCCACCGCGACCTCGTCCACGGGCAGGTCCTGCGCGCGCGGCACGAAGCCGGGATCGCCGAGGACGTCCCACGGGTAGGCGTATCCGGTCACCTTCACCGCGTCACCACCGGGCCGTGTTGGGTTGGAAGTCCGCGACGTAGTGGCGCATGTAGGTCACGTCGTCGCGTTTCGTCAGTCCACATCGGACGTAGTCCTCGTGGGCACGGGCCAGCGCGTCGGGATCCAGCTCGATGCCCAAACCGGGCTGGTCCGGCACCGCGACGGCACCGTCGACGAACTCCAGTGTCCCGGGCACGATCACGTCCGCGGTCTTCCACGGCCAGTGCGTGTCACAGGCATAGGTCAGGTGCGGGGTCGCCGCCGCCACGTGCACCATCGCCGCCAGCGAGATCCCGAGGTGGCTGTTGGAGTGCATCGACAACCCGACCCCGAAGCTCTCGCACAGCACCGACAACGCCTGCGTGTCGCGCATCCCACCCCAGAAGTGGTGATCCGACAGCAGTACCCCGACCGCGCGGGCCCGGAACGCCGGCTCGATGTCCCCGAAGTTCACCACGCACATGTTGGTGGCCAACGGCATGCTCGCCTCCGCCGCCACCCGGGCCATGCCCTCGATCCCCGGCGTCGGGTCCTCCAGGTACTCCAGCACCCCGTCCAGCTCGTGGGCGACCCGGATACTGGTGTCGACCGTCCACGCCGCGTTCGGGTCGATCCGCAACGGATGACCGGGGAACGCCTCGGCCAGCGCCCGGATACCGTCGATCTCCTCCGCGGGGGTGAACACTCCGCCCTTGAGCTTGATCGACTGGAACCCGTACTGCTCGACCATCCGCTTGGCGGCGCCGACCAGCGCTTCGGGCGTGGTGACGTCGCCCCAGCTGTCCGCCTCGGCGCCGACGTGGGCGCCGTACTTGTAGAACAGATACGCCGAGAAGTCCACGGCGTCGCGGGCCTTCCCACCCAGCAGATCCACCACCGGACGACCCAGGTACTGCCCCTGCGCGTCCAGACACGCCACCTCGAACAGCGAATACACCGACGCGATGGTCTTGCGGATGGAGAACCCGCCGATCAACCCGTGCTCATCGGTCAGCACCGTGCCGGCCAGCGAGCGGGTGATGAGGCGCTTGAGGCCCGGCAGGTCGAACACATCGTGCCCGGCCAGCTCCGGCAGGACCTTGCGCACCTCACCCAGGAACGCCGCGTCCCCATACGATTCCCCGAGCCCCACGACACCGTCGTCACAGATCACCTGCACCACGCTGCGCAACGCGAACGGCTCGTGCACCCCCATCACGTTCAGCAGCGGCGGATCCGCGAACGCGACAGGCGTGAGCACCACGTCCCGGATCTTCATCGGCCCTCGATCCCCTTGAGCACCTCGAAGCCGTGCTCCACGATCCCGCCGAGCCGGTCGATCTGCGCCGGCGTGGGCTCGACCAGCGGCGGACGGACGGTGCCCACCTTGTCTCCGCGCAACCGCGCGGCAGCCTTGACCAGCGACACCGCGAACCCGGGCGTCTCGTCGCGCAACGCCACCAGCGGCAGGTAGAACCCGGCCAGCAACGTGTCCATCACCTCGACGTCGTTCTCCGCCAGCGCCCGGTGGAAGCGGTGCGCGATCTCCGGCGCGAAGCAGTGCACCGCCGATGAATAGCGCGCGACGCCAATGGCCGCGTACGCCTTCGCCGACATCTCCGCCGTCGGCAACCCGTTGAAGAACAAGAACTCCCGCGACCGTTCGGTGTCCAGCGACCGGATCGTGGTCACGATCCGCGTCATCGTCTCGACGTCGCCGAACCCGTCCTTCAGCCCGACCACCGACGGAATGTCGAGCAGCTGCGCGGCCGACGGCGCGGTGAACACCCCGGTGCCGCGGTGGTACACGATCACCGGCACCGACGTGTCGCCCACCGCGAACCGCACGAAGTCGACCAGTCCGGGCTGCGGACCCGTGACCAGGTACGGAGGCAGCAGCAGTACCCCGTCGGCACCCCCGGCCTGAGCCGCGGCCACACCCGCGCGCGCGGCGGCCGCACCGCCACCGGCCCCGATCCACACCGGCACGCGCCCGGCCACGACCTCCCGCGCCCGCGCCAGCAGCGCCGCGACCTCGTCCGGTGCGAGCGACGAGAATTCACCCGTGCCGCACGCGACGAACAACGCCCCCGCCCCGGCGGCCACGTGGCTCTCCACGTTTTCCGCGAAGCCGTCGAGGTTCACCTCGAGGTCGTCGGTGAACGGAGTCAGCGGGAACGCCAGCAGGCCGTCCAGCTCGATCTTGGGCTGTGCCATCAGTTTTCGCTCTTTCCGTCCTCGTCGGGGCGTCCGGGTGGCGTGCCCGGTCACGGGTTCGACGATCCCACCGGTGCTGCCTCGGCGCTCGGCACGTACCGGTGTTCACATTCTTGAATGGAGTCTGTTATGCTGACTATGTTCATCCATAAGAATGCTGTTCGGGACGCTAATATGGCCGGAGTCACAAGTCAACGGCCCGGTCGGAGGACACAGATGGCGCAGAAGCCGGCCACCGCAGAACGCATCGCGACGCCCGTCGAGAGCGCGGGCGTGAAGTCCGCCCGGCGCGCCATCGACCTCATCGAGACGTTCGCGGCCAACGACGTGTGGCTGTCGCTCTCGGACCTGCACGCCCGCACCGGCTTCCCGCGCTCGAGCCTCCACGGCCTGCTGCGCACGCTGCTCGAAGCCGGCTGGCTCGAAGCCGACGCGAACACCGCGCGCTACCGCCTCGGCGTGCGCGCCCTGATCTGCGGCACCGCCTACCTCGACCGCGACGCGATCGTGCCGTTCGCCACCGAGGCGCTGGAGCGCATCCGCGAGAAGACCGGGTTCACCGCGCACTTCGCGCGCCGCAACGGCACCGAGGTCGTGTACCTCGAGACCCGCGAGTCGCAGCATTCGACGCACCTCGTCTCGCGCGTCGGCCGCACGCTGCCCACCCACGCCACGGCGCTGGGCAAGGCGCTGCTCGCCGAGCTGACGCACGACGAGATCGAGGCCCTGATGCCGGCGAAGCTCCCGCCGCTCACCCCGCACACCATCACCACACGCGAGCAGCTGCACGCCGATCTCGCCCGCACGCGCGAGGTCGGCTACGCCTCCGAGATCGAGGAAGGCACGCTCGGGGTCCGCTGCGTCGCCGCCGTGATCCCCTACCGCATCCCCGGCACCGACGCGATGAGCTGCTCGATGCCGGTCGGCCAGGTGACCGACGCCGACGTGCAGCGCGTCGGCGAGCTCCTGGCCGAGACGACCGCCGAGCTCGGGCAGCAGTTGCGCCGCGCCGGCATCCGCTGACCGCCGCCACCGCCCCGAAGTCTCGAGAGGAACCCCATGGCAGACCAGCGCGTGCTGATCACCGGATCGGCAGGCATCGTCGGCACCCTGATGCGCCCGCGGCTGCGCCGGCCCGGCCGGGTGCTGCGGCTGCTCGACCTGGCCGAGCAGCCACCGGCCGAGGCCGGCGAGGCCGTCGAGCTCGTGACCGGCTCGGTCACCGACCCCGAGGTGATGGCCGCCGCCTGCGCCGGCGCCGACGCCCTGATCCACCTCGGCGGCCACAGCCGCGAGAACTCGTGGGAAGCCACGCTCGAGGTGAACATCAGCGGCACCCACACCGTGCTCGAAGCCGCGCGGGAGGCCGGGATCAAGCGCGTGATCCTCGCGTCGAGCAACCACGCGGTGGGCTTCCGCCGCAACGCCGACGCCCCGGCCGCCGGGCTGCCGGCGGACTCGAGCCCGCGCCCCGACACCTACTACGGCGTGAGCAAGGCGGCCATCGAGTCGCTGGGCAGCCTGTACGCGTCCCGCTTCGGCATGGACGTGCTCGTGATCCGCATCGGCTCGTGCTTCGAGACCCCCCTGCCCCTGGGCCCCCGCGGCCTCACCACCTGGCTCTCCCCCGACGACGGCGCCCGCCTCTTCGAGGCCTGCCTCGCCGCCCCCTCCCCCGGCTACCGCCTGCTCTGGGGCGTCTCGGACAACACGCGGCGCGTGTACTCGCTCGCCGAGGCCGAAGCGCTGGGCTACAAGTCCCTCGACAACGCCGAGACGTACGCCGACCAGCTCGCCGACCAGCCCGCCCCCACGGGCGCGGCCGCGGAGTTCGTGGGCGGCCCGTTCTGCACGGCGCCGCTGGGACAGTTCAACCCTCTCTGAGCCACCCGCCGGTGCCCTTGCCGCCTCGCCGACCTTCCCGGTGAGGCGGCAAGGGCACCGGGAACCCGGTCCGCACGCCTACACTCGGGGTGTACCGAGACGGCGCGACGAGGAGGACGCGGGTGGGTGAGCTGTCGACCGCCGACACCAACGGCATCCTCGCGCTGCCCTGGATCCGGCCCGAGCGCACCAGCGCGGGCCTCGGCTGGGAACACCTCTACCTGTCGCGCCAGCACGAACGCCCCCATCGCGGCCTGTTCGCCGCCGCGCCGACGCACCAGCTCATCCTGCACCTCGCCGGGCCCGTGACGGTCCGGCGGCGCTTCGGCACGGCGGCGGAGCAGAGCCGCCGAGTACCGGCCGGCGGGCTGTTCCTGCAGCCCTCGCACGCGGACCTGTCCGTGGAGCTGGGCGGGGAGCTCGACACGCTGCACGTGTACGTCGCCGATACGGCCGTGCAGGAGGCCGCGGGCACCGACACACCCATCCGGCTCGCGGAGGGGCTCGGCACGGTCGATCCGCTGCTGGAGCAGCTGCTGCTGTCGCTCGACGGTGTGGTCCGCGACTGGGAACCGAGCGCCCGCACGTACGCCGACCAGCTGTGCGCGCTCGTGGCCACGCACCTCGCCCGCCGTCATCGGGCCGACCGGGCCGGCGCGGAGCCCGCGCCGCCGGCGGCCGCGCTGTCGGATCGGCAGTTCGAGCGGGTGCGTGAGCTGATGACGGAACGGCTCGGCGAACCGCTCGGGCTGCCCGACCTCGCGGCGGTGACCGGGCTGAGCGTGAGCCGCTTCGCCCGCCGCTTCAAGGCGCGCACCGGCCTGCCCCCGCACCGCTACCTGCTGAAGCTGCGCGTGGAACAGGCCGGGCTGCTGCTGCGCACCTCCGGCGACCCGATCGCCGACATCGCCGCGACCTGCGGGTTCTCGCACCAGGAGCACCTGACCCGTGTGCTGCGCAGCCAGCTGGGCACCACCCCGGCCGCCCTGCGCCGCGAGGGCTAGCGACGCCCCGCGCGCGTTTCGTGCTGTCGACGCGGCAGGTTCGTGCAGGAAACTCCGCGCCGCCGTCCGGATACTCGAGGCACCCGCGTGGAAGGACCAACGATGTTCAGCTACACCGCCAACCCGGCCCGGGTCGTCTTCGGCAGTGGCACCCTCGCCTCGCTGCCCGACGAGGTGCGCCGGCTCGGCGCCACCCGCGTCCTGCTGCTGGGCAGCCCGCCGCTGGCCGAGCCCGTCGACCGCGTCGCCGGCGCCCTCGGCCCGCTGCTCGCCGCGCGCTTCGACGAGGCCGCGATGCACACGCCCGTGGACGTGACCGAGCGCGCGCTCAAGACCGCGACCGAAAACGACGTCGACTGCGTCCTCGCCATCGGGGGCGGCTCGACGACCGGGCTCGCGAAGGCCATCGCGCTGCGCACAGACCTGCCGCAGATCATCGTTCCCACGACCTACGCCGGCTCGGAGCTGACCCCCGTCCTCGGCGAGACCGCCGACGGCCGCAAAACCACTCAGACCTCACCCAAGATCCTGCCCGAGGTCGTCGTCTACGACGTGGACCTCACCGTCGGCCTGCCGGTGCAGGTCTCCCTCACCAGCGGCATCAACGCGATGGCCCACGCAGTCGAAGCGCTCTACTCCCCCGACGCCAACCCGATCGTCGACCAGTTCGCGCTCGAAGCCATCCGGCTGCTCGCCTCAGCCCTGCCCCGCATCGCGACCGATCCGTCCGATGTGGACGCCCGCGCCGAAGCGCTGCGCGCCGCCTGGCTCGCCGGGACCTGCCTCGGCTCCGTCGGCATGGCCCTGCACCACAAGCTCTGCCACACCCTCGGCGGCAGCTTCGCCCTCCCGCACTCCGAAACCCACACCGTCGTCCTGCCCTACGCCATGGCCTACAACACCTCCGGCGCCCCCGACGCCATGCGCCGCATCGCCGACGCACTCGGCGCACCGGACGCGGCCACCGGCGTGTACGACCTCATCGCGAGCCTGCCCGTACCGCACTCGCTGGCCGAACTCGGCTTCACCGAAGCCGACGTGCCGAAAGCCGCCGAGATCGCGTCCGCCAAGCCCTACCCCAACCCGCGCGAAGTCACCCGCGAAGGGATCGAGGGCCTCCTGCGCGACGCCTGGGCCGGCGCCCGCCCCGCCGCGGCCGAGGGCACCAAACCCGACCTGCGGGGCCTGACGGCCGAGGTCGTCGACAGCTTCGCCACCACCACCGACCCGCGGCTGCGCGAGCTCCTGCAGGAATTGGTCCGCACGCTGCACGGCTACGTCGTGCGCACCGACCTCACGCAGGAGGAGTGGGAGTACGCGATCGGCTTCCTCACCCGCACCGGCCAGATCACCGACGACAAGCGCCAGGAGTTCATCCTGCTCTCGGACACCCTGGGCGTGTCCAGCGTCGTCGACGTGCTCACCAACTCCCGCACGCCCGACACCACCCCGTCGGCCGTGCTCGGCCCGTTCTACGTGCAGGGCCCGCCGGAGACCGCGCAGGGCGCCGACCTCGGCGAGGGGCTACCCGGCACTCCACTGTGGTCGGACATCAGCGTGACCGACATCGACGGGGCCCCGGTGGCCGACGCGGTCGTGGACGTCTGGCAGTCCAATGAGGACGGTTTCTACGACGTGCAGCTGCCCGATGTGGACGGTCCGGTGCTGCGCGCCCGCTTCCGCACCGACGCCGAGGGCAAGCTGAAGTTCTGGACGATCGTGCCCTCGGCCTACCCGATCCCGGCCGACGGCCCGGTCGGGCAGATGCTCGACTCGGTGGGACGACACCCGTTCCGCGCGCCGCACGTGCACTTCATGATCGCCAAACCGGGCTTCCGCACGCTGGTGACGCAGCTGTTCGTCAACGGCGGCGACTACCTCGACTCCGACACGGTGTTCGGCGTCAAGGACGGCCTGATCGTCGACTTCGCCGAGCAGTCCGGTGCCGCGCCCGACGGCCGTGAGCCCGCCGGGGGCTGGCGCCGCCTCGACTTCACGTTCCGCATCTCCCCCGCCCACTGACGAGGACTCCCACCATGAACGAGTACGACACCGACGTCATCGTGGTCGGCAGCGGGCCGGCCGGGGGCACCGCCGCGCTGCTGCTGGCCACCTACGGCGTACGCACGGTGCTGGCCACCAAGTACGGCTGGACGGCGAACACCCCGCGCGCCCACATCACCAACCAGCGCGCGATGGAGGTCCTGCGCGACCTCGGCATCGAGGAGCAGGCGCTGGCGCAGGGCACGCCGCCGGAGCTGATGGGCGACACCGTGCTGTGCACCTCGCTGGCGGGCGCCGAGATCGGCCGCATCGCGAGCTGGGGCACGGGCGACCGCTCGGCCACCGAGTACGGTGCCGCCAGCCCGTGCCACATGATCGACCTGCCCCAGACCTACCTGGAGCCGATCCTCGCGACCAACGCCGCCGAGCGCGGCGCGAAGCTGCGGCTGGACACCGAGTTCCTGGACTTCACCCAGGACGCCGACGGGGTCACCGCCCGCTTCCTCGACCGGGTGCGCGGCGACGAGTTCACCTTGCGGGCCCGTTATCTGGTCGGCGCCGACGGCGCGCGCAGCCGCGTCGCGGAGCAGGCTGGCCTGCCGATCGCGGGCGAGACGGGCAAGGCCGGGTCGATGAACATCACGTTCACGGCCGACCTGAGCAAGTACGTGGCGCACCGCCCGAGCGTGCTGTACTGGGTGATGCGGCCGGGCGCGCACCTGGGCGGCATCGGCATGGGCCTGGTCCGCATGGTGCGGCCGTGGAACAAGTGGCTGCTGGTGTGGGGTTACGACATCGCGCAGGCGCCGCCGGAGGTCGACGCGGAGGAGGCCACGCGGATCGTGCGCGACCTCATCGGCGACCCCGAGCTGGAGGTCGAGATCACCTCGACGTCGCTGTGGACGGTCAACCACTCCTACGCCACCCAGTACTCCAGCGGCCGCGTGTTCTGCGCGGGTGACGCCGTGCACCGGCACCCGCCGTCCAACGGGCTCGGGTCCAACACGTCCATCCAGGACTCGTTCAACCTCGCGTGGAAGCTCGCGATGGTCGTGCGCGGCGAGGCGGGTGAGCAACTGCTGGAGAGCTACTCGGCCGAACGCGCGCCAGTGGGCAAGCAGATCGTGGACCGCGCGAACCTCTCGCGCGACCAGTTCGGCCCGATCTTCGAGACCCTGGGCATCACCGGCGACACCGACTCCGACGCCATCGCCGCCGGCCTGGCCGCCTGCGAGGCCCCCACCGAGGACGGCGCCCGCCGCCGTCGACAGCTCGAGAAGGCGATCGAGCTCAAGCACTACGAGTTCAACGCCCACGGCGTGGAGCTCGACCAGCGCTACGCCTCCACCGCCGTGATCGCCGACGGCCCGGCCCCGGTGCCGGGCCGCGACCCGGAGCTGTTCCACCAGCCCACCACCACTCCGGGCGCGAAGATCCCCCACGTGTGGCTCGTCGGCGCCCACGGCCGCCGGGTGTCCACTTTGGACCTCGTGGGCCACGGCCGCTGGACCGTCGTCACCGGCCTGTCCGGCTCGGCGTGGCGCGTGGCCGCCGACAAGGCGGCCGCCGAGCTCGGCCTGGACCTGCCCGTGGTGACCATCGGCGCCGACTCCGCCCGGGACTCCTACGGCGACTGGACCCGCACGAGCGAGATCGACGAGGCCGGCGCCCTGCTCGTGCGCCCGGACGGCTACGTGGCCTGGCGCCACTCGTCCGGCGCCCCGGAGGCCGAGGCCACCGCGAAGCTGCTGGCAGCACTGAAAACCGTGCTGTCGCGCGACTGAGCCGTACGGCAAACCCTCCGGCTCCGCTCGGGGAACCGTCCTTCCGCGGTTCCCCGAGCGGGCTCATCCCAGTCGATATCCTCGGGCCATGTCAGCTTCCCGGCCGCTGCAACGAGTCCGCGTCGTCGTGGCGGGAATGGGAGACACCGGCCTGCTCACCGCCGTCACCCTCAGCCGGTACCGCCGGCTCGTCGACGTGGTGGCTGTCTCCAGCAAGCCGGGCCTGCTCAGTGGCCAGGACCTCGGTTGGCGGCTGGCCCGGCCCGACCAGTGGTCGGCGCAGAACAACATCCCGTTCGGCCGCTACCGCGCACTCGACCGGGTGCGCCTGGTGCACGGCTCGCTGACCGGTCTCGACCCGACGGCCCGGTCGGTCACGGTCCTTTCGGCCGAGGGCGCCACGATCCGCGAACCCTACGACGTGCTGGTGCTCGCCACGGGGTACGCAACGGATTCTGGCGTACGCCCGACCTGCAGAGCCGGACCGAGATCGACGAGGGACTGCGCACCATGCACTCCCGGTTCGCAGCCGCCGGTTCCATCGCGGTCGTCGGCGGGGGCGCGTCGGCGGCCGGCTGCGCCGCGCAGCTCGCCGAGGCGTTTCCCCACAAGCGCGTGGACCTGTACTTCCCCAGGGACCGGGCCCTCACCAGCCATCACCCGGACGTCTGGGCGACGGTGCGGGCGCGGCTCGAGCAGCTCGGCGTGAGACTGCACCCCCACCACCGGGCCGAGGTACCGGCCGATCCGGCACCGGGCACCGGCCCCGTCAGGTTCACCACCGGCCAGCCGTCCGCCGACGCGGAGCTTGTGCTCTGGGCCGTCGGCCAGGCCCGCCCGAACACCGAGTGGATGCCCGCCGATCTGCTCGACGCCGACGGATTCGTGCGGGTCGGCCCGGATCTGCGAACACCGGACGACCCCCGGATCTGGGCGGTAGGCGATGTGGCCGCCAGCGATCCCCTGCGCGCCTCGGCTCGCAGCAAAGGAGCCGAACTGGTCGCGCACAACATCGTGGCGTCGCTGAGGGGAAAACCCGGCCGCACCTTGCGGATCCCGGCGCACGCGCGAGGGCTGTCCTCGGTCCCCTGCACGACGGGATCGATGTGTTCAGCCCTGCCGGTCGTCACGTCCGCCTGTCCTTGCGGGTCTACGGCGCTCTGGTGCGTGGCCTGGTCGCACCGTTCACCTACCGCGGCATTCGCGCTTCCCGGCCGGAATCCTTCGAGGACCGCTGAACCGCGGTGCTCAGCCCCGCACCGTCACCGCGGTGAACGTGACCGGGATGCGCGGCCGCCCCGTGCCGTCGCCGTAGTTGCCGGCCGAGGTGGTGTCCGCGCCGCCGCGGGCGATCTTGTCCAGGGTGGTCAGGCCGGGGTCCGAGACGGTGGCGAAAACGGTGAAGGTGGGTGGGATCGGGGTGTCGCCGAACATCATGAAGAACTGGCTGCCGCCGGAGGTGGGCTGGCCGGTGTTGGCGAGGGCCACCAGGCCGCGGCCGTAGGTGAGCTCCGGGAAGAACTCGTCCGGCACGGTGTACCCCGGGCCGCCCGTGCCGTCGCCCGCCGGGTCGCCGCACTGGAGCATCTGCAGGTCGGTGGTGCCGAGGCGGTGGCAGCTGGTGCCGGTGTAGAAGCCTCCCTCGGCGAGCGCCAGGAAACTCGCCACCGTGCACGGAGCCAGTGCCCGGTCCAGCGTCAGCCCGATGTCCCCGGCTGTGGTGACGAGGTCGACGCCGACGGTGCCGCTCGCGGGTTCCGGGCCGTCGGCGGGCGGGGTCGCGGGTTTGGCGGCGGGGCCGTTCGGGTCGGCTGGGTAGCTGCAGCTCGACGGGTCGGCCAGCGGCTGCGGGCGGTGCGGCTCCGGCGTGCGTGCGGTCGGGATCGAGACGGGCGGGCCCGCCGACGTGGTCGGCACCGAGGTAGCCGGCACCGACACGACCCGCCCCACGCCGGCGACCGTCCGCGTGGGCCGCAGGAACCCCGGCGCGACGAACGCCGTCACCCCGAAGACCACCACGACCACCGCCACGGCACCGAACACCACCCACGCACCGGCCCCGGCGCCGCGACGGCGCGGCGGACCGGGTTGCCGCGGCCAGGTCATGGCCGCCCCCCTTTCGTCGGGCCGCCGTCACAGCGGAGGCAGCGCGGGTGTTTCGAGCCAGGTGGTGAAAAACGCCCGCAGCGGACGTCCCGCGTAGACCTCGGCGGACGCGAGGAACTCCTCGGTGCTCACCGTGGCGTGGCGGTGCTCGGCGGGCCACGCCTTGACGAGCGCGAAGAACGCCGGGTCGCCGATCTCGCCGCGCAGGGCGTGCAGCGTGAGCGCGCCGCGCTTGTACACGCGCTCGTCGAACATCCGTGCCACGCCCGGGTCACTGATGCGCAGGTCGGCCGGCCGGGCTCGCATGCGCGCGTGCCACATTCGCGCGAGCGAGTCCGCGGACTGACCGCCGGACTCCTCGGACCACAGCCACTCCGCGTACGTCGCGAAGCCCTCGTTGAGCCAGATGTGGCGCCAGTCGGCCACGGTGAGGCTGTTGCCGAACCACTGGTGGGCGAGCTCGTGCACCACGAGACGCTCGTGGGTGCGCCGGCCGTCGACGTGGTTGGCGCCGAAGATCGACATCCCCTGCGCCTCGATCGGGTCGTCCAGCTCGTCGTCGGCCACCACGACCACGTACTCGCCGAACGGGTACGGCCCGAACAGCCGCTGCAGCACGTCCATCATCCGGCCCTGGCGGCCGAAGTCGCGTGCGAACGGCTTGCGCAGCCGCGGCGGCACGGCGGCCCGCTGCGGCACCGTCGCCACCACGGACTCGACGCCCGAGCCGCGGCCGAAGCCCAGCCGCATCCGGAACGCCCGCGCCTCGGGGTGGGAGAACCAGCCCGCGTCGGGCCCGGCCACGAGCTCGACGTCGTCGTAACGCCCGATCTGCACGCTCATCAGGTAGGTGGCCGTCGGCTCCGGCCGCTCGAACACCCACGTCGCCGTGCTCGCCGACTGCCGACGCGACACGAGGTTCCCCGTCACCGCCACCAGGTACGTCGACGAGGTGGTCACCGTGACGCGGTAGCTCGCCTTGTCGGCCGGGTGGTCGTTGCACGGGAACCACGACGGCGCGCCGATCGGCTGGCTCGCCACGAGGGCGCCGTCGGTGAGCTCGTCCCACCCGATGTCGCCCCAGCGGCTCGGCACCGGCCGCGGGTTGCCGACGTAACGGACCTCCACGCGGAACTCGGTGCCGGCCGCCATCGACCGGACCGGTTTCACCTGCAGCTTGAGCCCGCGCCGCAGGAACTTCACCGGGCGGCCGTCGACGAGCACCCGCGAGATGCGGAACCCACCGAGGTCGAGCGTGAGCCTGGACAACGCCTGCGTGGCGACGCAGGTGAGCACCGCGGTGCCGCTGAGCCGGTTGGGCCCGACGCGGTAGTCGAGATCCAGGTCGTAGTGGCGGACGCGGTACCCGCCATTGCCGTGACCGGGGAGGTACGAATCTGCGGAGGTTTCCGCGCCGGGTGCCGGCGTGGCAGCCTTCGAGGTCACGCGAGCAGAACCCCGCTTTCCGTGGAGTGGTCTTCTTCCAGCAGGATCGCGCGGATCCTGGCGCGCCGCAACGCCTCCGGTCTCACCGACGCCAGGTCGAGATCGGGTTGCCGAGCCAGCGCGTGTCCGCCGGCACGGCGTCGCCGCGCGTGACGAGCGAACCCGGGCCCACGGTGGTGCGCGCGCCGATGCTCGCGCCCGGCAGCACGATGCCGTGCGGGCCGAGCGTGGCGCCCGCGTCGAGCTCCACCTTCGACATGCTCATGATCCGGTCGTGGAACAGGTGCGTCTGCACGACACAGCCGCGGTTGATGGTCGCGCCGTCGCCCAGGCGGACGAGGTCCGACTCCGGCAGCCAGTACGTCTCCAGCCACACGCCGCGCCCGATCTTCACGCCCATGGTGCGCAGCCACGCGGTGAGCAGCGGGGTGCCGCCGACCGAACCGATGAGCCACGGCACCGCGAGCGCCTCGACGAAGGTGTCGGCCAGCTCGTTGCGCCACACGAAGGAGCTCCACAACGGGTGCTCGATCGCGCGGAACTTCCCGACCAGCAGCCACTTCGCCGCGGTGGCGGTGAGCGCGGCGACGACCCCCGCCGCGAGCAACACCGGCCCGGCCAGCAGCGCGGCGATGCCGAAGCCGTACAGGGACGCGATCGCCAGCAGCGAGAACGCGACGCCCACGGTGAGGGCGACCCCGCACATCACCGGCACGATGCGCAGCAGCTCCACGAACGCCCGCGCCGCCTTGAGGTGCAGCGCCGGGGTGTAGGTGCGGCTCGTGTCGGCATCACCGACCGCCCGGCGGACCGGCAGCGGCGGCATGCCCAGGTAGGACGAGCCCTTCTTCGCCTTCAGCGGCGTCGAGGACAGCACGCCCACGAGGCCCCGCTTCGGCACCGAGCGGCCCGGTGCGGTCATGCCGGAGTTGCCGAGGAACGCCTGCTTGCCGATACGCGCGGGCGCGACGTGCAGCCAGCCGTGGCCGAGCTCGTAGGTCGCGACCATGGTGTCGTCGGCGAGGAACGCGCCGCTGTCGACCTTGGTCATCTTCGGCAGCGCGAGCACGGTCGACGCCTCGACGTTGCGGCCCACCTTCGCCCCCAGCAGCCGCAGCCACACGGGCGTGAACAGACTGGCGTACAAGGGGAACAGGCCTTCGCGGGCCATGCCCATGAGCCGCTCGGTCGCCCACACCTGCCAGGACACGCGGCCGTGGACCGGGTGGTACCCCTCGACCATGCCGACGCCCAGCGCCCGCACCCCGGCGAGCACGAGCAGCGCGTAGGCGAGGAAGTAGGCGACGGTGGCAACCGGGGTGAAGATCAGTGCCTGCGGCACGGCGGCGCCGAGGGTCCGCGCGTCCCGGAGCGCGTAGCCGAGCACGGCCACGCCCGGCAGCGCCGCGATGCCCGGCAGGAAGCCGAGCACGACCGAGGTCAGGCCGTACACACTCGCCCAGAACCGCGACCGCGGCGGGCGGGCGGCCGGCCACTTCAGCGCGTCCTTGGCGTCCTTGCCCGAGCGCACCGCGGGTGAACCCGCCCAGCGCTGCCCGGCCGGCACGGCGCCGCGCACGGTGGAACCCGCGGCGATCTCCGCGCCCTTGCCGATGCGCGCGCCCGGGAAGAGCGTGCTGCGCGAACCGATGCGGGCTTCCGGGCCGATCCGGATCTTGCCGATGTGCACGAGGTCGCCGTCGACCCAGTGGCCCGTGAGGTCCACCTCGGGCTCCACGGCGGCGCCGCGGCCCAGCTTCAGGAACCCGGTGACCGGCGGCGGCGAGTGCAGGTCCACGTCGTTGGCCACGCGCGCGCCGAGCGCCTTCGCGTACGTCGTCATCCAGGACGCACCGGCGACGCTGTCCGCGCCGCTGAACTCCGCGAGCTTCTCCGCGGTCCACAGGCGCAGGTGCACGCTGCCACCGCGCGGATAGCTGCCGGGCAGCACACCCGAGAGCAGCACGCGCGCACCACCCGCGGCGATCGCGATGCGGCCGGCCGGGCTGAACAGCACCAGCCACGCGACCACCAGCCACGCCCAGTTCAGCGTGGGCGCCCAGGCGAACCCCAGCAGCGACAGCACGTTCGAGGCCGCGGCGGCGAGCGTCGCCCAGCGCAGGCCGACGAGACCCATGAGCGGCAGCATCAGCAGCGTCTGGATCACGCCCGCGCGGCGCGGCGTCGGCGCGATGTCGCGGCGTTCGGTCTCCTGGCCGCTGAGCTTGTCGAGCATCGCGGCCAGCGAACCGAGCTTCGGGTGCTGGTAGATGTCGCTGACCGACACCTCGGGGTGGCGGGTGCGGATGCGCGCGATGAGCTGCGCGGCCGTGAGGCTGCCGCCGCCGTGGGTGAAGAAGTCGGCCTTCGGGTCCGTGACGGACACGCCGAGGATCTCCGACCAGCCCTCGGCGAGCCACGCCTCGGTGGCGGACAGACCGGAGCCATTGGCGTCCACAGTGGACAGCGGCCACGGCAGCGCGGCGCGGTCGACCTTGCCCGAGGTGCGCGTGGGCAGATCGTCGATCACCGCGAGCAGCGGCACCAGCGCGGCCGGCAGCTGGTCACGCAGCCGGGTCGCCGCGTCATCGGAGTCGAAGGTGGCGCCGGCACTCGGCACCACGTACCCGACCAGAACCTGGTTGCCCGCCTTGGTGCGGCGGACCGCGGCGGCCGCGCCCTGCACACCGGGCAGCGACTGCAGCGCGGCGTCGACCTCGCCCAGCTCGATGCGGCGCCCGCCGAGCTTCACCTGCTCGTCGAGCCGGCCGAGGAACAGCAGGCCCTCGTGCTCGGCGCGGACCATGTCCCCGCTGCGGTAGGCGCGCTGCCAGCCCAGCGACGGCAGCGGCGCGAACTTCTGCGCGTCCTTCTCGGCGTCGAGGTAGCGCGCGAGACCGACGCCGCCGATCACGAGCTCCCCGGTGTCACCCATGGCAACCGGCTCGCCGGCCTCGTCGACCACGGCCAGCTGCCAGCCCGCCAGCGGCAGGCCGATGCGCACCGGACCCTCACCGGTCATCTGCGCGGCGCAGGCGACGACGGTGGCCTCGGTGGGGCCGTAGGTGTTCCAGACCTCGCGGCCTTCCACGGCCACGCGCTCGGCCAGCTCCGGCGGACACGCCTCGCCGCCGAAGATGAGCAGGCGCACGTCCTCGAGCGCGTCGGCGGGCCACAGCGCGGCCAGCGTCGGCACGGTGGACACGACGGTGATGCGCTGCGCGACCAGCCACGGGCCGAGGTCGACGCCGGTGCGGACCAGCGCGCGCGGCGCGGGCACCAGGCAGGCGCCGTGGCGCCACGCGAGCCACATCTCCTCGCACGAGGCGTCGAACGCGACGCTCAGGCCCGCGAGCACGCGGTCGCCGGGGCCGATCGGCTCCTCGGTGAGGAACAGCCGCGCCTCGGCGTCCACGAAGGCCGCGGCCGAGGCGTGGGTCACGGCGACGCCCTTGGGTTTGCCGGTGGACCCGGAGGTGAAGATGATCCACGCGTCGTCGGCCGGGCCGGGGCCGCCTTCACGGTGGCCGGGCGTCCCGGTGACGGTGATGGTGTCGTCGGTCGCGACCGCCGCGACGCCGGCCTCGCCGAACACCAGCTCGGCGCGCTCCTCGGGGTCGTCCGCGTCGACCGGCACGTAGGCGGCGCCGACGGACAGGGTGGCGAGGATGGCGACGTAGAGCTCGGCCGTGCCGGACGAGATCCGGATGCCGACGCGGTCGCCGAGGCCGACGCCGTGGCCGCGCAGGCGGCGGGCGTAGGTCTCGATCTCCTCCAGCAGCCGGCGGTAGGTCAGGGTCGTGGTGCCGTCGTCGAGGGCGGCGGCGTTGGGGTGGCGCTCGGCGGTCTCGGTGACGATCTGCAGGAGGGTGCGCTCGCTGGCGCCGAGACCGGACCAGAACAGGGCGCGGTCGGCGACCGGCGTGGCGGACGGCGCGTGGGTCACCTCGGCGACGCAGGCGAGCGCGGCGGCCGGGTCGTCGACCGGAGCTTCGGGAACGGCCGGGACGGCCGGTAGCGCGAGGGCGACGTCGGTGGTGTGGGCGTGGTCGGCGGTGAGAGTCACCGGGCCACCCCGTCACCCCGCGTGACCGCGGGTTTCAGAAAAAGGACGTGCGAGGTCGTACCGTGGGCGCGCAAGCCCATCACTCACCTTTCGCGAGCGTCATTCGGGCTGGCTCTCCGAATGAGGCGCCCGGTGCAGCCGTCCACCCTACGCCAAGGTGAAGTGCAGGTAGCGCAAGGGTCACGGGCGAGTGTCGGACGTCACCGGGCGCACAAACCCCGCCAGAGCGCGAAAACGCGCCGGGGAAGAATTCTCCCCCGGCGCGTTCGGACCACAAAGGACCTGGTCAGCGGGTCTTCGCGGCCTTGCCGCCGACCTTGGGCTTCGCCTTCTTTTCACGCACCCGCACGTTCACCCGGACGGGGCTGCCCTCGAAACCGAACCGCTCGCGGAACTTGCGTTCGATGAACCGCCGGTAACCGGCTTCGAGGAACCCGGTCGTGAAAAGGACGAGCGTCGGCGGCCGGATTCCGGCCTGCGTCGCGAAGAGGACCTTCGGCTGCTTGCCGCTGCGCACCGGCGGCGGCGTGGCCGCGATGAGGTCCGAGAGCCACCCGTTGAGCTGGCCGGTGGGCACCCGCTGGTCCCACGACTTCAGCGCCGTCCGCAGCGCCGGCGCGAGTTTGCGCACGGAGCGGCCGGTGAGCGCGGAGATGTTCACCTTCTCCGCCCACGGCACGCGGACCAGACCACGGTCGAGCTCGCGCACCATCGCGTGGCGGCGGTCCTCGTCCACGAGGTCCCACTTGTTGAAGGCCAGCACGAGCGAGCGGCCCGCCTCGACCACCATCGTGAGCACGCGCAGGTCCTGTTCGGACAGCGGTTCGGCGGCGTCGAGCATCACGATCGCGACCTCGGCCGCGTCGATCGCCGTCTTGGTGCGCAGCGAGGCGTAGTACTCGGCGCCGTTGGCGGAGTTCACGCGCTTGCGCAGGCCGGCCGTGTCCACGAACCGCCAGGTGTCGCCGTCGAGCTCGACCAGCGAGTCGACCGGGTCCACGGTGGTGCCCGCGACCGAGTCCACGACCGAACGCTGCTCGCCCGAGAGCTTGTTGAGCAGGCTCGACTTGCCGACGTTGGGCTTGCCGACGAGCGCGACGCGCCGAGGGCCCGCGCTCACGGAACCGAGCTCGCGCGGCGCGGTGGGCAGGGCCTCGATGATCGCGTCGAGCAGGTCACCCGAGCTGCGGCCGTGCAGGGCGCTGACCGGGTGCGGCTCACCCAGGCCGAGGCGCCACAGCGCCGCGGTGTCGGCCAGCAGCCGGTCGTCGTCCACCTTGTTCGCGGCCAGCAGCACCGGCTTCTTCGAGCGCCGCAGCACGCGGGCCACGGCCTCGTCGGTGGTCGTGGCGCCCACGGTCGCGTCGAGCACGAGCAGCACGGCGTCGGCCGTCTGCATCGCGATCTCCGCCTGCGCGGCCACGGAGGCCTGCAGGCCGGTCGCGTCGGGCTCCCAGCCGCCGGTGTCGACGAGCGTGAACCGCCGGCCGCCCCAGAAGGCGTCGTAGGCCACGCGGTCGCGCGTCACGCCCGGCACGTCCTGCACCACGGCCTCGCGGCGGCCGAGGATGCGGTTGACCAGCGTGGACTTGCCCACGTTGGGCCGCCCCACCACGGCCAGCACCGGCTGCGAGAGGTTCGCCTCCTCGGCGGCGCTCTCCGCGTCGATCTGCGCGTCGAGCGCGGCGAACTCGGTCTCGTCGGACCAGGTGCCGTCGATTTCCCCGGCACCCTCGAACCCGGTGTCGGTGCCGCCGTCAAACCCTGTCATCGTGTTCCCACTTCACCTACGGCGAGCCGATTCGGTTCTCGGCACGCCAATCGTCCAAAGTCTTCACGAGCCCCGCGAGCTGCAGGCGCAGCTCCTCGGTGCCCTCTTCCAGGCCGGTCCGGCCCGGGCCCACCTTCGGCGTGAACGGATCCCCCACGAGGATGTCCACCCGCGGGCGCCAGCGCCGCTTCCCGTCCGCGGGCTTCAACGTGCCCCGCGTCGCGACCGGCAGCACGGTCGCCCCGGATGCACGCACCAGCCAGGCCGCACCCTTCTCCGCCGCGCCGACGTCACCGGCGCCCCGGGTGCCCTCGGGGAAGATGCCGACGACCCCGCCGGCCTTCAGCACACCGACCGCGGTCACCAGGGGCGTGCGGTCGATCTCGCCCCGTTTGACCGGGATCTGGCCGATCGCCCGCAGGAACCGCCCCGCCGCGCCCTTGAACATCTCGGCCTTGACGAGGAACGCCGAACGCCGCGGCAGCATTCCGAAGATCAGCTGCGGCTCGATCATGGAGCTGTGGTTGGCGATCACCACGACCGGACCGACGTCGGGCATCCGGTCGCGCCCGTGCACGCGGATCCGGAAGGCCGATCGCAGATGGTACCGGGCGAACACCCGCCCGGCGTCGTGCAGGAGGCCGTTCGCACCCTCGGGGAGAGCGCCACCGGTCATGCGCGTGCCTCGGCCTCGGCTCCGGCGGGGCAGTCGTCGAGCAGGCCGCGGCGGCAGGCGAGCTCGGCCAGCGCGACGATCACCTGGTCGATGGACAATTCCGACGTGTCGACCGGCACCGCGTCCTCCGCCGCGCGCAGGGGCGAAGCCGTGCGCGTGGAGTCGAGGTGGTCCCGGCGTTCGACGGACTCGCGGGCGGCCTCGACACTCGTCTCGCGTCCGGCGGCGCTGTCCTGGCCGCTTCGGCGCGCGGCGCGGACGTCGGCCGACGCGGTGAGGTAGACCTTGAGCGGCGACTCGGGCGCCACGACCGTGCCGATGTCGCGGCCCTCCACGACGATGCCGCCGGTGTCGGCGAGCACGTCGGCGATGATCCGGCGCTGCCGGGCCACGAGCAGCTCCCGCACCTGCGGCACCGCGGACACCGCGGACACGGCCCGCGTGACCTCGGGCCCGCGGATGTCGGCGGCCACGTCCTCGTCGCCGAGGCGCACCTCGGGCCGCTCGGGGCTGGTGCCGATGCTGAAGCGCACGTCGTGGGCGAGGTGTCCGACCGCGTCGGTGTCGGCCGGGTCGGTGCCCGCACGCAGCACGGCCAGCGTCACGAGGCGGTACATCGCGCCGGTGTCGAGGTAGCCCGCGCCGAGCCGGTCGGCGAGCTTGCGCGCGACCGTGGTCTTGCCGGTTCCCGACGGGCCGTCCAGCGCGACCACGCCACGTAGGGCTCCCGTCACCGAAACTCTCCTCGCGTTCGTCTGCTGTGCGTGATCGGCGTTCATTCTGCCCGCCGCCCGTCACGGCCGGTGAGGCGGCTCCGCTGCGCCCGGCGGGGTGCTCAGCCGCCGAAGCGCGCGACGAGCACCGCCAGCCGGTCGGCGCGGTGGCCCGCGCTCAGCCGGTGGCCGCGGTCGAGGGTGACGAGACCGTGCAGCGCGCCCCAGAACACCTCGGTCAGCGTGCCGGGCGCCTGGTCCCCCGCCACCGGTTCGATCACCGCCAGCAGCGTCGCGAAGGCGGCCTGCATCACCTCGGGGGTCTCGTCCGCGGCGAACGGCAGGTCGGAGGCGAGGGTGAACATCGCGTCGTAGAGGGCCGGCTTCTCGTCGGCGAATGCGAGGTAGGCCTCGGCCACCGCGCGCACCCCGCCCTCGCGCACCCCGCCCAAGTGCTCGGCGAACTCCGCGAAACCCTCGAGCGCGGCGGCCGCCATGATCGCGTCCTTGCCCGCGAAGTGGCTGTAGAGCACCGGCTGGCTGTACTCGATCAGCGCCGCGAGCCGGCGCGTGGTGACCGCCTCCCAGCCCTCGGCCTCGGCGAGTTCCCGAGCGGCGGTGACGATCCGCCGTTCCCGCTCCGTCCGGTCGCGCTCCTTGCGCAGTCGCTGGTTCATGAGCGGTGACTCTAGCACTGCTAGACAAACTAGCGGCGCTAAGTTAGCGTTGACAGCATTCCTAGCGACGCTAGATTTCCTGGAGGACCCCGTGATCGTCACCGCCTACGTCATCGCCGGACTTGTCGCGATCGGCATCGTCTACGTGGGGCTGAGCTACCTGCTCGCCCCCGAGAAGACCGCCGCCGGCTTCGGCCTCCCCACCATTCCCACCGGCACCACGGCGTTCTTCCACATCAAGGGCGTTCGGGACATCGCGTCCGGCCTGGTGGTGGGCGCGGCGATGCTCGCGGGCGGCGCCGGCGTCCTCGGCTGGATCCTGCTCGCCGAAGCCTTCATCCCGGTCTGCGACATGCTGATCGTGCTGCGCCACAAGGGAAGCCGGGCGATCGCCTTCAGCGTTCACGGCGCGACGGCGGCCGTGATGATCGTCGCGACGCTGCTGCTCGAGCTGGCCTGACCCGTCAGCCGGTGCGGTTCAGCCAGCCGACGATGCGATCGTTGAGCTCCTTCGGCCGCTCGACGAGCATGAAGTGTCCGACGCCCTCGATGAGCTCCGATTCGGAGCCCGGCCCGCCGAACTCCTTCACCCGCTCGACCTGGGCCGCGGTCATGCCGTGACAGCCGTCGTCGGTGCCGTGCAGGTAGAGCAGCGGCTGGGGCGCGCTCCCACCCCACGCCGCGGCCTGCTCGGCGCCCCACTCGGGCGTGCCGAAGCGCGTCGGGTCGAACTGGCCCCAGTAGTAACCCAGTGCGGCGTGCAGGTGATCCGGGTCGGCAAGGGCGGCACGCAGGTGGGCGAGGTCCTCGTCGGCTGCGTAGCCGGGAGACCAGTCGCCCCAGATGTCGCGGATGAAGGCGAAGTCGTCCTGGCGGATCCGGTCCTCGATCACCCGCTGCAGCTGGAAGTACCAGAAGTAGAAGCTGCGCTTGATCTGCGCGTAGGTGCCGAGGTTCTCGCCGAAGATCTCGAACGGCGGGATGTTGAGGATCACCGCGCGTCCCCACAGCCCGGGAGCCCGGCCGAGCGCGCCCCACGCCCCGACCGCGCCCCAGTCGTGCGCCACCAGCAGCGCGTCCGGACCACCGCCGAGGGCCCGCGTCAGCGCGATCTGGTCGGCGACCATCACGCTCGAGTGCACGAAGTGGCGCAGCGGCGGCAGGTCCGTCGGGGCGAACCCGCGGGCGAACGGGGCGACCGCGTGGAACCCGGCCGCGGCGAGTGCGGGCAGCAGGTGCCGGTAGGTGAACGGCGTGTCCGGGAACCCGTGCATGCACAGCGCGAGCGGGCCCTCACCGGCCTCGAGGTACTCGAACGTGATCCCGTTCGCGGTCACCCGGTCCCGTGCGAACTCGGCCATCGTGGCCACCTCCCACCACGGGGAACCCTAGGCGAGCACGACCGCGGTGCTCCAGACCTGCTGCGGGGAGGGAATTTCACGGGGCCACCGCGGTCGGCGGGCCACGCCGTGGTCGTGACCACTCCGCCGGGTCCGGCTTCACCCGAGCCTCGCGAATCGGACAATGGGTTACCGTGGCTGGTGTGAACGTCGAAGTGACTCCCCTGCCCGGAATCGGTGTCCGCAAGGACTTCGCCACGCGTGCGGGACGGCGCATCGGCGTCGTGACCCAGCGGGACGGCAAGATCGAGCTCATCGTCTCCAAAGCCGACGACCTCGACGCGTGCCTCGCCTCGCTGCCGCTGACCGCGGACGAGGCCGGCGCGCTGGCAAACCTGCTCGGCGCGCCGCAGCTCGTCGCCCAGCTCACCGAGGAACACCGCGAGCTGCCGGGCATCCACACCCGGCAGCTGCCGATCACCGAGGACGGCCCGTTCGACGGCCGTACCCTCGGCGACACGGCGATGCGCACCCGTACGAGCGTGTCGGTGGTCGCGGTGGCGCGGGCGGGCCAGGTGCACCCGTCGCCGACGCCGGACTTCACCTTCACCGCCGGAGACCTGCTCGTCGCGGTCGGGACGTCCGAAGGCCTGGACGCCGCCGCCAAGATCCTCAAGCACGGCTGATGGACCACACCGCGCTGTCCCTGATCGAACTCGGCGGGGTCTTCTTCGTGCTGGGCGTGCTGGGCAGGCTCGCCGGCCGGATCGGGCTCTCCCCCATCCCGCTCTACCTGCTCGGGGGCCTGTGCTTCGGCTCCGGCGGGCTCATTCCCCTCACCGACATCGGCGACTTCACCCACCTCGCCAGCGAGATCGGCGTGGTGCTGCTGCTCCTGCTGCTGGGCCTCGAGTACTCGGCGGCCGAGCTGTTCACCGGCCTGCGCCGCTCGTGGACCGCGGGCCTGGTCGACATCGTGCTCAACGCCCTGCCCGGCGCGGCCGTCGCGCTGCTGCTGGGCTGGGGTCCGATCGGCGCGATCGTGATGGCGGGCGTCACCTACATCTCCTCGTCCGGCATCGTCGCGAAGGTCCTCGGCGACCTCGGGCGGCTCGGCAACCGCGAAACGCCGGTGGTGCTGTCGATCCTGGTGTTCGAGGACCTCGTGATGGCGCTGTACCTGCCGATCCTCACGGCGATCCTCGGCGGGGTCAGCTTCCTCGGCGGCCTCGAGGCCGTCGGCATCTCGCTGATGGTGATCACCGTGGTGCTGGTGATCGCGCTGAAGTTCGGCCGGTACGTCTCCGCGCTCGTCGACAGCGAGGACCGGGAGGTCTTCCTGCTCAAGATCCTCGGCGCCGCCCTGCTCGTGGCGGGCGTCGCGTCGTCGCTGCAGGTCTCGGCCGCCGTCGGCGCGTTCCTGCTCGGCATCGCGGTCTCCGGCTCCACCGCCCACAACGCGACCCGCCTGCTCGAACCCCTGCGCGACCTGTTCGCGGCCGTGTTCTTCGTGGTCTTCGGCCTCAACACCGACCCGGCGTCGATCCCGCCGGTGCTGGGCTGGGCCGTGGTGCTCGCCGTGGTCACCACGCTGACGAAGGTGGGCACCGGCTGGTGGGCCGCGCGCCGCCAGGGCATCGGCAAACTGGGCCGCGCCCGCGCCGGTGCGGCCCTGGTGGCCCGCGGGGAGTTCTCGATCGTCATCGCGGGCCTCGCCGTCACCGCGGGCGCGGTCGACGGCGAACTGGCCGCGCTGGCGACGGCGTACGTGCTGCTGATGGCCGTCCTCGGTCCCACGGCGGCGCGGATCGTGGAACCGGTCGCCAAGGCACTGCAACGCAAACCGCGACAGGCGACGGAACCCGCCACCACCTGACGCGGTCGGTGGCGGGGCCCTTCGGTCGGTGCGTCAGCGCAGGTCGAGCTGCGGCCGGTTCACCACCCCCGCCAACGCGGTGCGCGGCAGCCCCGCCCCGGAACCACTCGGCACCGCGCCCACCAGCGGCACCTGCAACGACGTTTTCGCCAGATCGATCGTCAGCTTCTGCGCCTTCGCCGGTCCCGTGATGAAGTCGGCGTCGGTTCCACCGAGGATCAGCGCCAACGTGTGGCCCGCGGGGACGACGTGGTCGGTCGTCGCGAGGCGGAAGGTCATCGTGTAGGCCTTGCCGGGCGTCAGCGGTGATTCCTTGCTCAGCGACCGGTGGTTCGCCAGGTCCGCCCAGCCGCGGCTGATCACGGTGAACCCGACGTTCGTGGTGTCGGCGCTGGTCACCTTGTAACAAGCGTCGTCACCGGGAGCGCCGGCGCCCCAGCACGTTTCGGTGGTGCCGGTCTTGATGCCCTCGCCGCCGGCGGAGTAGTTGCGGATCGTGGCGGGACCGTAGTCCACGAGCATCGCCGAGAGCCGGGCCGACGACGTGCTCGGCGTGGCCGTCACCGTGACCGTCGAGGTGCCCGATACCTGCAGCGGCGCCGAGAGCGTGCCGGTGCCGTAGAGCACGCGGTCGGCCGCGGTGGCCGACGGGTTCGCCGCCCAGCCGTTCTCGCTGCCGTCGAGGGTGTCGGTGAACGAAGCAGTGCCCGGGGCCGCGGCCGGGCTCAGCGTGCCGACCCCGGCGACCGAGCCGGCGTGCGGACGCAGGGTGGTCGTCTCCGTGCCCGCCGCCGGGTACGAGGACTGCTCGACCCACTGGTCCGGCTGGCGCTCGACGGTGGCCATCGGCTGCTTCTCGATGCCGTTGTCGATCCCCATCAGGTAGTGGTCGAACCACTGGTGCAGCGTGTCCACCCACTCGGTGCGGCGGTAGTCGAACGGATCGACGTGGCCGGTCTGCGCGAGCCAGATCTTGCGCTGCACACCGGCTTTCGCGAGCCCATCCCACCACTGGCCGAAGTTGATGGTCTTCACGTTGAGGTCGTTCACCCCGTGCGAGACGAACACACTGGCGTGCACGTTCTTCGCGAGCGCCGCGTAGTCGCGGTCGGCCCAGAACGGGCCGTAGTCGCCGTTGGCTGTGGCACCCTTGGCGAGCTTCGCGTTCTGCGCCGAGCAGTCCTGGCCGCCGTTGCGCGTCTCGACGGTCTCGGCGAGCCCGTCGGGGTCGAAGCCGAACGACGCGCCGTCGGAGCGGTAGTAGTCGTACCAGGAGCTGATCGCCGAAATGGGCACGATCGTCTTCAGCCCGGCGACCCCGGTGGCGGCCACGCCGTTGGCGATCGTGCCGTCGTAGGACTTGCCGATCATGCCGACGCCGCCGTCGCTCCAGCCTGCCGAGACCTCGCTGCCGCCCGATTTCGCGGTGTAACCCGTGGCGCGCCCGTTCAGCCAGTCCACGACCTTCTTGGCCGACTGCACGTCGGACGCCCCGCCGACGTCCACGCAACCGGTGGACCGGTTGGTGCCGGCCAGGTCCACGAGCACTACCGCGTAGCCGCGCGGCACGAAGTAGTTGTCGTAGAACAGCGGGAACCCGACGGGGCGGCCCTGCTGGTCGTAGGTCTTGAACTCGCTCTCGTTGCCGCGCCCGAGCGAGGAGTAGTACGGGCTGGCGTCCATGATCACGGGGATCTTCCGGCCCTGCGCCGTCGGCTCGGCCGGGCGCACGATGTCCGCGGCGACGCGGTCGGACTTGCCGTCGCCGTCACCGTCGCGCCCTACGTCCACCCACACCGTTTCACGGATCGCGCCGGCGAAGTCGTACACGGGCTCGCTCGCCGCCACGGGTCTCGCGGCGGCCTGCTGCACTGGCACCACGAGCACCGCGGCGACAACCGCGGCCGCGCAGAGCCCTCTGAGCACACGCATTCCAGTCCTCCAGCCGAATCGGGGTGTCGATCAAGCTAGGAGGAGCGGGGCGCGCGGCACCAGGGCGGAAAGTGGGGACCCGAGCGGGAAACCCCCGAACGGATGATCGCCGGCTACAGCTCCACGTTGCGGTAGAGCGAGCCGACCTCACCGCGGTTGAGGCGCCGGATGGTGCCCGAGCGCTGGTTGCCGAGCTGCACGTCGCCGACCGCCGTGCGCACGAGCTTGCGCACGGGGTGCCCGGTCGAGGCCATCAGGCGGCGCACGATGTGCTTCTTGCCCTCGTGGATCACGAGCTCGACCATGCTGCGGCCCGAGTGCATGTCCTTCACGCGGAACTGGTCGACCTTCACGATGCCGTCCGGCAGCTCCCACCCGGCACGCAGCTCCTTGCCGAGCCCCCGCGGCACGAGCCCCTCGACCTCGGCGAAGTAGGTCTTGAGCACGCGGTACGACGGGTGCATCAGCCGGTGGCCGAGGTCGCCGTCGTTGGTGAGCAGCAGCAGGCCCTCGGTGTTCTCGTCGAGCCGGCCCACGTGCACGACACCGGGGGTCTCCTCCCAGCGCCCGCGCAGGTAGTCGCCGACGCACGGGCGGCCGCGGTCGTCCGACATCGTCGAGTGCACACCCTTGGGCTTGTTGAAAGCCAGGTACACGAGGTCGTCGCGCAGGTTCACGCGCGTGCCGTCGACGTGGATCACGGCCTCGACCGGGTCGACGCGGCGGCCCAGCTCGGTCACGATCCGGCCGTCCACCTCCACCCGGCCCTCCACGATCAGGTCCTCGGCCGCGCGGCGCGACGCGATGCCGGCCTGGGAAAGGACCTTCTGCAGCCGGACGCCGTCGGGGTGCTGGTCAGATGTCATCGATGGTGTCCACTTCGGGTAGCAGCGGAGCGATCGGGGGCAGGTCGTTCAGCGACGACAGCCCCAGTCGCTCCAGGAACAGCTCGGTCGTCACGTACAGCGTGCCCGTCGTCTCCGGGTCGGTGCCCATCTCCTCGATGAGCCCGCGGGCCAGCAGGGTGCGGATCACGCCGTCGACGTTGACCCCGCGCACCGCGGCGACCCTGGCCCTGGTCACCGGCTGCCGGTACGCGATCACGGCGAGGCTCTCCAGCGCGGCCCGGGTCAGCTTCGACCGCTGGCCGTCGAGCAGGAGCTTCTCCACGAACGGGGCGTACGTGTCCCTAGTGTAGAACCGCCACCCCTCGCCGACGCGCCGCAGGTCGATCCCGCTGGCCCGCTCGGTCAGCCGCTGCGCCATCGTGCGCAGCGCGACGGTGACGCGCGCCACCGGCTGGTCCACGGTCTCCGCCAGCGTCTCCTCGCTCGCCGGTGAGTCGATCACGAGCAGCAGCGCCTCGAGCGAGGCTTCGAGCGCCTCGTCCGACGTCACGTCGGGCAGGTCGTTGAGCGGCTCGACGCCTTCGTCCGCGTCGGGCCGCTCGGCGTCGGCGTCCTCGCCGCGGTCGCTGTCGGCCTGTTCGCCTTCGGGCTCGGCGATTTCCGGCGCCTCGGGTTCGGCAGCCTCGGCCGGCTCGGTTTCGGGCGTCTCGGTTTCGGGCCTCTCGGTTTCGGGCGTCTCGGTTTCGGGCGTCTCGGTTTCGGGCGTCTCGATCTCTGGCGTCTCGGCGTGCGGCGCTTCGACGGTCTCGGCCTCCGGCTCGTCGTCACCGGCCGGTTCGTCCGGCGCCGCGTCTCCGACGGCCACCGTCTCGCCGGTCTCCGGCAGTTCTTCGGCGCCCGGTACCTCGTCGGTCGCGCCGGCGGCCGGCCCCTCGACGTCGCCGGCCGCCGGCGCGTTGACCTCGCGGTCGAGGTCGATGGCCTCCACCCCGGGGGTGCCGGTGTGGTCGTCTTCGGTGCTCACCCGTACTCCTCATCCTCGGCGGCCGCGCGGTCGTGTTCGGCGGCGACCGAGGCCTCCGCGACACTGCCGCCGGTCCAGCGCACGTGGAGCTCGGCCAGTGCCTCGAGCTGCTCGAACTGCACCGACGACTCGCGGTACAGCTCCAGCAGCGCGAGGAACCGCGCGACGATCTCCACGGTGTGCTCGCAGTCGTCCACGAGCTCCTTGAACGTGGCCTGCCCCGCCTCCGCGAGCTTCACCCGCAGCAGCGCCGCGTGCTCGCGCACGGACACACGCCCCATGTGCAGGTGCGCGAGCGACACCGTCGGCGGCGGCTTCGGCTTGAAGACCGCCACGGCGATCTCCGCGAACTTCTGCGGCGTCACGCCGAGCATCACTTCGGGCAGCAGCCCGACGTACCGTTCCTCGAGCGCCACCGAGCGCGGGTAGCGGCGCAGCGCGCTCTGCTCCAGCTCGCCGAACAACGCCGCCACCTGCTTGTACGCGCGGTACTGCAGCACGCGCGCGAAAAGCAGGTCGCGGGCTTCCAGCAGCGCCAGGTCGTCCTCGTTCTCGACCTCGGCCGCGGGCAGCAGCCGCGCGGCCTTGAGGTCGAGCAGGGTCGCGGCGATGACCAGGAACTCCGTGGTCTCGTCGAGGTTCCAGTCGGACCCCAGCGCGCGGGTGTAGGCGATGAAGTCGTCGGTGACCGTGTGCAGCGCGACCTCGGTGACGTCGAGCTGGTGCTGCGAGATCAGCTGCAGCAGCAGGTCGAACGGGCCTTCGAAGTTCTTCAGCCGCACCTTGAACTTCGAGGTGCTCAGCTCTTCGGCGTAGCCCGCGGGGATCGTGCCACCGTGCACCGTTTCGTGCTGGACCGGCGTCCCGGGCTCCTCGGCGGGGGGTTCCGGGGCCGCGGCTTCCGAGGTCGCCCCCTCCGAAGCCGCGGCGTCCGAAACGCCGCCCGAAACCCCGTCGTCCGGGGTCACGGTGTCCGGAGCCGCGCTGTCCGGCTCCGGCTGCTCGGCCGATGCCGGTTCGTCCATCAGCCCTCGGTTTCGCCTTCTTCTTCCCTCGCCCGCAGCCGCTGCACGAGCACCGACTCGTCGCCGTTCGCGTCGAAGTCCGCGATCAGCACCGCCACGGCCTCGCGCACCAGGCGGCCGCGGTCGACCACGAGGTTGTGCTTGGCCCGCAGGTTCAGCCGGGTCTGCTCCATGGCGAGCAGCTCGTCGCCCGACACGTACACGGTGATCTTCGCGTCGTGCTTCGTGCGACCGGAACCACTGGGCGCGGCGGCACGGCTGAGCTGGTCGACCTCCGAGCGCTTCTTCGGGAGCGGCTCCGCCGGCGCGGGTGCGGACGGGCGGTCGAGAGCGGGACTGGAGGTGAGGCGGAAGAGTTCCGACGCTCCGGGCAGGGAAGCGCGCCTGCTCACCGAGCGATCACCTCGCGGGCCAGCGCGCGATAGGCAGCGGCGCCGGCGGACTTGGGAGCCCAGGTCGTGATCGGCTCACCCGCGACCGTCGTCTCGGGGAACCGCACGGTGCGGTTGATCACCGTGTCGAACACGGTGTCACCGAATGCCTCCACCACGCGAGCCATGACCTCCTTCGAGTGCAGGGTTCTCGGGTCGTACATCGTGGCGAGAATCCCCGTGATGTCCAGTTTGGGGTTGAGGCGTTCCTGCACCTTCTCGATCGTGTCGATCAGGAGCGCGACGCCTCGCAGACTGAAGAACTCGCACTCCAGGGGGATGATCACACCGTCCGCGGCGGTCAATGCGTTCACCGTCAACAGGCCGAGCGAGGGCTGGCAGTCGACAAGAACATAGTCGTAGTCGTTCATCACCGGACGAAGGACCCGTAACAACGTGTGCTCACGCCCTACCTCTGCGACGAGCTGGACCTCCGCCGCGGACAGGTCGATGTTGCTCGGCAGCAGGTCAACGCCGTCGACCCGGGTTTTGCGCAGCACGTCCTCGATGCCGACCGAGCGCTCCATGATGACGTTGTAGACCGTCTGGTCCAGCTCGTGCGGCTGGATGCCCAGACCCACCGACAGGGCGCCCTGCGGGTCGAAGTCCACGAGCAGCACGCGGCGCCCGCACTCGGCGAGCGCGGCGCCCAGGTTGATGGTCGACGTGGTCTTGCCGACGCCGCCCTTCTGGTTGCACATCGCGAGCACCTTGGCCGGGCCGTGGTGGTCGAGCGGTGCGGGCTCGGGGATCTCGCGCAGCGGCCGGCCCGTGGGACCGATTCCGCTCTCCTCGCGCTCCTTCGCGCGCAGCCGGGCTCTCTCGGCGCGGCTCAGCCGCGCGCCTTCGGACGGCTCGTCGCCGTCGTGGTTCGCGGGGGTGGCGATTCGCGCCTGGGAGAGGCTCGCCGCGGCCGACCCGGCGGACGCGGCCGGGCGCTCCGGCTGGTTCGGTGTCGACATGGCGGGAAAGCTCCTTGTTTCGGCGACCCGGGCAGCCTATGCGGGAAATCAGAGCCCCGGCAAAGCGCCGCGCCGGGCCGCGCCCGCGAAGTCACCACTGGTGGCTGATGCCCTGCGGCCCTTCAGCCCAGTGCGCGCGGGTGCGCGGTGGCGTAGACCTCGCGCAGGGTGTTGACCGTGACGAGTGTGTAGACCTGGGTCGTCGTCACCGAGGCGTGGCCCAGCAGCTCCTGCACCACGCGGACGTCGGCGCCGCCTTCGAGCAGGTGCGTGGCGAACGAGTGGCGCAACGTGTGCGGCGAGACGTCGGCCGTGATGCCCGCGCGTTCGGCGGTGTCCTTGAGGACCTGCCACGCGCTCTGCCGGGACAGCCGGCTGCCGCGGACGTTGAGGAACATCGCGGACGTGCCGCGCCCGTGGGCCGCGAGCACCGGGCGGGCCCGCACGAGGTAGGCGTGCAGCGCCTCCACCGCGGGCCGGCCGATCGGCACGAGCCGCTGCTTGCCGCCCTTGCCGTCGAGCAGCACGGTGCGGTCGGCGTCGTCGACGTCGTCCACGTCGAGCCCCACCGCTTCGGAGATGCGGGCGCCGGTCGAGTACAGCAGCTCCAGCAGCGCCCGGTCGCGCAGCGCGCGCTCGCCGTCGGGCGGTGGGGTGTCGAGCAGCTTGAGGACGTCGGCCACGGGCAGGGCCTTGGGCAGCCGTTTCGCCGGCGCGGGCGGCCGGACCTCACGCGCCGGGTCGCGCTCGGTGATGCCGTCGGCGTGGGCGAACTTGTGCAGCCCGCGCACGGCCACCAGTGCCCGCGCGGCCGACGACGCGGCCAGCGGCCGGTGCTCTTCGTCGCCCTCGCGCAGAGCGGCGCCGAACGACGTGACGTGGGCCGGGGTGACGTCCGCGAACCGCGTGACGCAGCCGGCGGCGAGGTGCGCGGCGTAGCGGCGCAGGTCGCGGGCGTAGCTGTCGAGCGTGTTGCGGGCGGTGCCGCGCTCGACCACGAGGTGGTCCAGGTACGCGGCGATCACGTCCCCCACCGCCGTCCTGCCCGTGCCCGTCACGGGGTCACACTCTAGGCCGGTTCGTCGTCCGTGCCCGCCGACGCGCGGCGGGCGCGGACGACGGCCTCAGCCTTCGGCGCGCCGCTGGGCGAACCGCGTCGGCCGGTCCTGCCACGGCGCGTCGGCCGGACGGGCCATCGCGGCGCCGGTGACCACCGCGTGCGCGGCGAGCACGCCGGACACGGTGGCGCCGTTGACCAGCTCACCCGAGAGCGCCATCGCGACGGCCTCGGCGAGCGGGAACTTCTTCACGACGAGGTCGGCCTCCTCCTCGCCGAGCACCTCTCGGTCCACTTCGGACACCTCGCGCGCGAGGAACACGCGCACGACCTCGTCGGTGAAACCGGGCGAGGCGGCCACGTCCACGAGCGTGGACCACTCGCCCGCGGCCAGCCCGACCTCCTCGACGAGCTCGCGCTTCGCCGCGTCGACGGGGTCCTCCCCCGGCTTGTCGATCAGGCCGGCCGGCAGCTCCCACAGCCGGCGCCCGAGCGGGTGCCGGTACTGGTGGACCATCGTCACGGTGTCGTCGGCGTCGAGCGTGAGGATCGCCACGGCACCGAGGTGCTCCACCACCTCGCGCTTCGCGGTGTCGCCGCCGGGCATCACCACGTCGTCGACGCGGAGGCCGACGACGTGTCCGATGTGGACGACCCGGGAGTCGGCGACCGTGAACTCGTGCTTGCCGGGCTCGGTCACCGGGCCGCCACGGGGGCCTCGGCGAGCTCCACCGGCAGCCGCTCGGCGACCTTGCGGTCCACCACGGCCTTCACGAACGCGCTGAAGAGCGGGTGCGGCCGCGTCGGGCGGCTCTTGAGCTCGGGGTGCGCCTGCGTGCCGACGAAGAACGGGTGCACGTCGGCCGGCAGCTCCACGAACTCGACCAGGCGGTCGTCGGGCGAGGTGCCGGAGAACACGAGCCCCGCGTCCGAGAGCTGCTTGCGGTAGGTGTTGTTGACCTCGTAGCGGTGGCGGTGGCGCTCGGACACCTCGGTGGTGCCGTACGCCTTCGCGACCTGCGAGCCCGGCTTGAGCTTCGCCGGGTACGCGCCGAGGCGCATCGTGCCGCCCATGTCGCGTTCGCCCGCGACGACGTCGCGCTGGTCGGCCATCGTCGAGATCACCGCGTGCTTCGTGCCCTCGTCGAACTCGGCCGAGTTGGCGTCGGCGATGCCCGCCAGGTGGCGCGCGCCCTCGATGACCATGCACTGCAGGCCCAGGCACAGGCCCAGCAGCGGCACGCCGCGCGTGCGGGCGTACTCGATCGCGCCCACCTTGCCCTCGATGCCGCGGATGCCGAACCCGCCGGGGATCAGCACGCCGTCCACATCGGACAGCACGGAGGCGGCACCGGACGCGGTCTGCGCGTCGTCGGAGGCCACCCACACGATCTCGACCTTGGCGCGGTGGGCGAACCCGCCCGCGCGCAGCGCCTCGGTCACCGACAGGTACGCGTCGGGCAGGTCGATGTACTTGCCCACCACGGCGATCCGCACCGTCTCGCTCGGGTTGTGCACCCGGTTGAGCAGGTCGCCCCACACCGTCCAGTCGACGTCGCGGAACGGCAGGCCCAGGCGGCGCACCACGTAGGCGTCGAGCGCCTCGCCGTGCAGCACCTTCGGGATGTCGTAGATCGAGCGCGCGTCGGGGCAGGCGATGACCGCCTCGGAGTCGACGTCGCACATCAGGCCGATCTTGCGCTTGAGGTCCTCGGGGATCTCCCGGTCGGCCCGGCAGACCAGCGCGTCGGGCTGGATGCCGATGTTGCGCAGCGCGGCCACGGAGTGCTGGGTCGGCTTGGTCTTGAGCTCACCCGACGGCGCGAGGTAGGGCACGAGCGACACGTGCAGGAAGAAGCAGTGGTCGCGCCCGACGTCGTGGCGCACCTGGCGGCACGCTTCGAGGAACGGCAGCGACTCGATGTCACCGACCGTGCCGCCGACCTCGGTGATCACCACGTCCGGGGTGTTCCCGTGCTCGTCCGGACCGGCCGCGGCGGTGATGCGCGACTTGATCTCGTCCGTGATGTGCGGGATGACCTGCACCGTGTCGCCGAGGTACTCGCCGCGGCGCTCCTTGGCGATGACCTCCGAGTAGACCTGGCCGGTCGTGACGTTGGCCTTGCCGTCGAGGTCCCGGTCGAGGAACCGCTCGTAGTGCCCGATGTCGAGGTCCGTCTCCGCACCGTCGTCGGTGACGAACACCTCACCGTGCTGGAACGGGTTCATCGTCCCGGGGTCGACGTTGAGATACGGGTCGAGCTTCTGCATCGTGACGCGAAGCCCGCGCGCGGTAAGGAGCTGACCGAGGCTCGAGGCCGTCAATCCCTTACCCAGAGAGGAGGCGACGCCTCCGGTGACAAAGACAAACTTGGTAGCCCGCGACTGATGTCCCACGGGCCGCCAGCATATCGCACGTTCGCCGATCCGCTCGCTGACGCCCTCCTCCGGCGCGGCGGGGATGACGGGGACCGCCACGCTAGGCTTCGGTGCGTGACGGAACCGCACGAGAACCACTGGGCCGCGCCGGTCGCGGCGGCGGCACTCGACGCGCGGGTGCGCGTGCCCGGCTCGAAGTCGATCACGAACCGCGCCTACGTGCTGGCCGCCCTCGCGGGCGCGCCCACGCGGGTGCGCGTGCCGCTCGACTCGCGCGACACGCGGCTCATGCTCGGCGCGCTGGCCTCGCTGGGCGCGCGGTCGGAGGAGACGGCCGACGGTTTCCTCGTGTACCCGCTCGGCACCACGGGCGGCCACGGCGCGCCCGTGGAGATCGCGCTCGGCAACGCCGGCACGGTCGCCCGCTTCACGCCCGCGCTCGCCGCGCTCGGTGACTCCCCGGTGCTCTTCGACGGCGACGACGCCATCCGCCGCCGCCCGATCGGCCCGTTGCTGGCCGCGCTGCGCCGCCTCGGCGTGCGCATCGACGACGGTGCCGGACCTGGTCGCGGCGCCCCGCCCTTCACCGTCCACGGCGACGGCGGCGTGCGCGGCGGCGCGGTGGACCTCGACTCGTCCGCGTCGAGCCAGTTCCTCTCCGCGCTGCTGCTGGCCGGGCCCGCCTTCGACCGCGGCGTGACCGTCCGGCTCGTCGGCGACGCCCCGCCGAGCGAACCGCACATCGCGATGACACTCGACATGCTCCACCGCTTCGGCGCCACCGTGGACCGCGAGGGCGCCGAGTTCCACGTCGCGCCGGCGAAGCTTTCCTGCCCCGAGTACGTGGTCGAGCCGGACCTGTCCACGGCCGCGCCGTTCGTGGCCGCCGCCGTGGCCGCGGGCGGCACCGTGCGCGTGGCGGGTTGGCCGGCCACCACGACCCAGCCCGGCGACTGGCTGCGCACCTTCCTGCCCGCCCTCGGCGCGTCCGTCCGCCTCGACGACGAGGGCCTCACCGTCACCGGCGGCTCGCACCTCCCGGGGGTCGAGCTCGACCTGCACGAGGTCGGCGAGCTGACCCCGGTGATCGCCGCGCTGCTGTGCTTCGCCGAGGGCCCGTCGGTGATCAGCGGCGTCGCGCACCTGCGCGGCCACGAGACCGACCGGATCACCGCGCTGGCCACGGAACTGTCCGCTCTGGGCGCCGCCGTGTCCGAAACGGAAGACGGCCTGCGCATCACCCCGGCCCCCCTGCACGGCGGCGTCTTCCACACTTACGACGACCACCGGCTGGTGATGGCCGCCGCCGTCCTGGGCCTGCGCGTGCCCGGCGTCCTCGTGGAAAATCCCGCCACGGTCGGCAAAACCTTCCCCGGGTTCGTCGACACCTGGACAGCCATGCTCGGCTCGGGCGCCTAGCTCTAAAACACCTGGCTCGCCGGCTGAGCAGCGGGAGTGGCAAGCGCCCGGGCGATCGGCGGCCGCCCCGTGAGCGCGCGGCTCCACGGCAGCCGCCGCAGCACCTCGACCAGCACCAGGGTCAGCGCCACGGTCGCCGGGTACACGACGATCGTCGTCCACGGTGCCCCGGCGGCGTCGCCGACGAACGCGATCAGGGGACTCAGCAGCGCCAGGGCCAGCGGGTGCGTCAGGAAGATCGCGAACGACCGGTCCACCGCCCACGACACCACCCGGCGGCCGGGACGGCCCGCCTCGGCCCAGCGCGTGCCGGCCAGGAACAGGCCGGCGATGGCCGCGACGCACCAGGGCACGAGGTAGGGCCGGAACGCGTCGCCGGCCAGCTCGGGCCACAGTCCGTTGTGGACACTCACGAAGTACCCCGTCTCGGCCACGGCGAGCGACACCACCAGGCCGGCCACCACGAGCCGGCCGTGGCGCCCCACCCACGCCCGCACCGTCTCGAAGTGCACGGCCGCGACGGCGCCCAGCAGCGAGTAGAACTGGTACGGCAGCAGCGTGGTGAAGAACCGGCTCACCGTCGAGTACTCGAGGCCTTCGGGCGGGTAGCTCAGGAACCACGTGACCGCGATCTGCACCGCGCCGGAAACTCCCAGCACGAGCCACGGCCGGCGCTCGATCGTGCGCGCGAGCTTCAGCAGCACCGGGAACAGCAGGTACACCTGCAGCGTCACGAGCAGGAAGTACAGGTGGTACCACGCCGTGCCGTCGGCGATCTCGATCCCGAGCGCCCGCAGCGCGGCGGCGGCCGAGCCGACGGGCTGCTGCCCGGTGAGCAGCGACCACCCCCAGTACAGCACCGACCAGGCCACGTACGGCAACCAGGACCCACGGCACCCGCCGGCGCCAGAACGCCACGGGACGCGGTGGGCGCGAGCGGGCGGAGAAGATCGCCGGCCACCTCGAACGCGTACACCGTCTCGATCACCCCGCCGCGCCGGGCCACGAGACCGGGCTGGCCGTTGACCGTGCGCTCCAGCAGCTCGGTGGTACCCAGCGCCCGGCGGGCGAGCCCGACCCAGGCGCGCGCGATCCGCTCGCCGCCCGCAATGGGTTTCAGGAAGCTGAGCGCGAGACCGCCGCTGTCGGCGATCGCCGTGGCGCCGGGGTGGAGCAGGCCGATCAGCGCGGTGAGGTCCTGGGCTTCCCACGCCTGCTTGAAGGCCCGCACGATCCCGGCCTGCCCGGCCGCCGGGCTCGCCGGAGCGGCGCGGATCCGGCGGCGCGCCGACGACGCCAGCTGCCGGCAGGCCGCCGGGCTGCGGCCGACGATCCCGGCGACTTCGGGGAAGGAGTAGCGGAACACGTCGTGCAGGATGAAGGCGACGCGTTCGGCCGGGGTCATCGACTCGAGCACCACGAGGAAGGCCATGCCCACCGACTCGTCGAGAGTGACGCGGTCGGCGGGGTCGGTGTGCTCGCCGGGCAACGGTTCGGGGATCCACTCCCCCACGTACGTCTCCCGCCGGACCCGCGCCGAGCCCAGCAGGTTGAGGCAGATCCGGCTCGCGACCGTGGCGAGCCACGCGCCGGGTGACTCGACCGCTTCCTCAGGTCCGGGGCGGGCTCGGGGGGCGTGGTCATGGCTGCTCCTGACGTCTCGGCTGTCCTGCCCACTCCGACAAACCAGCGGCGGGAAGTGTGAGCGCCGCACACTTCCCGGCCCTGTTTTGTCGAAGGTGCCGTAATCCACCGACGACCCCGGGAGACCCCATGACCGCCCCGACCTTCACCGCTCCCGCTTCCGCGCCCACTTTGGACCGCACCCGCGCCGCCCTGACGGCCCACGGGTTCACCACCGAAATCCTCGACGACGTGGCCCAGGCGCGCACCCGCGTCAGCGAGCTGATTCCCGAAGGCTCCGGCGTGCTCACCGCGGCCAGTGAAACGCTGCGCCCGTCCGGCATCGACGACGACCTCAACACCAGCGGCCGCTACGAGGCGATCCGGCCGCTCACCCTCGCGATGGACCGGGTCGCCGACGCCGACGACATCCGGCGGCTGCGCGCGAGCCCCGACTTCATCTTCGGCAGCGTCCACGCGGTCACCGAGACCGGCTCGCTCGTGATCGCTTCCGGCAGCGGCAGCCAGCTGCCCGGGTACGCGGGCGGCGCCGCCCACGCGATCTGGGTCGTCGGCGCGCAGAAGATCGTGCCCGATCTCGACGCCGCGCTGCGCCGCGTCGAAGACCACTGCCTCCCGCTCGAAAGCGCCCGGGCGCAGGCGGCCTACGGCTGGCCCAGCGCGGTCAACCGGCTGCTCGTCCTCAACGCGGAACCCTTCCCCGGCCGCTGCACCGTCCTGCTGCTGCGCGAAGCCATCGGCTTCTGAACCGCGGTTGACCGGCCGACCTTCGGCGGGCATTTCCGGACGAAACACCCCATAGCGCCCACCGTCCAGAATTGGTCTAGTCCAAAGTATTGACTCTCCCTGTGCGCTGGTTCACATTCTCTTCAACGGGCCGGTACCGCTCAGGCAGTGATCCACACGTCGCGACGGTCCTCCGCGCTCCCCGGGCGCGGAGGACCGTTCGCCTGCGCGAGGGAGAACCCATGCAGCACAAGGTATCCAGAAGAGCCGCCTGGCTCTCGGCCGCCGCCGCGGCCGTGGTCGTCGGCGGGCTCACGACCCTGGCCGGCCCACCCGCCGAAGGCGCGGGCGCGACCCCGGCCGCGACCTCGCAGGCCGCGTCGTCGGGCGGTCTGCGCATCGCGTACTACGACCAGTGGAGCATCTACCAGAACGCCTACTACCCCAAGAACGTCGATGCACTCGCCGGCAACCTCGACTACCTGCTCTACGACTTCGAGAACATCGACCCCACGAACTTGACCTGCTTCGAGGCCACGAAGGCGAGCGACCCCGACCCCGCGGGCGAGAACAACCCCAACGCGGGCGACGGAGCGGGCGACGCCTTCGCCGACTACCAGAAGTCCTTCGGCTCCGACATCAGCGTCGACGGCACGGCCGACACGTTCGGCATGCCGATCGTCGGCAACTTCCACCAGCTGCAGGAGCTCAAGGCGCGCCACCCGAACCTCAAGGTGGTGCTCTCGCTCGGCGGCTGGACGTACTCGAAGTACTTCTCCGACGCGGCCGCCACCGACGCGTCGCGCAAGAAGCTCGTGAGCTCCTGCATCGACATGTTCATCAAGGGCAACCTGCCCTCGCAGGGTGGCTACGGCGGCCCCGGCACGGCGGCCGGGATCTTCGACGGTTTCGACATCGACTGGGAGTACCCCGGGTCGGCCACCGGTCACCTCGGCAACCACGTGAGCGCCGACGACACGGCCAACTTCACCGCGCTGCTCAAGGAGTTCCGCACGGAGCTCGACGCACTGGGCGGCAAGCACTACTCGCTGTCGGCCGCGCTGCCGGGCGGGCAGGACAAGATCGCGAAGCTGCAGACCGACAAGATCGGCCAGTACCTGGACTTCGCCGACGCGATGACGTACGACATGCACGGCGCGTGGGACGCGACCGGGCCGACGAACTTCCAGGACCCGCTCTACGGTTCGACGAACGACCCGTCGGGCACGATCGCGCCTGGCACCGAGAAGTACACCATCGACTCGGTGCTGAAGGCCTATACGCAGGGCTCGGCGGCCTACGGCATCCCCGGCGGCTTCCCGTCGAACAAGCTCACGCTCGGCATCCCGTTCTACTACCGGGGCTGGACGGGCGTGCCCGCCGGTGCGAACCACGGGCTCTACCAGTCGGCGACCGGGCCTTCGGCCGGAAAAACCTTGAGCGGCAACGTGCCCGGCATCGCGATGTACAAGGAACTGGGCGGGATCGTCGACAACCCGGCGGACACCTTCTACGACCCGGTCACGCAGTCGGCGTGGTTCTACGACGGCACGAACTTCTACGGCGGCTCCTCGGCCCAGTCGATCAAGGCACGCACCGACTACATCCACTGCAACAACCTGGCCGGCGCGATGATGTTCTCGCTGTACGACCTCGACCCGAACGCGACGCTGTTCCACGACGTCGTCAACGGCCTGGCCGCGGCCACGGCCGGCTGCGGCACCACGCCGCCGACCACCTCCACGACCCCGACCACCTCCACGACGCCGACCACCCCGACGTCGCCGACCACGACCCCGACCACTCCGGGCGGCGGTTCCTGTTCGGCGGCGGCGTGGAACCCGACCGAGGCGTACACCGGTGGGTCCGAGGTTTCGTACAACGGTCACGAGTGGACGGCCAAGTGGTGGACGCAGGGCGACACCCCGGGTGGCAGCCAGAACGTGTGGACCGACAACGGGGTCTGCTCACCAGGCGGCACGAGCGCACCGCCGGTGGGCAGCTGCCCGGCCGCGTGGAACGCCACGCAGGCCTACAGCGGCGGTGCGAGCGTGTCCTACGGCGGGCACAAGTGGACCGCGAAGTGGTGGACGCAGGGCGACACCCCGGGCGGCAGCCAGAACGTCTGGGCCGACAACGGCGCTTGCTGAGCACGAACCGGCGGCGGCCAGGAATCTCTCACCCTCCAGGAGATTCCCCGGCCGCCGCCGGCGTGCGGGGTGCTTCAGTTCCCGGTGGACGCCCCGACACCCGGTGCAGGCGCCTGGGCGTTGCCGCCGATGCCGTAGCGGCCGGAGCCGCCGTCGAGCTGCTCGCGCAGGGCCAGCAGTGTGGCCACGCGGCCGGCGGCGGAGTCGACGTTGTCCACAGTGGACAGGATCGAGGTGGCGGAGGTGTCGGCGCGCACCACGCCGATCGGACCGGACCCGTCGGCCGAACCCGGGTCGCCGGCGAGCACCGTGCCCGCGCCGGCGCGGTCGAGCTGCGTCGCGAACCGCGCGATCGTGGCCGCGCGGTCGCCCGCGCCCTCGCCGGTCTGCTGCGCGCCGGTGAGCACGATCGCCAGCTGCGCGGGCTGCACGCCCTGGCTGGGCTTCACGAAACCGCCGTCGGTGAGGCCGCCGAGCGCCGCGGCCAGTTCGTCCCCAGTGGACTGCGGCTTCGCCGTGGCCTTGTCGAGCAGCAGAACCGAACCGAGCAGTGCACCGGCGAGCGTGCCGGAGTCACCCGCAGTGGGGAACTGCGAGCCCGCCGGCTGCAGACGCGTGACCACGTCGCGCAGCTGGTCGGCCTTTTCCGGGTCGGTGAACGCGTCGGTCAGCTGCAGCTCTCCGGTCACCGAGGCCCCGGACTGCTGCACGAGCTGCTTGAGCGCGTCGCGATCGGCCGGGCGGGCGTCCTCGGTGGTCACGAGCACCACCGTGCGCTTGTCGAGCGAGCCGGCCACGACCTTCGGGCCCATCGAGCCGGCGAACGCGTCGGCATCGGCCAGGCGCGCATTGAGCTCGTTGCGCTGTGCCTCGAGGTCGGAGACCTGCGTGCCGAGGTCCTTCTTCTGGTCCGACAGCCCGGAAAGCAGCGAGCCGTTGAGCGCGGTGGAGCCCAGGACCACGCCGACGGCCAGCGCGAGGAAACACGCGGTGATGGAAACGATGTGGTACCGCAGGGAAATCACGTGAAGAGCCCCTTCACCCAGGTCGTGAACGTGGTCCAGGTGTGCTGGATCCAGTCCAGGTAGACGGAGCCGACGTCGGAGACCAGCAGCGCGGCGACCACCACGACGACGGCGGCGAGGACGAGCAGCGCGACGGCGCCCAGGGACACCCGGCTGCGGTGCAGCGTCGCGACGGCCTTGCCGTCGACCAGTTTCGTGCCCAGCTTGAGCCGGGTGAGGAACGTGGACGGGTTCGAGCCCGACCGGCCGTGGTCGAGGAACTCCCGCAGCGTGGCCTGGAACCCGACGGTGACGACGAGGCTCGCGCCGTGGGCGTCGGCCAGCAGCAGCGCGAGGTCCTCGGAGTTGCCCGACGCGGGGAACGTGACCGCGCCGATGCCCAGGTCCTGGATGCGCTGGACGCCGGGCGCGTGGCCGTCGGGCTGCGCGGGCACCACGACCTCGCCGCCGCTGCGCAGGGTCGCGGTGCCGATGCCGGTCGGGTCCCCCACGATCACGTCGGGCGTGTGGCCCTGCGCGCGCAGCGTGTCGGCACCCGCGTCGACGCCGACGAGCACCGGCCGGTGCTCCCCGATGTACTTCTTGAGCTTCTTGAGGTCCTCGGCGTGGCCGTTGCCGCCGGCGACCACCAGCACGTGGCGGTCGCGCATCGGCAGCCGCAGTTCGGGTACGCCGACCCCGTCGAGGATCAGCGTGCGCTCGCGGCGGAGGAACTCGATGGTGTTGGCCGAGAACGCCTCCAGCTGCGTCGACATCCCGGCCTTGGCCTCGATCATCTGGTCGGCGACACTTTCGGGCGTCTGCTCGTCGCCCGAGGCGATCTGCCGTTCCCCGATGTAGACGCCGCCCTCGTGCACGCGCAGCTTCGTGCCGTCCTTGACCGTGCGCAGCAGCTCGCCGCCGACCGAGTCGACGAGCGGGATGCCCGCGGCCAGCAGGATCTCCGGGCCCAGGTTCGGGAACCGGCCGGAGATCGAGGGCGACGCGTTGACCACGGCGGCGACCTCGGCCTCCACCAGCGCGTCGGCCGTCGCGCGGTCGAGGTCGAGCTGGTCGAGCACCGCCACGTCGCCCGCGCTGACGCGGCGCAACAGCTCCCGCGTGCGGCGGTCGACCCGCGCGACGCCGGTGATGCCGGGGAGGGCTTCGTGGTTTCGCGCGAGCAGACCGGTGAGCTTCATGTGGCTGATGGTGACAAATTTGTGGGAGGGACGAGCGCCGACGCGCCGAAGCGGACGTGACTCATTGTGGTGAGCCGTGTCGCCGTGAGCGTCCGTTCAGGGTTGGATGGTGGGCTCCGCCGCACCGAACGGGAGGTTCAGCCAAGGACTCGCGGGATCTTGAAGCAGCAGGTGATGGACTCGCAGGGCCGAGGTGTACTCCTCGCCGAACCCCTCCTCGTCCAGGGCGAGGACGCGGCCCATCACGTAGCTCGCCGACAGCTCGGCCCATGACTGGTGGTAGCGACGCGCCGCCGCGCCGGCCTCGAGCACCATCAGTTCGGCCGTCAGCGCGTCGCAGTGGCCGACCGCCAGACCCCAGCGCGCCATCGCCACCGCGCGGGCGATGTCCCAGCCGATGGTCGTGCCGACGACACCCGAGGGCGGCAGCAGCCCGTCGGCGCGGAAGCGCTGTTCGTACCGCACCACCCGGCGCAGCACGTCGACGAGCGCGGGCGCCTGGTCCTGCGCGCCGTGGTCCGCGCACCAGCGCACCACGAGCTCGGCCCAGGACCACGGGTCGCCGCCCGAGCCGTACCGGGCGCGCAGCACGAGCACGAGATTGCCGGGCGTGAGCGGGTAATCGGGCCCGACGAGATCGCTCGCCGCCGCGCGCCAGCCGGCCGCGTCGGACACTCCCCACCAGTCGCGCAGGCCGCGGACCTCGGCGACGTAGTCGTGGTAGCGCGCGTCGAGCACGTTCCAGGGTTCGGCGGTGAGCACGGCCTGGTGCGCGCCGCACGCCAGCGCGTGGGCGAGCGGGCCGTCGAAGTGCCCGTAGCGCGCGGTGTTGAGCCGCTCGACCTGCTGCTCGACGGCCGTGACGCGGTGCGGGTTCGCGGCGAGCCACGGCAGCACCACCGAACCGGGCACCTGCCATTCGCCGAGCGTGCCGGGGTTGAACACCACCTGCTCGTCGGCGTCGACGCCGTGCAGCGCCCAGTCGAGATCGCCGCTGAGGAACACCACGTCGGCACCCGGGTCGGGCAGCGCGCCACGCGTGAACAACCGCAGCGAACGCTCGCGGCAGCACGCTTTCGCCGACGACCAGCCGCGTTCACCCGCGAGCTTCTCCGCGTCCCGGCGCAGCATCGGCACGAACAGCTCTTCGCCGCCGAGCAGCCCGAGGAACCGGTCGAGATCGCCGTCGCGTCGCGCTCGGGCGAGCTCCGCCTCGACGTCGGCCACCGCGGCCCAGATCATGTGAAGTGCTCAGCCCTTCTTGGCACGCTTGCGTTTGGGCTCCGCGGCCGCCTTGTCCTTCTCCGCCACGGCGAGCAGCTCCTCGGCGTGGGCGCGGCCGGTCTCCGTGCCGTCCATGCCGGCGAGCATGCGCGCCAGCTCCTTCACCCGGTCGGGCTGCTTCAGCAGCTTCACGCCGCTTCGCGTGACGCCGCCGCTGGTGCCCTTGTCCACCACCAGGTGCTGGTCGGCGAAGGCCGCGACCTGCGGGAGGTGGGTCACCACGAGCACCTGGTGCGTGCGCGCGAGCCGGGAGAGCCGGCGGCCGATCTCGACCGCCGCGCGCCCGCCGACGCCGGCGTCGACCTCGTCGAACACCAGCGTCTGCACGGTGTCGGCGTGGGCCAGGACCACCTCGATGGCCAGCATCACACGCGAGAGCTCACCGCCGGACGCGGCCTTGTGCACCGGCAGGGGCGGTGCGCCGTTGTGGGCGCGCAGCAACAGCTCGACCTCGTCGATGCCGTCGGCGCCGGCGTGCACGGCGTGCCCGTCGATGGCCAGGGCCTGGCGGTCGCCGTGCTCGGCGGGCTTCTGCTCGACGGTGATCTCCAGCTCCGCCTGGCCCATCGCGAGCCCGGAAAGCTCCTTGGTGATCGCCGACGCCAGTTCGGCCGCGGCCTTGCCGCGCGCGGCCGACACCGCCGTGGCGTGGTCCCCCAGCGTCACGGCGAGCTCGTCGCGCCGGCGCGCCAGCTCGGCGAGCGCCTCTTCGGAGGTGTCCATGGACTCGAGCCGGCGGCGGGCGTCGTCGGCCCAGGCCAGCACGCCGTCGACGTCGGCCGCGTACTTGCGGGTGAGGCGCTTGAGGTCGGCCTGGCGCGCCAGCGCCTGCTCGAGCAGCGCCGGGTCGGCGTCGAGGTTCTCGACGTACCCGCCCAGCTCCGCGCCCACGTCGGTGAGCAGCATCGACGCTTCTTCCAGGCGCGGCACCAGATCGCGCAGCGCGGAGTCCTCGGCCGAGGCCAGGCGGCGCAGCGCCTCGCCGACCAGGCCGAGCGCGCCCGGTGCCTCCGGGTCGCCGTCGGGTGAACCGGACACCGCGACGTGCGCCTCGGTCGCCGAGGCCCGCAGCTCGTCCACGGCCATGAGCCGCTTGATCTGCTCGGTGAGCTCCACGTCCTCGCCCGGCTCGGGCGCGACGCCGTCGATCTCGGTGAGGCCGTGCTTGAGCAGGTCGGCCTGCTGCGCCATCTCGCGGGAGCGGGTGGAGCGCTCGGTGAGCTCGGTGATGACCGCCAGCCACTCCTCGCGCACCTCGCGGTAGGCGGCGAGCGGCTCGCCGACCTCGGAGCCCGCGAACCGATCGATCACCGCGCGCTGCTCGCTGGGGCGCAGCAGCCGCAGCTGGTCGTTCTGCCCGTGCACCGCGATCACCTGCTCGGACAGGTCCGCCAGCACGCCGACCGGCACGGACCGGCCACCCAGGTGGGCTCTCGAACGCCCGTCGACGGCCACCGTGCGCAACGCGATCACGCTGCCGTCCTCGTCGATGTCCGCGCCCGCGTCGGTGACGATGCGGCTCGCGGTGTCGGCCTTGTCGAGGGTGAACCGCCCTTCCACGAAGGCCTTGAGCATTCCGTTCCGGACCTTGGACGCCTCGGCTCGCCCACCGGAGAGCAGGTGCAGCCCGGTCACGACCATGGTTTTCCCGGCGCCCGTCTCACCGGTCACGACGGTGAAACCCGGGTGCAGTTCCAGCAGGGCGTCCTCGATGACTCCGAGGCCCTGGATGCGCATCTCTGCCAGCACGCCGCCTACGGTAGCCGCCCCCACCGACCGTCCGTGCGCTCGACCGGTGCTAACTGTCCTTTTCGCTGGTCGAACGCTTGTGCGAACGCACCACGCCCGGGCGTGTCGCGGGTCACGATGCCCGTTCAGACGGAGCGACCGCCGGTGCGGCGCTCACGCCAGCTGCGCACCGGGAGGCCGAACTTGTGCACGAGCCGGTCGGTGAACACGCCGTCCCACAGCCGCACGAGCCGCACCGGCCGGCGGCCGCAGACCACCCGCACGAGCGAACCCGGCGGCATGTCGAAGCTGCGCAGCCCGTCGCAGGTCAGGACCGCGCTCGGCCCCGAGGGGTCGATGCCGACGGTGATCACGGAGTCGGGCGAGACGACCAGCGGACGCGCGAACAGCGCGTGGGCGTTGCTCGGCACCACCAGCAGCGCCTCCACGTCCGGCCACATGATCGGGCCGCCGGCGGAGAACGCGTACGCGGTGGAGCCCGTCGGCGTCGCGCACAGCACGCCGTCGCAGCCGAAGGACGACACCGGGCGGCCGTCGACCTCGATCAGCGCGTCGAGCACGCGTTCGCGTGAGAACTTCTCGACGCTGGCCTCGTTCAGCGCCCACGTGCGGTACAGCTCGGTGCCGCCATGGGTCACGGTGACGTCGATCGTCATGCGGTCCTCGACCTGGTACTCACGGTCGACCACGCGCTGCACGGCGTCGGCGAGTGCGTCGGAGTCGGCCTCGGCCAGGAACCCGACGCGGCCGAGGTTCACCCCCAGCACGGGCACTCCGGCGGGACGCGCGAGCTCGGCCGCGCGCAGGAGCGTGCCGTCGCCGCCGAGCACGAACACGAGCTCGGCCCCGCGCGCGGGGTCGTCCTGCGGCGCGACGACGGTGCACGGCATGTCCATGCAGCCGTCGGGATCGATGAGCTGCCGCACGTCTTCGTCGGTCACGCGCAGCCGGATCCCGGCCTTCGTGAACCGCGCGGACACCTCGCGGGCGGCCTCCCGGGTGCGGTCCCGGTCCGGGTGCGCCACGAGGAGCACTTCGCGTTCGCTGGTCACTGGGGTCCTTCCTGGACAGCGGCCCGCACGAGCCGCTCGACACCGTCCACAGTGCCATCGACGGCGGCGGCGTCGCCGCTGTTTTCCTTGCGCAGCCACACGAAGTACTCGACGTTGCCCGACGGCCCGGGCAGTGGGCTGGCGACGACCCCGCGCAGCGCGAGCCCCAGCTTCGCGGCTTCGGCGATCACGCTCACCACAGACTCCGCACGCAGTTCGGGATCACGCACCACACCACCGCTGCCGAGGCGGTCCTTGCCGACCTCGAACTGCGGTTTGACCATGGGCACGAGGTCGGCGCCTGCGCGCGCGCACTCGGCGAGCGCGGGCAGCACGAGCTTGAGCGAGATGAAGGACAGGTCACCGACGACGAGGTCGACCTGGCCGCCGAGCGCCTCGGGAGTCAGGTTGCGCACGTTGGTGCGGTCGAGCACGACCACGCGTTCGTCGGTGCGCAGTCGCCAGTCGAGCAGGCCGCGGCCCACGTCGGCGGCGATCACGGTGGCGGCGCCGCCCCGCAGCAGCACGTCGGTGAACCCGCCGGTGGACGCGCCGGCGTCGAGGCAGCGGCGGCCCTCGACGGTCAGCCCTTCGGGGCCGAACTTCTCGAGGGCGCCGAGCAGTTTGTGCGCGCCGCGCGAGGCCCAGCCGGGGTCGTCCTCGTCCTTCACCACGATCGGCGCGTCGGACTCGACTCCGGTGGCCGGTTTGGTGGCGACCATGCCCCGCACGGAGACCTTGCCGCCGGCGATGAGGGCCGAGGCCTGTTCCCGGGAGCGGGCCAGGCCGCGGCGAACCAGCTCCGCGTCGAGGCGGGCCCGTTTGGGCACGCCGGTCAGACCCGGTCGATGCTGGACAGGGCCACGGTCAGCTCGGTGTGCACGGCCTCGAACCGGTCGACGTGCTCGGCGAGCGGCACCGAGTTCAGGTCGTCGAGGCCCGCCACGGCTTCGTCGATCCCCGCGCGGGGATCGGTCTGCTGCGGGCCGGGTCCGGGGACCGGCGGAGGGCCCGGAACGGGCCGCGGGACGTTCGGATGCACGAGCTCAAACTACCAGTCAGGCCAGGCCCAGCCCGGTCAGCGCCGCCGCGGCCGCGTCGTCCTCCGCGCGGACTTCGGTCACACCGCTCTCCCACGCCGCGTGGCACAGCGCGCGGAGCAGGTCGAGTTCGGTGCCCTGCCCGTCGCCATCGGTGTGGACCGTCAGGGTCTCGCCGGTTTCGCCGGTTTCGACGGTCCAGCCCGGCCGAGGACCGATCCTGAGGTCCTCGCCGCGCTGCGTCAGGGCGGACAGGTCGGCGGCCAGGTGCGTCGGCCGTTCGGCGGGGATCGCGTTGACGAGGCCCGCGGGCGTCGCGACGCCGGAGAGCACCGCGAGCACGTCCATGCCCGCGGCGACCGCACCGGCGATGTCGGTGTCGAGCCGGTCGCCCACGACCAGGGGCCGGTTCGACTCGGCCGACCGCGCGGCCGTTTCGAACAGGAGAGGCTGCGGTTTGCCCGCGACGACCGGCTCGGTGTCGGTGGCCGTGCGCAGCGCCGCGACCATCGACCCGTTGCCGACCAGCAGGCCGCGTTCCGACGGCAGGGTGGCGTCGACGTTGCACGCGACCCACAACGCGCCCGCGCGGATCGCCAGCGCCGCCTCGGAGAGGTCGGCCCACCCCGTCTCCGGCGAGTGCCCCTGCACGACGGCCGCGACGTCGTCGGCGACCTTGCGCGTGGTCGTCAGGCCGGCCGCCTCGACCTCGGCGGCCAGCGAGTCCGTGCCCACGACCACCACGCGCGCCCCGGCGGGCAGCCGCTCGCCGAGCACCGCGGCGGCCGCCTGGGCGCTCGTGTGCACCTCTTCGACCACCGCGTCGAGCCCGAGGTCCCGCAGGTGCGTGACGACGTCGACCGGCGCCTTCGACGCGTTGTTCGTGACGTACCGGACGGCCGCCCCGTGCTCCCGCACGGCCGCGACCGCTTCCGGTGCGCCCTCGATCACCTGCGAGCCGTGGTACACGGTGCCGTCGAGGTCGAACAGCACCGCGTCGTAGGCCGCCAGGAGCGCGTCACTCATCCGACAGCTCCGCGGCGCGCTCGCCCGCGTCGGTCTCGTCTTCCCGGTCGGCTTCCGCCGCGTTGAGGAACCAGCGCAGCGCCTCGTCCTTGCGGCCGGCGGCCACGAGGTTGTCGGCGTAGGCGTAGAACAGGCGCGCACTCCAGGGGTCACGCTTGCTCGGCACCAGATCCGGCCCCTGCAGCGACACGACCGACGCGTCCACCTGCCCGAGGTCGCGGCGCGCCCCGGCCGCGACGATCGCCAGCTCGACCTGCGTCGCCTTCGTGAGCTTGGCGGTGTCGGTCTCCTTGGCGAGGTCCAGCGCCCGCTCGGGCCGGCCCAGCGCCCGCTCGGCGTCGGCGATGATGGCCACGTGCTCGTCGCTGCGGGTCATGCGCCGCACGGCCCGCAGCTCCGACAGCGCCTCCTGCCAGTTGCCCGTGTGGTAGGCCGCCAGCCCCAGCGCCTCGCGCACGATCGGCACGCGTGACGCCTTCAGCTTGGCGTACTTCGCGTGCTCCAGCGCCGCTTCCGGATCGACGTCGATCAGCCCGCCGGCCGCCACCAGGTGCTTCCCGACCGTCTCCGCGAGCCCCTTCGGCAACGTCCGCAGCTCACGGCGCACCTCATCGTCGAGATCGGAGAACTCGATGCCCTCGGGCAGCTCCGGCGCTTCCAGCAGCTCCCGGGCGAGGGCGGCGTCGCTCAGCTCCTCCGCCGCTCCGCCGCGCGGTCCGCGGGCCGGCCGGTCGTCCCGCCTCGGCCGCGAGTCACGGCTGCCGCGGGAGTCACGGTCGTCGCGGCTGTCGCGGCGGGGTCGGTCGTCGCGCCGGTTGTCGCGGCCGTTGTCCGGGCTGTCACGGGAATCCCGGCGCGGACGGTCGCCACCACGCTCGTTCCCGCGGTCACCACGGTCGCGATCGCCACGATCACGGCGGTCCCGATCGTCGCGGCTGTCGCGGTCACGGCTCTCGCGGTCACGGCCGTCGTCATCGCGAGCGTCACGGCCACGGCCATCGCCGTGGTCACCGTTGCCATGGCTGTCGCGGTGGTCACGGCCGTCGCGGGCGTGCTCCTCACGACCGCCGTGGTCGCCGTCACCACGGCCGGCGCCATCGCTGTCGCCGTGGTCAAGGCCATCACCGTGGTCACGATCATCGCGGTCGTTGTTCACGAGATCGCGGTTGTCACGGTCGCCACGGATGGCGCCATCGCTGTCGCTGTGGTCGGGGCCGTCGTTGTCGCGCTTGCGGTTGTCGCGGTCGCCCTCCGACCGCGCGCCACCGTCGCCGCGCTCGGCCCCGCCACGAGTCTGGCTCTCCGCGCGGTCGTCGTCGCCGCGCTCGCCACCGTCGACGCGGTCGTTGTCGATCGACCGGCCGCCGGTCCCGCCGTCGCCCTGCTCGCTGTCGGCACCCGAACCCTCGCTGTGAGAGGTCCCCTCGCCGCGGTCGTCGTGGTCGCCGCCACCTGAGTTCCTGTCGCGGTCGCCCTGGTCGCCGGCGGCCGCACCGCGGTCGTCACGAGCGGACCGCTCGCTGCCGGAGCCGGCACCGCCGGTCCCGTTGTCGCCAACGGAGTCATCGCCGGCCGCGGCCGAGTCGGCGGCGATCAGGTCCGAGCGGCGACCGTCGTCCCCGGCCGGGCTGAACTCATCGCGGTCGGCGGAATCGCCGGTGACGAAGCCGTCGTCGGTGATGTCGAAGTCGTCGGAGGCCGCGTCGCGAGCATCGGCACCACGCGTGCCGGCGCGATCGAAGTCGCGGCGGCCACGGGAGTCGCCGGAGTCCCGACGGTCACGGAACCCGCCCCTGTTGTCGGCCCGGTCGAAGGACCCGCGAGCGCCGCCCCGGTCATCGCGACGATCACCCCGGTAACCGCCGCCCGTACCGCGATCGTTGCGGAACCCGCCGCGGTCGTCGCGGTCCTTGCGGAACCCACCCGAGCCGCTGCCGCCGCGGTCGTCGCGCGAGCCGCCGCTGCGGAAGCCGCGGTCCTCACGGTCCTTCTGGAAGCCACCCGGCCGCCGGTCGTCCCGGAAACCACCGGGGCGCGAACCACGGTCGTCGCGGTCGCCCCGGTAGCCGCCGGAGCCGCCGGAGCTGCCGCCCCGGTTGTCCCGGTCACCGCGATAACCCCCGCGGTCGTCACGGTCGTTGCGGTCACGGTCGTTGCGGTCACGGTCGTTGCGGTAACCGCCCGAACCGCTGCCCCCACGCTCGCTGCGGTACCCACCGGGCCCGCCGCCACTGCGGTCGCCACGGAACCCGCCCGAGTTGCCACCGCTGCGGAAACCGGAGCCGCCGCGGTCATCCCGCGAACCACCGGAACCACCGCGGTAACCGGAGCCACGATCATCACGCGAGCCGCCCGAACCGCTGCCGCCGCGATAGCTCGAGCCGCTGCCGCCCCGCGAACCGTCCGAACCACCGCGGTAACCCGAACCACGGTCATCACGCGAACCAGCCGAACCACCGCGGTAACCGGATCCGCGGTCGTCCCGCGAACCCGCCGAACCACCGCGGTAACCCGAACCGCGATCGTCACGCGAGCGGCCCGAACCGCTGCCGCCGCGGTAGCCACCCGTGCCGCCGTCCTTGCGGAAACCGCCGGAGCCGCGGTCGTCACGGTCATTCCGGAAGCCGCCGCCACGGTTGTCGCGGTCGCCGCGGAAATCGCGGTCGTCCGAATCGCGCTGGGGGCGGAACCCGCCGGAGCCCCGGTCGTCGCGGAAGCCGCCGCGCGAGCCGCCGGCACCGCGCGAATCGCGGAAGCCGCCACCGGAGCGGTTGTCGTTGCGGAAGCTCGAGCCACCGGTGCCGCGCGAACCGCTCGAGTCGCGGTCCTCCCAGCGGCGCCCGGAGGTCGACTTGCCCTGCGGCCGGCCCGAACGGTTCTCGTAGCCACCCCGCGATCCGCGGTCGTCCGAGCCGCCGCGGCTGCCGGCGAACCCGCCGCCGCGCTGATCACGGCCACCGTCGCCACCCGAGGGCCGGCCCTGGTACCCGCCGCCGCGCGCGCCGCGCGCGCCGCGGTCGTCGCGCCGGGGGCGTCCCTGGTAGCTGCCGTCGCGCCCGCCACGGTCCTGCCGCGCGCCACGCCGGTCTCCCCGGGGCGCGTCCGACCGGTTGCCGCGGGAGCCCTGGTCGCGGCGAGCCGACCGGCCGGACCCATCATCCTCTGAGTCACGTCGACCGAACTCGGACACCTGGCCTCCTGCCATAGAAAATTCTTGTGTTCTCACGGGCCACCCGGTAAGGGGGCCGACTGACCATCCTACGGGGCCGTTCGGAGCGCCCCGCGCGCGCATCGGCGCTCCGTCACGGGCACCGCACAGCACGACACATAGAAGTAGGCCCCGGGAGAACCGTGAAGATTCTCGACCGGGGCCTACTCTGAGTAAGTTCGGCGGCGTCCTACTCTCCCACAACCCTTCGGTTGCAGTACCATCGGCGCTACCAGGCTTAGCTTCCGGGTTCGGAATGGGACCGGGCGTTTCCCTGGCGCTATAACCACCGAAACACTACGAAACAACACACACCGCGTCTGTCACAGACACCAGTGTGGTGTTTCAGAACCGTAGAGTGGATGCGTAACATCTTTGTGGACAAGTCCTCGGCCTATTAGTACCAGTCAACTCAACAACACATTACTGTGCT